>JAICRZ010000124.1 GCA_025937135.1 Thermoleophilaceae bacterium
CCAGCGCGGGAACGACGCCGAACTTCAGCTTCATCACGCCGGACCTCTGCCACGACGGCCACGACGAGCCGTGCAAGGGGGTGAACGAGCCCGGCGGCCTCGTCAGCGCCGACCAGTTCCTGAGGACGTGGGTGCCGCGCATCACCGGCTCGCCCGCGTTCCAGAACGACGGCCTCCTGATCGTGAACTTCGACGAGTCCGAGAGTGGCGCCGACGACTGTTGCAACGAGCCGAGCGGGCCGAACACGCCGAACAACGGCGGGCCGACGCCGGGCAACGGCGGCGGCCGGACGGGCGCGGTGCTGCTCTCGCCGTTCGTGCGTCCGGGTGTTGCGAACGACACGCCGTACAACCACTACGGGCTGCTGCGCAGCGTCGAGGACATCTTCGGGCTCGACCACCTCGGCTACGCCGGGCGCCCCGACCTCAAGGCGTTCGGCGACGACGTCTACAACCGGACGGCGATCGTGGGACCGCCGGTCGTCGGACCGCCCACGATCAGGATCCACGGCGTTCCGCGGCATCGCTGCGTGCGCCGGAGCTTCAAGGCGCGCATCCGCGTGTCCGCCTTCCGGCTGCGGCGCGTGAACGTGCTGGTGGACCGTCACTCGATCGCGCGCAAGAAGCGCACGCGCTTCAGCGTGCGTGTGCGCGTCTCGCGGCTGCACGGCCGCCACCACCGCTTCACGGTGCGCGTCTCCCATCACGGCGCGGCCGGCCGCAAGACCGTTCGCTTCCGGACCTGCCGCTAGTGGCCGACGAGGTCGAGGCCGCCGGCGGCGTCGTGTGGCGGCGCGGCGAGGACGGCTCCCTGGAGGTCGCGCTGGTGCACCGCCCGCGCTACGACGACTGGAGCCTGCCGAAGGGCAAGCTCGACCCGGGTGAGGGCTTCGAGGAGGCGGCGCTGCGCGAGGTGGAGGAGGAGACCGGCCTGCGCTGCGAGCTCGGCCGCGAGCTCGGCGAGGCGCGCTACCGCGACCATAGGGACAGGCCGAAGGTCGTGCGCTACTGGGCGATGCAGCCGGGCGGCGGCGAGTTCGAGCCGAACGAGGAGGTAGACGAGCTGCGCTGGGTCGCACCCGAGGACGCCAAGCGGATGCTCTCCTACGCCTTCGATCGCGAGCTGGTCGATCGCGTCGTGATTGACTAGGCGCATGTCCTCCGCCGACACGAAGGCACTCATCTCGCAGGCGATCGACCACGTCTGGCGCGACGTGCCCGCGCTGCGCCAGCTCAACCTCTCCGTCCGACTCGAACTGCCGGCGCGCCACGACGAGGCGATCTGGCACGTGAAGCTGCCGGAGAAGGAGATCCGGCGCGACGCCCAGGGCGACGAGCGCGTGAGCGTCACCGTCCCGCGGATCTTCTTCAACACGCTCGCCGGCGACCCGAAGGCGTCGATCCGCGACTGGATCGAGGCGTACGACCACGGGCACGTGAAGGTGTCGGGCGAGCCGGCGGTCGTGAAGCTGGTGGGCAGCGTGATCGAGCGCCAGGCGGCGCGGGCGCGGTAGCCGGGATGCGGCACTTCGTCGCGCTTCCCGCCGCGGCAGTGGCGCTCGCGCCCTTCCACTTCTCGATCTCCGCGCTCCCGCACCCGGTCGAGAAGCAGCTCAGGACCGGCGGTTTCTGGCACAGCTCCTGTCCCGTTCAGCGGTCGGACCTGCGGCTGCTCACGGTGCCGTACGTCGGCTTCGACCGCCAGGTGCACACTGGGCAGCTGATCGTGAATCGGCGCGCCGCGCGGCCGCTCGCGCACAGCTTCCACCGGATCTACCGGCTGCGCTTCCCGGTCCGCCACATGGCGCTTGCCGACTTCTACGGCCCGCGCAGCGTCCGGCCGCGCGACGACGACGTGACCGCGGCGTTCGAGTGCCGCCAGGCGGTGCCGTCGCCATGCACCGGCGGCCGTGGGACCGGCACGTGGTCGATGCACGCGTACGGCCTGGCCGTCGACGTGAACCCGCGCGAGAACCCGTACGTCGGCTGCGGCCAGAGCCGCGACCCGGCCACGAAGCCGTACCGCGACCGTTCGCGGCACCTGCGCGGGATGGTCGGCCGCCGGGTGGTGCGCGCGTTCCGCTCGATCGGCTGGGGCTGGGGCGGCTCGTGGACCGGGAACACGAAGGACTACATGCACTTCTCGTCGACCGGGCACTAGGCGCGGTCACACGGAGAAGCTCGAGACCGCTCGCTCGAGCTGCCGTCGCTGTGCGGCCCAGCGGTCGACCGGCGCAGCGCCCACGACGACTGCCGTTCCGGTCCGGTCCGCGACGATGCACGCGACCTCGCGGAAGCGTGCGGTCGACGTCGTGTAGCGGTCGATGACGCACGACCCTATGCCGCTCCCGAAGCGCAGTCCGGTGGCCGACGCCTCCAGCTGCACGTGGCGGCCGCCCTCGGATGCGATGTGCGCGACGCGGAAGCGCGACCAGTTGGCGAGTGTCTCGTGGCCGCTCCGGGGTGTGGCGTTCAGGTAGCCGCGGAACACGCCGCGCCGGCCCGCCGGGGCCGCTGAGGCGGTGCCGCGGTCGGTCGTGATCGTCGTCCAGCCGGCTGGGAAGGACAGCGCCGCGCCGGACGGGATCCGCGCGACGTGCCACCCCGCCGGGGTGGCACCCGGCTGCAGCCAGCCGAATGGCCCTGCGGGCCGGTGGGTCGCCGACCCGCCGTCCGCCACCGCGATCACAGCCGCCGCGAGCAGCGCCAGGAGCGCCAGCGCGGCGGCCCGGATGGGCCACCGCGCGGAGCGCCGGTTCGTCTCAGAGGTTGCCGTCGCCATCGCTCGGCCCTCCGTTGTTGTCGGCGTCCATGTCGCCGCCGTTGTGTTGCGGGATGCCTGAGGCTCCCGCGGCCGGTCCGGCCTGATGGCCGGATGCCGGCGTCGCCGCGGTGGAGGTGCCGCCGCCGCAGCCGGCGACGGCGATGGCCAGCGCGGCCATCGCCGCGGCGACGACCGGGAGCAGCCTGCGGCGATTGCGTGCGACGTGTTGCGTGGTCTCGGTCATCGCGATCACACGTTCCCGTCGCCGTCGCTGGGGCCGCCGCGGTTGTCGGAGTCGTGATCGCCGCCGTTGTGCTGCGGGATGTGACTCCGGTGGTGATGATGGCGGTGGTGCCTCGCGGCGTGGACCGCGGCATGCTGCGCCGGGTGCGCCTGCGCGCTGCCGAGAATGGCGGCGCTCGTCAGGCCGCCCGACATGAGCGCGGCGGTGGCGAGTGCGGCTGAGGTGAGCAGCCTGCTCGTCATGGTGACCTCCTGGGGGGTTTGGGTCCTGCCTAAGCGAGGAGGACGCCGCCGCGCGCGAAAACTTCCCGGAACGCCGTGAGGAAGGTTTGTCGAGGCGCGGGCGTCCTCGTCTTCGAGGATCCTGTGCTGAACACGTCGAACGCCCTGGCCGCGGCGGATGCCGCGGGTTACGCTGCGCCGAGGACTCCGCAGATGTCGCCCGCTCTCCGCCTGCTCGATCCCGAGCGCCTGGGGGATCATTTCGACCGCCTGTTTCGCGCGGCCTGGGCACTGTGCGGGTCGCGCGAGGACGCCGAGGATCTCGTGCAGGAGACCTACGCGCAGGTGCTGAAGAAGCGGCGCCTGCTGCACGGCGACGACGACCTCGGCTACCTGCTTCGGGTGTTGCGCAACACGCACTTCTCGCGCCTGCGCGCCGCAAGCCGGCGCGTGAGAGCGGACCCGCTCCCCGACGACCTCGATCGGATCCAGGATCCCTCCGAGGCCACGCCGCAGGCTGCGCTCGAGGCGCACGAGCTGTACGAGCTGATCGCCGCGCTGCCGGACGACTTCCGCGACGCGATCGTCGCCGTGGATGTGCTCGGGCTCTCCTACCGCGAGGCATCGCGCACGCTGCGCGTGCGTGAGGCCACCATCACGACGCGTGTGTACCGCGCGCGGCAGCGCCTCGCGGCCTCGCTGACCGGGAAGGAACCGCACGTGATCGGCGTCACTGATGGAAGAGGGGCATGACCGGCGGCCACCGACATCCCGAGTTCCCGAGCGAGCGCGATCTCGCCACCCTCGCCGACGGCTCGATCGACCCGTCGCGCCGCGCTGAGGTGGAGCTGGCGATCGCCTCCTCGCCGGCGCTGCAGGCCGAGCTGCACGCTCAGCGCGTCGCGCTCGACGCGGTGCGCTCGGTAGCCGGCGTGCGCGCCCCCGCAACGCTGCGGGCGAGCGTGGATGCGGCGCAGCGGCGCTCACCACGGCGCGCGCGCTCGCGACCCGCGCGGGCGTTCGCGCTTGCGGGTGCGACCGCGGTGGCAGCGGTGGCGGTCGTCCTGGCCGTCGGCGGTGCCGGGGGCGAAGCGCCCACCGTCGCGGACGCTGCCGTCCTCGGCGCTCGTCCTCCCGTCGCGCGCGTCGCTGAAGGGCCCGACGGCGCCACGTCGCTGGCCGGCCCGCAGGCCGCCGGCTTGCGCTTCCCGTACTGGGCTGACCGGTTCGGCTGGGAGCCCGCCGGCGCCCGCCGCGACCGGATCGACGGCCGCGGCGCGACCACCGTCTTCTACCGCCGCCGGGGCGCGCGGATCGCGTACACGATCGTCGACGGCAAGCCGCTGCACGTGGGCGGCCGATCGCGGTCGTCGCTGCGCGAGGGCGTCGCACTTCACAATCTGTCCGCGCACGGCCGCCGTGTGGTGACGTGGCTGCGCGATGGTCACACGTGCGTGCTTTCGGGCGGGTCGCGCGCCGGCGACGAGACGCTTCTGCGGCTCGCGGCGTGGCGCGGCGGGGGCGCACTGAAGTACTGAGCGCCGCGCCCGTGGTTGACCCGCGCGGGCATGCGCTGCGATGTTCTCGCATCAGGCCTCGACCAGGGAGAGCAGATGGCCGTGCAACGCGAGGTGGTCGCGGGACCAGGCGTACCGAAGGCGATCGGCCCGTATTCCGCCGGCGTGCGGGCGGGCGACTTCCTCTACGTGTCAGGCCAGCCCGGAACCGATCCGGCGACGGGCGAACCCGCCGGTCCGACGATGGCCGACCAGGCGCGGCAGGCCATGCGCAACGTGGAGGCCGTGCTGCGCGCGGGCGGGAGCCGTCCCGAGCTGGTCGTGAACGCCACTGTCCTCGTGGCGGATATCAGCGAGTTCGCGGAGGTGAATGCGGTATTCGCTGAGACCTTCCCGACCGATCCGCCGGCGCGGATGACGATGCAGGTGCCGCTACCGCTGGGCCTCCTGATCTCGGTGGGGTGCGTGGCCCTGGTCGAGGGGCCGCTCCGCGACTAGGGCAGATCCCAGCCGAAGTAGACCTCCGCTCGGCTGATCTTCTCGCCGGCGAAGGTCAGCACCTCGGTGTTCCGGAAGCGCGTGCCGTCCGTACGCGTGGCCTCGTAGGTCACGACCACCTCGTCGCCTGACTCAACCAGCCGCACGAAGTCGAACTCGGTGAGTGAGCCGGCGCCCGGCCAGCAGCGTTCGAAGTAGCCGGCGCGGTCGAGCAGCGGGTCCGGCGGGCTGGAGAAGGAGAAGTCGTCCGCCAGCAGCTCCTCGACGGGATCCCGGTCGCCCGCCGCGAACGCGCGGTACATGTCCTGGGCGAGATCCGCCCGGTCAGGCACCGGGGCGCACGGCCAGGATCGGCGGCTTGCCCACGATCCCGCGGTAGCGATGGTCCGGCTCCGCGTGGAAGCCGAGCGCCCGCAGGTCGGCGAGGCACTCGTCGACCGTGTACGGCTCATGCACCTCCACCTTCAGCGCACGCACCGCGGCGGCCCACTCGGTGTTCTCGCGCAGCACCTCGCGCTCGGCGCCCTCGATGTCGATCTTGACGAAGTCGACGCGCTCGACGCCGCGCTCGGCGAGGAGGGTGTTGAGGGACAGCGAGCGGACGGTCGTCCCACCGCCGCCGCCCCCGGCGGCCTCGACGCGATAGGCCAGCGAGTCGTCGCCACCCGCGTAGCTGACCTCGCCGTCGCTCGACCACACCGCGGCGTGGAGCACCTGACAGCGGTCGCCATAGGGCTCGATGTTGCGGCGGCACAGCTCGAGGTTGCCCGCGTCCATCTCCACGCCGGTGACGGTCGCGTGTGGATAGCGGAGGGCGAGCTGCGCCATGGCCAGGCCGATGTTGGTGCCGAGGTCCCAGATCTCGTGCGCGCTGTCGGGCACGGCCTCCAGCGGGGGGAGGTGATAGGGCGGGATGATGTCGGTGAGCGCCCACATGTCGGCCGTGCGCGGACGCACCGACACGCGCTGGCCGCCGAGCGGGCGCAGGCGGTAATGGGCGATGCTCTCCCCGGCCGGCCCGCCGGCCAGGAAGCTGCGCACGCTGCGCGGATCCGACAGCACAGCGAGTGCCTCGATGAAGCGTGCCATGCCGTAGGGCATCCGCTGCTCGAGGCTGTCCCAGAAGCGCGCGTCGAACACGCGTTCCACGATCCGCGGCGGCCTCGAGGGAGTCGCGGCCGGCACGCGAGCTAGCCCGTCGACTCGAGCGCCGTGCCGTCGTACAGCTTGAGCACGCGCACCTTGCCGGGCGGCGCCGCCTGGATGCAGAGCTCGCACAGCACGCACTCGTCGAGGTTGTCCTCGACCACCTCGACGTTGCCGTCGCGGTTCGCGTAGATGTCCACGGGGCAGGCGTCCTCGAGCTTCTGCGCGAGCGCCGCGTCGCCGCGGACGTCCTCTGCCACCTCGACGTCGATGAAGGTCCCTGCCATCAGCCGATCTTCTCCTTGACGAGGTCCGGGATCTCCGAGATCTCCTCGGCCACCGTGATGCCCGCGTCGTTCAGTCGCTTGATCTTCTCCGCGGCCGTGTCGGCCTTGCCCTCCACGATCGTGCCCGCGTGACCGAAGCTCATGCCCGGCATCTCGTCCATGAAGCGTCCCGCCATGAACGCGACGATCGGGAGCTTCGAGTCGTTCTCGGTCACGTAGCGAGCCAGCTCGGCCTCCATGCGGCCGCCCGGCTCCGTGTAGATCACGATCGCCTCGGTCTGGCCGTCGTCCTCGAAGAACGGCATCAGCTCCGCGTAGGTGGATCCGATGATCGCGTCGCCGCCGATCGAGCACGCGGTGGACACGCCGAGGCCCGCAGCCGTCAACGTGGACGAGATCTCGGTGGTCATGCCGCCGGAGCGCGACATCACGCCGACGCGGCCGGGCTGGTAGGCCTTCTGCGCGTCCTTCGCGGGGCCGCCGATGCCGCCCATCTTGGCCACGCCCGGGCGGATGATGCCGAGGCAGTTCGGGCCGATGATCCGCGCGCCGCGCAGGTTGGCGAGCTCGACCATCTGCGCGACGTCGTAGCGCGGGATCCGCTCGGTCACGATCACGATGATCTTCACGCCGGCCTCGATCGCCTCGAAGACGGCGTCGCGCGTGAACGCGGGGGGGACGGTGACCACGCTGCCGTCCGGCACGTAGCCGAGTTCCTCGCAGAGCTGCTTGACCGAGTCGAACACGGGCACGCCGTGCACCTCACGCCCGCGCCGGCCGGGAGTCACTCCGCCCACGACCTTGGAGCCGTAGTCCAGGCACTCGCGCGTCAGGTTGACGGCCTCGCGCCCGGTGATGCCCTGGACGATGAAGGTGGTGCTCTCGTCGATCAGCATCAGGCCGCCGCCCCTTCCGCGGCGCCGATCTTCTCGACGGCGCGCTTGGCGGCCTCGTGCATCGACACCGAGCGGTCGAAGTACTCGACGCCGTACTTCTCGAGGATCTTGAAGCCCTCTTCCTCCCAGGCCCCGGGGATGCGGAAGACGGCGATCTTCTCGGCGGGGTCGTAGCCGAGCTCGAGGCAGGCCTTGATCACGCCGCGGGCCACGATGTCCACGCGGGTGTTCGAGACGATCGACATCATCACCGCGATCTTGTCCACGCCCGGCTTCGACAGCACGAGCTTGGTCAGGTTCTTGGCCTTCGAGACGGACGGGTTGCCGCCGATCTCGCAGTAGTTGGCGGGCCTGCCGCCGTAGCGGCGCACCGCGTCGAACAGCGTCAGCGAGCCGCCACCGGCGCCGATCACGAGGCCGAGGTTGCCGTCGAATTCAGTGACGTTGCCCGCCACGCCGCGGTGGTCCACCGAGTCGACCTTCTCGCCCTCGATCTCGAACGGCGTGGGCTCGCGCGCCTCGCGCGTCTCCTCCTCGCCGACGCCGAGCTCGTGGAGCAGCGCCTTCTGGCGCGGGCGACCCTCGGTCTCCATGTCCATGTGCGCGTCGACCGCGATGAAGCTGCCGTCCTCGAGCTGGACGAGCGGGTTGATCTCCGCCAGCGTCATGTCGTACTTCACGAACAGCTTCGCCAATTTCGAGAGGATCGGCGTGAGCCGGTTCAGCTCGGAGCCCGTGATGCCCACGGACGCGATCACGTCCTTGGCGACGAAGTCCATGCTCGGGAGGATCGTGGAGAAGTGGCCGCGCCCGATCGCCTCGGGGTGGGTCTCCGCGACCTCCTCGATGTCGATCCCGCCCATGTTCGAGAACACGAACGTCGGCTTCTTCGCGATGCCGTCGTAGATCACGCCGGCGTAGTACTCCTGCTTGATCGGGACCTTCGCGCCGACGAGCACGCCGCGCGGCATGTGGCCGCCGATCTCGAGGTTGAGGATCTCGCGTGCCGCGGCCTCGGCCCCCTCCGGCGTGTCGGCGAACTTCACGCCGCCGGCCTTCATCCGGCCGCCGGTGAGCACCTGGGACTTGATGACGACGGGGCCCGCCACCTCGGCCGCGATCTCCTTGGCCTGCTCGTCGCTCGTCGCGAACCCTCCGCCCGCCACCGGGATGCCCTCGCGGCGGAGGATCTCGCGCGACTCGTACTCGAAGAACCTCATGCGGCGGCTCCCTGGAAGCCGTAGGCCTCGGCGAGCTCGGGGTCCTTCTCGGCGAGCTGCTCGGCGAGGTCGACCATCACCTTGGCCTGCTTCCACGTGGCGTCGTCCTGCATCTTGCCGTCGATCATGTGCACCCCGCGGCCGTCCGGGATCGACTCGATCACCTTCTTCGCGAACCTGACCTCGTCGGGCTCGGGCGAGAAGACCTTCTTGGCGATGTCGATCTGCACCGGGTGCAGCGACCAGGCGCCAACGCAGCCCATCAGGAACGCCGCGCGGAACTGGCTCTCGCAGCCCAC
>JAICRZ010000116.1 GCA_025937135.1 Thermoleophilaceae bacterium
CGCGTACGGAAGAAAACAGACAGGCTCGCTGTACCAGCGTTAACCCGAGACGATCCTCCGCGGGTGGCGGCCGGCAGGACCCGCCCGGCCAACAACTACCCGACTTCGGCTTCCTCCCGCCCAGCAAGTCGATCTCGACCTCGCTGAACCGCAGCCGTGAACTTCTGCAGGTTGACCTCGAGCGTATTGAGGATGTCGTCCGCGTAATCCTCGGCCCCGAGCCGGATCTCACGCTCTCGCGTACGAGCTTCTTCGACGATCTGCTCCGCCTCACGCTCCGCCTGGCGGACCACTTCTTCCTCGTTGATCAGGCGCGCCTGTTCGTCGCGCGCCTCCTTGATGATCCGCTCCGCCTCGCGCTTCGCCTCGGCGAGCATCTCCTGGCGTTCCTTCACGATCCAACGCGCCTGCTTGATCTCCTCAGGGATCGTCGCCCGCATCTGGTCGAGGATGTCGTAGATCTCCTCTTTGTCCACACGGACCTGGTCCGTCAGCGGAACGGGCTTGGCGTTGTGAATCGTGTCGTCGAGTTTGTCTATGAGGACGAGGACATCCATACCGGTACCTCAGTTCGTCAGCGCTTGAGCGCTTCCTCCAGGCGCGCCGCAACCGGCGGCGGCACCAAATCTGTCAGATCTCCGCCGAACATCGCGAGTTCCTTCACACCGCTCGAGCTGAGGAAGCTGTACTCGGATGAGGACATCATGTAGATGCTCTCGATGTCGGGCGCCATCTTTCGGTTGAGCTGGTTCATCTCGAACTCGTACTCGAAGTCCGAGATCGCGCGCAGTCCCTTGACGATCGCATGCGCGCCCTTCTCCTTGGCGAAGTCGACGACCAGCGTCTCGAACGACTCCACCTCCACGTTGGCGAGATTCTGCACCTCGTCGCGGATGAAGGCAACGCGCTGCTCCGCGCTGAACAGCGTCTTCTTCTTGCGGACCGGCTGATTCACGACGGCGACGATCACGTTGTCGAACACCTTCGAGGCGCGCGTGATGATGTCGAGGTGGCCGAGCGTGACCGGGTCGTAGGAGCCCGGGCAGACCGCGGTGCCGCCGTTGCGCTCAGCGGCCACGATGGATCGCGATGCGGGTGTCGCCGTAGATCCGCTCGTCGACGAGCGGGAGGCTGAGCGGCAGCGGCGAGCGCTTGTCGGATTCGGTCACGGTCAGGGAAGTCTCGGTGAGAAGCGACGGGAGCAGCTCGGAGAGCGCATCCCCCACTTGGGTGGCGGAACTATATGGCGGGTCGGCGAAGACGAGGTCGAACGGGGCGTCGGTGTCAGCCCGCCTGAGGTATGTGAGCGCGTCACCGACCCAGATCATCGCGTCCGGGTCGCCGAGCGCGCGGAGGTTCGCCGTGATCGCCTCCGCCGCCCGCCGCGCGCTCTCGACGAAGACGACCTCGCCCGCCCCGCGCGACAGCGCCTCGATCCCGAGCGCGCCCGATCCGGCGTAGAGGTCGAGCACGCGCGCGCCGGTCACGTCGCCGAGGATCGAGAAGAGGGCCTCGCGGACGCGATCGGAGGTCGGCCGCGTCTCGCTGCCCTTGGGCACGTGGAGGCGGCGGCCTTTGTGAGCGCCGGCGATTACGCGCATGTGCACGGTGCGCGGTGGACAGTGGACAGAGGAGGCGGATCCTGTCCACTGTCCACCGTCCACCGTCCACAGGTCATGCCGGTATCAGCTCCGACGCGGCGGCCGCCTCACGCAGCAGCGCGTGCTCCGGCGCGTCCAGCCGCGGGTCCCGGTCGAGCAGCTCCTCAGCGCGGCTGTGGGCGCGCTCCAGCAGCTCGTCGTCCTCGGGCAGGCGCGCGACGCGGAAGATCGGCATCCCGTGCTGGCGGGTGCCGAGCACGTCGCCGGCGCCGCGGATGTCGAGGTCGATCGCCGCCAGCTCGAAGCCGTCGCGGTTGTCGGCGAGCGCCTTGAGCCGCGGCAGCCCCGGGTCGCCGAACAGGATGCAGAGCGACCTGTGCTCGCCCCGGCCGATCCGCCCACGGAGCTGATGGAGCTGCGAGATGCCGTACCGCTCGGCCGCCTCGATGATCATCACGCTGGCGTTCGGCACGTCGATGCCGACCTCGATCACGCTCGTGGCCACGAGCACGTCGGCATCGCGTTCGGCGAAGCGGCGCATCGCCTCGTGCTTGTCCTTCGAGCTCATCTGACCGTGGATGAGCGCCACTCGCTGCTCCCGGAATTCACCCTGCTGGAGCTCCTCGGCCTCGCGCGTGGCGGCCTTTGCCTGGAGCGCCTCGGACTCCTCGACGAGCGGGCACACCACGAACACCTGGCGTCCGGCGGCGATCTCCTCGCGCGCCTTCTCGTAGGCCCGCGTCCGGGCGCGGGCGCCGTCGACCACGTGCGTCTCGATCGGTTGGCGGCCGGCCGGCAGCTCGCGCAGGGCGGTCACGTCGAGGTCGCCGTAGACCGTGCGCTGCAGCGTCCGCGGGATCGGCGTGGCGGTCATGTGCAGCACGTGCGGCACGAGCCCCTCCGGCGCCTTGTCCTCGAGCGCGGCGCGCTGCCGGACGCCGAAGCGGTGCTGCTCGTCCACCACCACGAGCGCGAGGTCGCGGAAGCCGACGGCCGGCTCGATCAGCGCATGCGTGCCGACCACGAGCGCGAGCTCGCCGGTGGCCAAGCGCTCATGGATCTCGCGGCGGCGTGTCGCGGGCGTCGAGCCGGTGAGCAGGGCGATCGGCACGTGGCCGCCGAGCAGCCGGTCGAGCGTGGCCAGGTGCTGCTCCGCGAGCGTCTCGGTGGGCGCCATCAGCACCGCCTGACGGTCGTTCTCCGCGGCTCGCAGCATCGCGTGCAGCGCCACCACCGTCTTGCCGGAGCCGACCTCGCCCATCAGCAGCCGCTGCATCGGGCGCTCGGTCGCGATGTCCGCGTCGATCGCCGCCGTGGCCGCGCGCTGGTCGCCTGTGAGGACGAACGGAAGCGCAGCCTGCCAGCCGTCGACGAGCCGGCCGGTCGCCTCGAGCGCCGGCGCCGTGAGCCCCTCGTCGCGAGCGCGGCGGCGCGCGGCCACGCTCAGCTCGAACAGGAACAGCTCCTCGAACGCCAGTCGGCGGCGCGCGGCGGGCTCCTCGTCCTCGTCCTCGGGGAAGTGGATCGCGTCCACCGCGGCTTGCCGGTCCGGCAGCTTCTCGGCCAGGCGGAGCCAGGCCGGCAGCGGCTCGACGACGTCGCGGATGGCGTCGCGCGCGTTCCAGACCAGCTCGCGGATCCTGTTCGACCCGAGGTGCTCGGTCGCGCGGTAGACCGGCACCACCCCTGTCGAGTGGGCCGACGTGGCGTCGGGCGCGATCTCGTGGTCCTTCACGGTGAGGCCGCGGCGCGGTCCGTTGTAGCGGCCGTGCAGCACCACGCTCGTGCCCGCCGGCAGCTTGTCCACGAGCCACGGCTGGTTGAACCAGACCGCCTTCATCGGTCCGGTCTGGTCCACCACGGTCGCCTCCTGGAGCGTGAGCCGCCCACGGGCGCGCCGGCTCGATATCCGCTTGACCTGCGCGATCACCGTCACGTCCTCGCCGGCGGCCAGGTTGGCGATCTCCGCGGCCTCGCGGCGGTCGGCGTGGTCGCGCGGGAAGTGCTCGATCAGGTCCCCGACGGTGTCGAGCCCGAGTGCCTCCGCCGCGAGCGCAGCGCGCTTCGGCTTCACATCCAGCTCGCGCGCGAGCGCGGACGGCCGCGGCAGCGAGCGCAGCTCCACGTCCAGGGGCTGAGGCTCTAGCGAAGCGAACGCGCGCATGGCGTGATTGTGCCGCGCGCGTCGGCGGCTACGTGTGGGCGAAGCCGCCGCCCGCCCCGCGCGGCGGTCACTCCGCGGCGATGAGCCACCACCACGCGGCCTGCCCGCCGTCGTGGAGGTCGAGGTCGACGCCGTCGGGCACGAGCGCCTCGATGTCGTCGGCGGAGAGGGGCGCGCCCTCGCCGGTGACGATCGTGACCACCTCGCAGCCGGCGCAGACCTGCTCGAGGACCGTCGCCAGCGTCTCGCGCGGCGCGCCCCACACCACCAGATCCTCGCCGGCGTAGCCGAGCGCGTCGCCCTCGCTGAACCGGCCCGATGCGTCCTCGCGCGCGGCCCGTGCGACGCCGCCGGTCGCGACCGCCTCCGCGGCGGCGCCGACCGCCTCCGCGTTCTCCTTCGCGCTGCGCGAGGGGTCGAACGTCAGCAGCGCGGCGAGCCCGGTCTGCTGGGCGCGCGTGGGCACGACGCGTGCCGGCTTCTCGGACAGCTCGGCGGCGCGCTCGGCGGCGAGGATCACGTTCGAGCTGCTGGTGAGAACGATCGCCTCGCTGGCGGCCACGGCATGGATGCCGGCGAGGATGTCGTAGGTCGACGGGTTCAGCGTCGGACCGCCGTCCACGACGTGCGCGCCGAGCTCGCGGTAGAGCTGGATCATCCCCTCGCCGTTGGCCACGACCACCGGTGCGCAGGTCGAGACGGCCGTGCCTCCGTTGCCATTCGCGCTCAGGCGCGCCGAGCGCTCGGCCACCTGCTCACGCATGTCGGCCACGTCGAGCCGCGACACCTCGGGCCCGCCCTCCGCCGACTCGAAGATCGACACGGCGCGGTCGGGCTCGTCGGTGTGCACGTGGATCTTGAGCGTCCTGCGGTCGCCGACCACGAGCACCGAGTCGCCGATCTCCTCGAGCCGCGGGATGAACGACGGGCCGTCGAGTCCGTCGCCGGTCACGGCGAAGTTGGTGCAATAGCGGAAGCGGCTCGACTCGTGCTGATGAAGGTGGAGCTCGCGGCCCTCGGGCGCCTCCTGGTGCTCGAGCACCGGGGCGTCCTCGTCGCCCTTCAGCGCGGCGATCACGCCGGCCACGATCACGGTGAGCCCGTAGGCGCCCGCGTCGACCACGCCAGCCTCGCGCAGCACGTCGAGCTGTTCGGGGCCGCGCTTCACGGCCTCGCTGCCGGCCTCGAGTGCGCGCTCGAGGATCACCGCCAGCAGCTGGTCCTGCTCCTCCTGTGAGACGCCCGGCTCGAGCCGGCGCGGTTCCATGTGGGCGAGGTCCTGCGCGATCCGGTGGGCCATCGCACGCACGGCGGAGAGCATCGTTCCCTCGGCGGGATTGCGCACCGACTCGTACGCGGCGTCGGCGGCGCGCGCGAACGCCGCGCTCACGAGCAGCGGGTCGATCGGCTCGCCCGGCCGCGATGCCAGCTCCTCCGCGGCCCCGCGAACGATCTGCGAGAGGATCACGCCACTGTTGCCGCGCGCGCCCAGCAGCGCGGCGCGGGCGACCGCCGTGACCAGCTCGTCACGCCCGATGTCGTCGACCATCTGTCCGTTGATGCGGTCGAGCTCGCTCAGCACCGCCCGCATGGTCATGGCCATGTTGTCCCCCGTGTCGCCATCGGCGACCGGGAAGACGTTCAGGTCATTGACCTCCTGACGGCGCCTGTCGAGCTCCGCGCACGCCGTGGCAACTGCACGACGGAACCGCACGATGCTGGGATCCGGCACGCGCCAAACCTACACCGGCGGGCGGCGCGACCGACGGGCCCCGCGCATCACGGCGCCGCCGGGCCCGCGGCGAAGAGCGGCTCGTCGAAGTCCGGCGGGTCGCCGCGCAAGAGCCAGGAGCCGTCCTCGAGACGCTCGACCCGGCCCGCGCCCGCCAGGGTGCCGAGCGCCGTGGTCACCGACGGGCGCTGCGCCCCGACCAGGTGCGCGAGCCAGCCGTGGGTGAGCCGCAGCGGCACGACCACGCCGTCGCTGGTCACGCGGCCCCAGCGGTCCGCGAGGCGCCACATCAGGAGCAGCAGCCGCGCGTCGATCCGCCTGACGTTGCCGATCGCCATCTGGAACGCGAGCAGTCGCGAGCGATGCACGCTGCGCTCCACCAGCGCGCTCACGACCTCCGGCCAGCGTCCGGCCACGGTGGCGAAGCGGCGGTCGAGGACCGCGACCGTGGTGGGCTGGAGCACCTGCCAGCGCGCCGACGACGGCAGCGACGAGCCCTCCTCGCCGGTGACCCACGGGCGCAGCAGGTCGCCCGAGCCGAGCAGCTCGGCGGCCACGACGGTTCCGATCCGCTGCACGCGCAGCAGCAAGCCGTCGAGGACGAGCGCGCCGATGCTTCCGTCCATGTCGTCCTCACCGTCGAACGGCCCGCTCCACTCGCCCTGCTCGAGCCGGCGCGTCCGCGCGGTGAGGTGGCGCACGGCCAGCGCCTGCTGTTCCGCCGCGAGCCCGCGCCCGAGCTCCGGGTCGTCCTCGAGCACGCGGACGTGGAGGTCCTCGGGCGACGCGTCCTCCGAATTGGGGAATGAGGTGGCCAAGCTTGATCCGAACGGGCCGAAAACGGTTGCGCGTGCAAGGTTGGCACACACGTCCAACCGTGCTCGCCGCCGCGACTACGCTGGCTCGGTGCGCACCGTCTATCTCGGCACCTCGGACTTCGCCGTCGCGGTGCTGCGCACGGTCGCGCAGAGCGAGCACAGGCCGCTGCTCGTGGTCACGCGCCCGGACCGCCCCCGCGGCCGCGGGCGCAAGCTGGCGGCGCCGCCCGTGGCGGAGGCCGCGCGCGAGCTGGGCCTCGAGCTGCTCCAGCCCGACAGCGTGAACTCCGTCGACGCGCGCGCCGCGATCGCCGCGGTCGAGCCGGATACCGTCCTGATCTGCGCGTTCGGAGCGCTCATCAAGGAGCCGCTGCTCTCGGAGCACGCGATGCTGAACGTGCACCCGTCGCTGCTGCCGCGCTGGCGCGGCGCGGCGCCCGTCGAGCGCGCGATCGAGGCGGGTGACGAGCTGACGGGCGTCTCGATCATGCGACCGGTGGAGGAGATGGACGCGGGCCCGGTCTGCCTCGAGCGCAAGGAGCGGATCCACCCCGACGACGACTACGGCACGCTCGCGCCGCGACTGGCGGCGCTCGGCGGCGAGCTCCTGGTGGAGGCTCTCGACAGCGGCCCCGAATTCCGCGAGCAGCCCGCCGACGGGGTCACGATCGCGCCGAAGATCGCGCCCGAGGACCGCCGTCTCGATCCCGCGCTCGGCGCCGAGGCGCTGGCGCGGCGCGTGCGCGCGCTGAACCCGCACATCGGCGCCTACGCCGAGATCGCCGACGGCGAGCGACTGGGCGTGCGCCGGGCAGCGGTGAGCGAGCACTCGCTGCCGGCCGGCGCGCTCGCCGCGCGCGGAGGACAGCTGCTGCTGGGGACCGCGGACCGCGCGCTCGACCTGATCGAGGTGGTCCCGCCGGGCGGCCGCGCCATGGACGCCGCCGCCTACCTCCGCGGTCGCGGCGCACACCTCGTCGAGGCCTGACGTGGCCGCGTCCGCGGCCCGGCGCTGCGCGTTCCGCGTCGTCCGCCGCGTCTTCGACGGGGGCGCGTTCACCGACCGCGCCTTCCGGGCCGAGGCGGAGCGGGCGCGGCTCGACGCACGCGATCGCGCCTTCGCCCAGCACCTGGCCTACGCGACGGTGCAGCGCAGAGCCACGCTCGACCACGTCCTGCGCGAACTCTCGTCGCGGCCTCCGGAAGAGCTCGACCCGCCGCTGCGCGACGCGCTGCGGATCGGCCTCACGCAGATCCTCTACGTCGACTCGGTGCCCGCGCGAGCGGCCGTGTCGGAGACGGTCGAGCTGGCGAAGGAGGCGGGCGGCGGCGGCTTCCGGCTGGCGAACGCGGTGATGCGCCGCGCCGCTCGCGACGCCCAGGCGATCGTCGCGCGGCTGGACGAGGACTCCCCGGAGCACGCCGCGCTGCTCGACTCGCACCCCGACTGGATCGCCCGGATGTGGTGGGACGCGCTCGGCCCCGAGGAGGCGCGCGCGCTGATGCGGCGCGACAACGAGCCGGCCGAGAGCGCCGTGCGCGCGAACACGCTGCGAACCACGGCCGAGGAGCTGGCGCAGGCGATCCCGGCGCGGACGCGGCCCGCGCCCGACCTCCCCGAGGGGCTCGTGATCGAGGAGCCGTACGACCTGCACGGCTCGCCGCTGTTCGCCTCCGGGGACCTCATGCCGCAGTCGCGCGCGTCGATGCTCGTGGCCCGCGTGCTCGACCCGCAGCCGGGCGAGCGCGTGCTCGACCTCTGCGCCGCGCCGGGCGCCAAGGCGACGCACGCGGCGGCGCTGATGGGCGGCGACGGCGAGGTGGTCGCGGTCGAGAAGCACGCGGGCCGGGCAAAGGCGATGGCCGCGAACTGCGAGCGCCTGGGCGCGGCGATCGTCGACGTCCGGCGGGGCGACTCGCGCGAGGTCGTGGAGCGCGCCGGTTTCGAGCGCGTGCTGCTCGATCCGCCGTGCAGCGATCTCGGTACGCTCCAGGCGCGCCCGGACGTGCGCTGGCGCAAGGACGCGGCCACGGTCGACCGGCTGGTGACGGAGCAGGAGGCACTTCTCGACTCCGCCGCAGAGCAGGTCCGCGCGGACGGGACGCTCGTCTACTCGACCTGCACGATCTCCCCCCGCGAGAATGAGGAGCGGATGCTCGCCTTCCTCGAAAACCACCCCGACTTCGCAGCCGACGACCTCAGCGCCGCCTACCCGGCGTACGCCCACGCCCGCGACGGGCGCTTCCTCCAGCTCCTGCCGCACCGGCACGGCACCGACGGCTTCTTCATCGCCCGGCTGAGGCGCACGGCGTGAGCGAGCTCGACGAGATCGACCCCGACCGCCGCCCGCCGTGCCCGGGCTGCGGCGAGCCGTGGCTGCGGCCTTCGAACCTGCCCGGCCGCTACCGCTGCGTGTACTGCCTGCGGCGCTACGAGCTGCGAAGCGACTGCCCGAACTGCGGTGCGCACTCAACCATCGCGCGTATGAGCGACACCGCCAACGTCACCTGCCGCAACTGCGGCGGGTCGATGCTCTGCGCCATCTGAGCCCGCGGTTCGCGGCCCGCGGCCCGCGGGGGTTAGCTCCACCGGGACGCCGTTCAGGACCGCGTTTCCGCTCACGGGATCGAGGTCGAGCTCGTCCGTCAGAGCGTTCACGTTCACGCCGGCGTACCTCGCCGCGACGGGCAGGTTCGCGCCGGGCGCGCCGTGCCCCCAGCCGTGCGGCAGCGAGACCACGCCCGGCATCACCTTGTCGGTGACCTCGACGGGAGCGTCGACGGCTCCGGCCCGCGAGGTCACGTGGGCGAGGCCGCCGTCGGTCAGGCCGAGCCGGTCGGCGTCGGCGGGGTTCACGTGCAGCGTGCACTCCGGCGGCCCCTTCACGAGCGGCTCGAGGTTGTGCATCCACGAGTTGTTCGAGCGCAGCGTGCGCCGCCCGATCAGCACGAGGCCGCCGCCCGGATGCTCGTCCAGCGACGTGCGCAGCCGCTCGACGTCAGCGGCGATCCGCGCCGGCGCCAGCTCGATCACCCCCGCCGGCGTGCCGCGCACGTCCGGCAGCCGCGGTTTGAGCGCCCCGAAGTCGATCCCGTGCGGGCTGGCC
>JAICRZ010000214.1 GCA_025937135.1 Thermoleophilaceae bacterium
ATCGCCATCGTCGTCTTCCTCGCCGCCTACCTGCGCGACACGCGCCAGGTGCTCGTGCAGGGCTCGCGGCGCTTCCTCGGCATCACGATCCCGCCGCTCAAGCACTTCGGGCCGCTGCTGGTCGTGTGGGGCGCGGCGATGCTGATGCTGGTCGTGATCCGCGACCTCGGCAGCTCGATCATGTACTTCGGCGCCTTCCTCGCGCTGCTCTACGTGGCCACGAACCGGCTGTCGCTGGTGCTGCCCGCGCTCGCGGCGTTCCTCGGCGGCGCGTGGTTCTTCGCGAACTCGACGCCGCACGTCCAGGACCGCGTGGACTCGTGGCTGCATCCGTTCAACCAACACCTCTACGACATGCCGGGTGGCAGCTACCAGCTCGCGCAGTCGCTCTTCTCGCAGGCCGACGGCGGCCTGTTCGGCCGCGGCTTCGGAGAGGCGCTCCTGACCCAGCCGGGCGGCCAGCCGATCGTGCCGGCCGCGCACACCGACCTGATCTACGCCGTGATCGTGAACGAGGTGGGCCTGTTCGGTGCGATCGGCCTGCTGATCACCTACCTCCTGTTCGTGTCGCGCGGCTTCAAGACCGGCACGCTGGCCAGCGACGGCTTCTCGAAGCTGCTCGCCACCGGTCTCGCGGCCGTGTTCGTGCTTCAGGTGTTCGTGATCGTGGGCGGCGTGACGAAGGTGATCCCGCTGACCGGCGTGACGCTGCCGTTCGTCTCCTACGGCGGGTCGAGCGTGGTGGCCAACTTCGTGCTGCTGGCGCTGCTCCTGATCGTGAGTGACCGCGCGCGGCGCGGCCCCTACCCGGAAGCCGGGGGGCTGGTCAGGTGAACCGCCAGATCGGGCGCCTGTTCGCGATCGCGGTCCTGATGATCGCGGTGCTGGCGATCTTCACCGCGCGCTGGACGGTGCTCCAGGCGAACGCGCTCAAGGACGAGCCGCTCAACCGCCGCCCGCTGCTCGAGCAGCAGCAGATCCCGCGCGGGCTGATCCTCGCGCGCGACAACTCCAAGCTCGCGATCAACAAGCACATCGGCACCCACCAGAACAAGCGCTACTACCGCGAGTACCCGACCGGCAACGTCTTCTCGCACGCGATCGGCTACGCGTTCGTGTCGCGCGGCTCGTCGGGCTTCGAGCAATCGCAGAACGACATCCTGTCGGGCACCGGCGGCGACCTGCGCTCGTTCATCGACGAGATCGCCGGCGGCCCGGATCAGGGCGACGACATCAAGACCACGCTCGACCCGGTCGCGCAGCGCACGGCGCTCGCCGCACTCGGGGCGCACCAGGGCGCGATCGTGGCGATGGACCCGCGCACGGGCGCCGTGCAGGTGATGGCCTCGAAGCCCGACTACGACCCGAACCGCGTCCCCGAGCAGTACGCGCAGCTCAACAGGGAGACGGGCTCGCCGCTGCTCAACCGCGCGACGCAGGGCGAGTACCCGCCGGGCTCCACGTTCAAGGTCGTGACCGCGGCGGCCGGCCTCGACTCGGGCAGGTACACGCCGCAGTCCCAGATCAGCGGCAAGAACAACAAGGTGATCAGCGGCGTGCCGCTGGCCAACTTCGGCGGCGAGAACTTCGCCTCGATCTCGCTCACCGACGCGCTCACGCACTCGGTGAACACCGTCTTCGGCGAGATGGGCGAGAAGCTCGGCAAGAAGACCATGTACGACTACATGCGCCGCTTCGGCTTCAACCGCAAGCCGCCGCTCGACTACCCGCGCAGTCAGCTGTTCGCGAGCGGCGAGTACAAGAACGGCAAGCTGCTCGACCAGAACAGCAGCTCGGTCGATGTGGGACGTATGGCGATCGGCCAGGACAAGCTCCTCGTGACGCCGCTTCAGATGGCGATGGTGGCTGCCGCGGTGGGCAACGAGGGCAGCCTCATGCGCCCGCATTTCACCGAGAAGGTGATCGGGCCGGACGGACGCGTGAAGGACACCTACGGCAAGCAGGAACAGTCGCAGGTGATGAGCAAGGAATCGGCGTCCGAGCTCACGCAGATGATGCAGCACGTCGTGGAGTCCGGGACCGGCACGGGCGCGCAGCTACAGAACATCCAGGTGGCGGGCAAGACCGGCACGGCCGAGGCGCCCGGCGGCTTCAACGACGCCTGGTTCATCGCGTTCGCGCCCGCGAAGGACCCGAAGGTTGCGGTGGCCGTGGTGGTCGAGAAGGCCCAGCAGTCGCAGACCGGCGGCGAGGTGGCCGCGCCGCTTGCGGCCCAGGTGATGCGAGTGCTGCTCCGGAGAAATGGCTGACGTCGCCGAAGGCACGATCGTCGACGGCCGCTACCGGATCCAGCGTCGGATCGGGTCGGGCGGCATGGCGGACGTGTACTGCGCGCACGACGCGCAGCTCGGCCGCGACGTGGCGATCAAGCTGCTGCACCGGCGCTTCGCGCGCGACCAGGAGTTCGTCGAGCGCTTCCGGCGCGAGGCCTCGGCCGCCGCCGCGCTCCAGCACCCGAACGTGGTGTCGGTCTTCGATCGCGGCCAGTACGACGGCACCTACTACATCGCGATGGAGTTCCTCCCGGGCAAGACGCTCAAGGAGGTGATCCGCGAGGAGGCGCCGCTCGACCAGCTCCGCGCGATCGACTACGCGATCCAGATCCTCCAGGCCGCCGCGTTCGCCCACCGCCGCGGCGTGATCCACCGCGACTTCAAGCCGCACAACGTGATGGTGGGCGCCGACGGCCGCCTGAAGGTCACCGACTTCGGTATCGCCCGCGCGGGGGCGTCCGAGATGACCGAGACCGGCTCGATCATGGGCACCGCCCAGTACCTCTCGCCCGAGCAGGCGCAGGGGCAGCGCGTGGGCGCGCAGTCGGATCTCTACTCGATCGGCGTGATCGTCTACGAGATGCTGACCGGGCGCGTCCCCTTCGTGGGCGACAGCGCCGTGTCGATCGCGCTCAAGCACGTGGGCGAGCAGCCGCCGCGGCTGGCGGACCTGCGCCGCGACGTGCACCCGCGGCTCGAGCAGGCCGTCGGGCGCGCGCTCCTCAAGGACCCGGCGCAGCGCTACGCGAGTGCGGACGAGTTCATCGGCGCGCTCCAGGAGGCGCGCCGCGCGATCGTGTCGGGCGACGACGGCGTGCCCGGCGGCACGTCGAGCTGGGTCCCGCCGGTCGCGCCGCCACCGCCATCCGGCGACCCGCGCGGCGCGCGCTGGCCCTGGGTGGTGCTCGTCGCGCTCGTGCTCGCGCTGATCGTGGCCGCCGCCGTCTGGCAGCCGTGGAACAGCGGCGCCGACCAGCGCGCCGTGCCGAGCGTGATCGGCTCGAGCGCGAAGCGGGCGACGCTGCTCTTGAAGAAGGCCGGCTTCGAGGTGAAGACGCACGACGTCGCGTCTGAGGAGCCGAAGGGACGCGTGGTCGCGCAGGATCCGGCGGCCGGGCAGCGCGTGGACAAGGGCACGACGATCGACCTCGCCGTGTCCGGAGGGCCGCCCGACGAGCTGGTCCCGTCGGTGGTGGGGCTGCCGTCCGACCAGGCCGTCCAGGAGCTGAGCTCGCACGGCTTCAAGGTCACGACGGACCCCACGTTCTCGACCAAGATCAAGAAGGGCCTCGCCGTCCGGACGTCGCCGAAGGAGGGCACGGCCGCGCCGCACGGGTCGCGCGTGCGCCTGTTCGTGTCGAACGGCCCGCCGCCCGTCGCGGTCCCCGACGTGGTCGGTCAGGACAAGAGCGACGCGCGTCGCCAGCTCGAGGACGCCGGCTTCAGCGTGAGCGTGGAGCAGACCTTCTCGGACGCGCCGAAGAACGAGGTCGTCTCGCAGTCGCCCAGCTCGGGCACCCAGGTCGACAAGGGTTCGCAGGTCACGCTCACGGTCTCGAAGGGCCAGCAGAAGGTGCAGGTGCCGGACGTGGTGGGAATGGACGTGAAGTCCGCGCGCGCGGCGCTGCGTGACGCCGGCTTCAAGGTCACCACCGTGAAGGAGCCCACGCCCGGCGGCCAGAACGTCGTGACCGCCGAGACGCCCGACGGCGGCAGCAAGGCCGACAAGGGCAGCGAGGTGACGATCACCGTCGCTTCGCCGCAGAGGGGCGCCGGCACGAGCACGCCGCAGGGGAACGGGCTCTCCAACCCGTCGCCCGGGAGCGCGCCGTGAGGGTGGCCGTGCTCGGCGGCGGCCGCTCGAGCGAGCACGAGGTCTCACTCGACTCCTCCGCCGCCGTGCGCGCGGGGCTCGAGGACGGCGGCCATGAGCCGGTCGAGGTGCTGGTCGAGCGCGACGGCCGCTGGACTCACGACGGTCAG
>JAICRZ010000105.1 GCA_025937135.1 Thermoleophilaceae bacterium
CCTTCGAGATCGACGGCCAGGACGTCTCGGCGCCCGAGGGCGCGATGCTCGTGGACGCCGCCAAGTACGGCGACGTCGAGATCCCCTACTTCTGTTACGAGCCGAAGCTCGGCTCCCCGGTCGGCGCGTGCCGCATGTGCCTGGTCGAGGTCGAGGGCATCCCCAAGCTCCAGACCGCCTGCTCCACCGCGGTGAAGGACGGCATGGTCGTGATCACGACCTCCGATCGCGTCAAGGAGGCGCAGAACGCGATCGTCGAGTTCCTGCTGATCAACCACCCGCTCGACTGCCCCGTCTGCGACAAGGGCGGCGAGTGCCCGCTCCAGGACATCACCTTCGGCTGGGGCCCCGGCCGCTCGCGCTTCATCGAGCCGAAGCGCCACTTCAAGAAGCCGCTCGAGCTCTCGCCGCTCGTGGCGATCGACCGCGAGCGCTGCATCCTCTGCTACCGCTGCGTGCGCTTCTCGCAGGAGATCTCGGAGGACTACCAGCTCGTCCTCCTCGAGCGCGGCGACCACACCTATGTGGGCACGCACGACGGCCGCCCGTACGTCGGCCCGTTCAGCGGCAACATCACCGAGCTCTGCCCCGTGGGCGCGCTCACGTCAACGACGTACCGCTTCCGCGCGCGCCCGTGGGACGTCGAGGACTCGGGCTCGATCTGCACGCTCTGCCCGAGCCAGTGCAACGTCCAGTTCACCGTGCGCGACGACACCAAGGTCGTGCGCGTGATGGCGCGCGACAACGAGGAGGTCGACGACGGCTGGCTCTGCGACCGCGGCCGCTACGGATTCCAGGCGATCCACGCGACCGAGCGCATCACGCAGCCGCTCGTGCGCGACGGTGGCGAGCTGCGGCCGGTCTCGTGGGAGCGCGCCCTGAACGAGGCGCGCGGCGCGCTCGACAAGGCCGGCGAGAAGACCGCCGCGCTGGTGGGCGGCGAGGCCACGAACGAGGAGGGCTACCTCGTCCAGTTCCTGATGCGCAACGTGCTCGGCTCGCCGCACGTGGATTCGCGGATGGGTGGCGCCCTCGATCCCGAGCAGGCGCGCATGCTGGCGCGCCCCGACCTCACGGCACGCACCTCCGACCTCGATTACGCGGGCGCGATCCTCGTGCTCGACGCCGAGCTCGTCGACGAGATGCCGATCCTCGACCTGCGCGTGCGCAAGAACGCGCGCCGGCGCGAGACGCCGGTGGTGGTGGCGTCGAGCCGGCCGTCCACGCTCGACGGCAACGCGAGCGCGTCGCTGCGCTTCGCCCCCGGCGCGGCGGAGGCCACGATCGGCGCGCTGATCGCCGCGCTCACCGGCAGCGGCGACCTCGACGACCTCAGCCGCCGCTCGGGCGCGGTGTCCGGCGACATCCGCGCCGCCGCCGAGGCGCTGCGCGACTCCGGCGACGTCGTCGTGCTCTGGAGCGAGCGCCTGGCGCACGGACCACGCGGCACGCAGACGGTGAACGCGCTGCTGGCGCTGGCGCGCGCGCTCGGCATCGAGAACCAGGACGGCGGCGGGTTCATCGAGGTGCCGGCGCTGAGCGCAACCAACGCGCGCGGCCTGCGCGAGGTCGGCTGCCTGCCCAACCTCAAGGGCGGCCTTCAGGACGCCGACGCCGCCGGCATCCCCGGCGCCGAGATGCCCGCCGCGCTGGGCGACCAGCTCGGCGCGATCCTGCTCTTCCAGGTCGACCCGGTCCGCTTCGCGCCCGACGGCGGGGCGTGGGCGGCGGGGCTCGAGCGCGCGAACGCGGTGATCGCGTTCAGCGACTTCGTCACGCAGTCGCTCGCCGACCACGCCAACGTCGTCTTCCCCGCCCAGTCGTACGCGGAGAAGGAGGGCACCGTCACGCATCCGGACAGCCGCATCCAGCGCGTGCGCCAGGCGATCGCCAAGCCGGGCGAGGTGCGCTCGCAGCCGCAGGTGCTGCTCGACCTGATCTCGTCGCTGCTCGGCTCCGAGTTCCAGCTCAGCGTGCCCGCGATCTTCAGCCAGATCACCGGCGCCGTGCCGTTCTACGGCGACCTCACCTACGAGGAGATCGGCGGCCGCGGAATCCGCTGGCAGGACCGCGACGAGGCGGGACGGCTGCCGCAGTCGCCGCTGCCGTCCAGCGAGACGCTCGAGACGCCGCCCGAGCTGCCGCAGCCCGGTGACGGGCGGCTGCTGCTCGGCACGGTGCCGTCGCTGTGGGCCTGCCGCGAGACCGACCACGCGCCGTCGCTGCGCTTCCTCGCGCCGCACCAGCGCGTCGAGCTGTCGGCCGCCGACGCCGCCGAGCGCGGCATCCGCTCCGGCGAGCTCGTCGAGGTCGCGCACAACGGCACGCGCGTGCGCGCGCACGCGGCGCTGCGCTCGGCCGTGCCGCCGGGCCGCGTCTTCATGATCGAGGGCACCGGCCAGGACAACGCCACCGCACTCACGAACGGCGCGCCGCGCACGGTGGAGGTGCGCAAGGCGTGACGCCCTGGTACGTCGGCGCGGCCGAGCCGGTCGCGATGGAGTCCGTTCTGGTGCAGGTCGTGAAGGCGATCGTGATCTTCGCGTTCGTCCTCCAGGTCGTGCCGATCGTTCTGTGGGCCGAGCGAAAGCTGCTCGGGCGCTTCCAGGCGCGCATCGGCCCGAACCGCGTCGGCCCCTACGGGCTGATGCAGCCGCTCGCCGACGTGCTCAAGCTGCTCTCGAAGGAGCAGTTCACGCCGCAGACCGCGGTGCCGTGGATGATGGCCATCGCGCCCGCGATCTCGATCTTCACCGCCGTCGCCGCGCTCGCGGTCATCCCGTTCGGCCCGGCCGGCGCCTGGGGCGGCCAGTTCGGCCTCTACGGCATGGATGTCTCGATCGGCGTCCTCTGGCCGCTCGCGTTCGGCGCGCTCGCCTTCTACGGGCTGATGCTCGGCGGCTGGGCCTCGGGGTCGAAGTACTCGTTCCTCGGCGCCATGCGCTCAGCGGCGCAGCTCATCTCCTACGAGGTGGCGCTCGGCCTGTCGCTGCTCGGCGTGATCATGACCGCGGGATCGCTGTCGCTCGTGCAGATCGTCGAGGCCCAGTCGCACCAGGGCATGTGGTACGTGATCCCGCAGTTCGTGGGCTTCTGCATCTTCCTGGTGGCGGGATTCGCCGAGACCAACCGCCCGCCGTTCGACCTGGCCGAGGCCGACGCGGAGATCGTCGGCGGCTACAACACCGAGTTCGGCGGGATGCGCTTCGGCTCGTTCTTCATGGCCGAGTACATCAACATGATCATCATCTCCGGCGTCGCGGTGACGATGTTCCTGGGCGGCTGGCTCGGCCCCGGACCCGCGGCGCTCGCGCCCCTCTGGGTGATCCTGAAGATGGGGCTGTTCCTGTTCCTGTTCATCTGGGTGCGCGCGACGCTGCCGCGCCTGCGTTACGACCAGCTCATGTCGTTCGGGTGGAAGGTCCTGCTTCCGCTGGCGACGCTGAACGCCCTCGTGACGGCGATCGTGGTGGTGGCGACGAAATGACTCCCTGGAATCCCGGCGCCGACGTGATCGAGGTCGTGCGTGGTCCCGACCCGGGCGGCGTCGGCGGCCTCTACCGCGCGTTCGGCGAGACGCTGCGCGGGCTGAAGACCACGATGGGCCGCCTCGTCGAGGGGCCGGTGACGATGGAGTACCCCGAGCAGAAGACGCCGGTCTACCCGCGCTTCCGCGGCCGTCACCGCCTCCAGCGCTTCGAGGACTCCGGGCTCGAGAAGTGCGTGGGCTGCTCGCTCTGCGCCGCGGCGTGCCCGGCCGAGTGCATCCGCGTGGTGGCCGCCGAGAACACGCCCGAGCACCAGGTGTCGGCGGGCGAGCGCTACGCGTCGGTCTACGAGATCAACATGGCGCGCTGCATCTTCTGCGGCTACTGCGAGATCGCCTGCCCGTTCGACGCGATCACGATGGGCAACGACTACGAGCTGTCGGACTACTCGCGCTCGGACCTGATCTTCACGAAGGAGATGCTGCTGGCACCCGCCGCGGAGCGGACTCCTCTGAGGCGGGAGGGCGAGTGACAGTGGACAGTGGACTGTGGACAGTGGACAGGCTTGGGATTGGCTCCCCCTGTCCACTGTGCACCGCGCACCGTCCACTGGCGGAGGTGCGCCGTGTGGTTTGAGCAGGTCTGCTTCTTCCTCGCCGCGTTCGGCGCCCTCGGTGGCGCGCTGGGCGTCGTGATCCTGCGCAACCCGTTCTACTCGGTGCTCGCGCTCGTGGGACACCTGATCTCGCTCGCCGTTCTGTTCCTGCTGCTGCGCGCGGAGTTCCTCGCGGCCGCGCAGGTAGTGGTCTACGCGGGCGCGGTGATGGTGCTCTACGTCTTCGTGGTCGCCTACATCGGCGGGGTCGACGAGCCGCTCGGCAGCGACCACGCGGGCCTGCGCACGTTCGGCCCGATCTTCGCCGTCGCGCTGCTCGTGGAGCTGTGCTTCGCGATCATCGGCTCCGGCCTCAAGGCGCTCGACTCGCACGGCGCGCACGTGCCCGCCGGCTTCGGCTCGCCATCCCAGATCGGCCAGCTGCTCCTCGAGCGCTTCCTGGTGCCGTTCGAGGTCGCGTCGTTCCTGCTGCTGATCGCCGCCGTGGGGGCCGTCGTGCTCGCCGGTCGCCGTCGCGGACTCGAGGAGCTCGACCCCGACACGCTGCCCGAGCTGGCCGGCAGCTCGCCGCTCCCCACCGGCAGCGGCGGCCCGTCCGTCCCCGGCGAGGACGAGCCCACCGCGATCCCGGCGGGCACGGCCGAGGGCATCTCGGATCCCGCGGTCTCGGGCTCCCCGGACCATCAGACCCAGGAGAGGGACCCGGTGGCGCCGTGAACGTCAACTGGTTCCTCGTGCTCTCGGCGTTCCTCTTCTGCATCGGCGCGACCGGCGTGTTCGTGCGCCGCAACCCGCTCGTGGTGCTGCTCTCGCTCGAGCTGATGCTGAACGCGGGCAACCTGGCGCTGATCGCGTTCTCGCGCATGTGGGGCAACGGCGACGGCCAGGTGTTCGCGCTCGTCGTGATGGTGATCGCCGCGTGCGAGGTCGTGATCGGCCTCGGCCTGATCGTCGCGATCTACCGGCGCCGGCTGCCGATCGACGTCGACGAGGTCGCGGAGATGCGCGGATGAGCGCCACCACCTGGGGCTGGCTCGTCCTCGCGTTCCCGCTCGCCGGGACGGTGGTCTGCGGGCTGCTCCACCGCATGCCGGGACGTCAGCCGCTCGTGGGCTGGATCGGGTCGCTCATGGTCGGCCTGTCGTTCGCCAGCGGCATCGCGATGTTCATCCAGTTGATGGGGCGTTCACCCGAGGATCGCCACCTGATCTCGAATGCGTTCGACTACGCGCACTCCGCCGGGATCAGCGTGAAGCTCGGGATCCTGGTCGACCCGCTGTCGGTCTTCATGGTCCTGTTCGTGACGGGCGTGTCGTTCCTGATCCACGTCTACTCGGTCGCCTACATGAAGTCGGACGAGGGCTACGCGCGCTTCTTCTCGTACCTCAACTTCTTCGTCCTCTCGATGCTGCTGCTGGTACTGGCGAGCAACTTCGTCCTGCTCATCGTCGGATGGGCGTTCGTGGGCGCGGCGTCCTATCTCCTGATCGCATTCTGGTACCGCCGCGACACCGCCTCGCGCGCGGGCGTCAAGGCGCTCGTCATGAACGTGATCGGCGACGTCGGCCTCGTCCTGGGCGCGTTCCTGCTCTTCCAGCACACGGGCGCGCTCGACTTCGACGGCGTCTTCGCGAAGACCACGCACGCGGCGAGCGTGAACCAGGGCTGGCTCGTGGCCGCCTGCCTGATGCTGCTGGTGGGCGCGTTCGCCAAGTCCGCGCAGATACCGCTCCAGACCTGGCTCCCGGACGCGATGGAGGGCCCCACGCCCGTCTCCGCGCTCATCCACGCCGCCACGATGGTCACGGCCGGCGTGTACCTGATCGGCCGCACGCACCCGCTGTTCGAGCAGGCGCCGGCCGCCGCCGACGTGGCCGCCATCCTCGGCACGGCCACGCTCCTCATCGCCGCCTCGATCGCGCTCGTGCAGACCGACCTCAAGCGCGTGATCGCCTACTCGACGATGTCGCAGATCGGCTACATGGTCGTGGGAGTCTCGGTGTTCGCCTACTCGGCGGGCTTCTTCCACATGATGACCCACGCGTTCTTCAAGGCCCTTCTCTTCATGGCGGCCGGCTCGGTGATCAGCGCGATGGGCGGCGAGCAGAACATGGACCGGATGGGCGGCTTCCGGCGCGCGATGCCGTTCACGTTCATCACGTTCACGTTCGGCGCGCTCGCGCTGGCCGGCCTGTTCCCGTTCTCGGGGATCTTCTCCAAGGACGCCATCCTCGGCTTCGAGTTCGACCGCGGCGGGCTCTACGCAGTACTGGCGGTGCTGGGGTATGTCGGCTCGTTCCTCACCGCGTTCTACGCGTTCCGGATGGTCTTCCGCACGTTCTTCGGCGAGGTCGCGCCCGAGGCAGATTCGCTCGAGCGCGGCGAGCTGGCACACGGCGAGCACCGCAACCCGGCCACGGGCGAGGAGGAGGACACCGGCGTCGGCTTCCCCGGTCCCGACCACCAGATCGCCGAGCGTGAGGCTCCCATGAAGGTGGCGATGGCGCCGCTCGCGATTCTCGCGTTCGTCTCCGGCATCGTCGGCCTGCCGGGAATCACGAGCTGGCTTCAGAAGTTCCTCGACCCGGTGTTCGCCGACTCGAAGCTCGCCGGCCACGAGCCCACGGTGTCCGCCGAGTGGATCGGAATCGGCGTCGGCACGGTGCTCGCGGTCGCCGGAATCGGCCTGGCGTTCTACCTCTACGAGATGCGCGCCGGGACCACGCTGAAGCTGCGTGATCGCTTCCGCCCGCTGCACGACTTCCTCTTCAACAAGTGGTACTTCGACGAGCTCTATGACCGCGGCGTGGTCGCGCCGATGCGCGCGTTCGGCGGCTTCGGCCGCCGCGTGATCGAGACCGACGTGATCCAGGGCGTGGTCACCGGCGGCGCCACGCGCGCGGTGGGCGCCGGCACCGCGATCGCGCGCGCAGTCCAGACCGGGTACCTGCGCGCCTACGCGCTCGTGCTGCTGCTGGGCGTGGGCGCCCTGCTCCTCTACTTCCTCATCGCGAGCTCATGACGCTCACGGTCCTCGTCTTCCTCCCGCTCGCCGCCGGATTCGTCCAGGCGTTCATGCCGCGCCCGCTGAACAAGTGGTTCGCGGCGTCTGCGGCGGTGGGCGTGCTCGGCTACTCGATCGTGCTGCTGGCCGAGTACCCCTCGTCGGGCGGCGCGATGAAGTGGGCCACCGACCACATGTGGATCAAGGAGCTCGGCATCCACTACTCGCTCGGCGTCGACGGGCTCAACCTGTTCCTGATCCTGCTCACGACCGTGCTCTGGGCGGCCGCGACGATCGCCGCCGCGCTGCGCGACTGGGACCGCCCGCGGCTCTTCTTCTTCCACATGGCGCTCGCGCAGACCGCCGTGCTCGGCGCCTTCGTCGCGCAGGACGTGGCGCTGTTCGTCTTCTTCTTCGACCTCATGCTCGTGCCGTTCTACTTCCTGATCGGCCAGTGGGGCGAGCGGCGGCGCGTGGAGGCCACCACCAAGTTCGTCATCTACACGCTCGTCGGGTCGCTGCTGATGCTGGCGGCCGCGATCGCTCTCGGCGTGCTGTCGGCGAAGGGCGGCCAGCCGCTCTCGTTCGACCTCAAGGACCTCACGCAGCGCACGCTGTCGGGCGGCGACCAGGAGTGGATCTTCCTGCTGTTCGCGGCCGCGTTCCTCGTGAAGATGCCGGCCTTCCCGCTGCACGGCTGGATGCCCGACGCCTACCGCGCCACGCCGATGCCCGTGCTGGTGCTGCTCTCGGGCGTGCTGTCGAAGGTCGGCGCCTACGGCTTCCTGCGGATCGTGTTGCCGACGATGCCGAACGCGTCGGTGCACTTCCAGGAGCTGATGATCGTGATCGCGGTGGTGTCGATCCTGTACGGGTCGGTGCTCGCGTTCTCACAGGACGACACGCGCCTGATCGTCGGCTACTCGTCGGTCGCGCAGCTCGGCTTCATCACGCTCGGCATCTTCTCGCTCGACCCGAAGGGCGCCCAGGGGGCGGTCTTCCAGATGGTCAACCACGGTCTCGTGATCGGGCCGCTGTTCCTGCTCATCGGCGTCCTCGCCCTGCGTGCGCGCGGAAGCGAGCAGCTATCGCGCTGGGGCGGGATGGCGGTGCGCGCGCCGGTGCTGGCCGCGCTGTTCTTGATCGTGGCCCTCGCCACGCTCGCCATCCCCGGCTCCGGCAACTTCATGGGCGAGCTCTACATCCTGTTCGGGATCTTCGACCAGAAGCTCGCCTACGGCATCGTCGCCGCGGCGGGCGTGGCGCTGGCCGCCGTCTACATGATTCGCTTCTACGAGCGCTCGATGCACTACCGCGTGGGGCCCGAGGTGGAGTCGCGTGAGATCACCCGCTGGGAGTTCGGCCTGATCGCGCCGCTCGTGGCCGTGATCATCGCGCTCGGCGTGTACCCCAACTTCGTGCTCACGCGCAGCGAGAAGTCGACGGTGTCGAAGCTGCCGCAGAGCGCGGCGCGGGTGGCTGATCGGTGATGCACACGCTCGCCGTCCATATCCCGCAGATCGACTACAAGGGCCTGTCGCCGCTGTTCGCGGTTGCCGGCGGCACGTGCGTCGTGCTGCTCGTGGGCCTGGTCCGAGGCCGCCTCGTGCACCAGTTCCTGGCGCCGCTTCTCACGATCGCGTCGCTCGGCCTGGCGATCGCCTTCTCGCTGTGGGTCTGGGAGCCCGGCAAGCGCACGCCGATCGTGTCGGGCGAGCTGTCGATCGACACGCTCGCGCTCGGGCTGTCGATGCTCTTCTACATCACCGGCATCGTCACGGTGATCCTCGCGATGCGCGGGCGGCTGCCGCGCTCGATCGGCGGTGGGGACCTCTATGCGCTGCTGCTCGGCTCGATCGCCGGGATGGTCGTGCTCGCGTCGGCCGAGAGCCTGCTCACCCTGTTCGTGGGGATCGAGCTGCTGTCGATCCCGTTGTATGTGCTGTGCGGGTCGCGCATCCGCTCGGCGAAGTCGCTCGAGGCGGGGCTGAAGTACCTCGTGATCGGCTCGGTCGGATCGGCGACGCTGCTCTACGGCCTCGCGCTGATCTACGGCGCCACCGGCACCACCAGCCTCGGCGGCATCGCGGCAGCGATCGGCCACAAGGTCGGCGCCGGCGACCCGCTGCTGCTCACCGGCATCGGCCTGTCGATGGGCGGCCTCGCGTTCAAGGCCTCCGTGGCTCCGTTCCACACCTGGACGCCCGACGTCTACCAGGGCGCCCCCACGCCGATCACGGCGTTCATGGCAGTCGCGACCAAGGCCGCCGCATTCGCGGTCATCATCCGCTTCTTCGACAAGGCGCTGCTGCCCGCTCACGAGCACTGGGCGCCGGCGCTCGCGGCGCTCGCCGCCACCACGATCGTGGTGGGCAACGTGGGCGCGATCGCGTCCAGCTCCCTGAAGCGGATGCTCGGCTGGTCCGGCGTCGCGCAGGCCGGCTACATGCTCGGCGGCGTGGTCGTGGGCACCGAGCTGGGCGTTCAGGCCACCGTTTTCTACCTGGCGGTCTACCTGGTGATGAACATGGCGGCGTTCGCCGTGGTCATCGCGCGGGAGCGGGTCAGCGAGGTGGGCGACGACATCCGCTCGCTCGACGGTCTCGGCCGTGCCCAGCCGTGGCTCGCCTGGCCGATGACGATCGCGATGCTCGCGCTCGCCGGCTTCCCCGCCACCGCGGGTTTCATCGGCAAGTTCTATTTGATCCGCGCAGTGGTCCAGCCGGGCGGCTACACGTGGCTCGGCATCTTGATCGTGATCGGGTCGATGATCTCGCTCGCCTACTACCTGCGCGTGATCGCGGTGATGTGGATGGGCCCGATCGACATCGAGCTACCCACCGTTCCGCGCCGCCGCGTCCCGCGGATGGCCGGCTGGTCGCCCGAGGCCGACGCTCGCGCCCAGCCCGAGATCGTGCTCGTGGCCGTGGTGGCCGCGGCCGCCACGATCTTCTTCGGGATCTGGCCGGACCCGCTGTTCGACGTCGCCCGCGACGTGGGCACCGCGCTCGGGAACCTGCTCTAACGGGCGCTTAACAGAGCACCTCTGGCGGTTTGCGGGGGCGACTTGTAGGTTCGGCGAGGTGAGGCTCGCCCTGGGCAGGACGTCGTGCGCTTTTGCGGCCGTTTTCGCATCGCTTGTGTTGGCGCAGGCGGCGTCGGCGCAGATCTACAGCGTCAACGCCGGGGACG
>JAICRZ010000187.1 GCA_025937135.1 Thermoleophilaceae bacterium
CAGCCGCATGGCGGTGTGCATCGGCACGCTGAAGGCGATCCGCTCCGCCCAGTCGACGTCGTGCCAGCGCTCGACCGCCAGGTCCACGCAGCGCACGTCGTGGCCCGCGGCGCGCAGGGCGGCGGCCGGCGAGGCCACGTGCAGCGGCTGATGTCCGAGCTCGTAGGTGGAGGCGAGCAGGACCCTCACGCGATCTCCACCTCGAGCTGCGAATGCGCCTCGCGGAGCGCCGCCTCGACCGCCTCGGGCGTGTCGCCCTTCGCGAAGATGAAGCCGAGGTAGCGGTCGCCCTCCGGCAGCGGCACGACCGGGCGGCCGCGCGGGATCGTGATCTCCACGCCGCCGATCCCCTCGATCGCGCGCGCGGCCTCGAGCCCGCGTACCGCACGCAGCTCCCCGGCGCGCGGGATCGGCAGCATCATCACGCCCGCCGCGCGCTCCTCGCGGGCGTGTCCGTTCAGGGGCAGGTCGAGCGCGTGGCGCAGGATGATCTCCTCGAGCGACATCCCGAGGCCGAACCGCAGCGAGCGCGAGCAGAGCCCGCCGATCGAGCGCGCGGCCAGCTCGAGCACCACCGGCTCGTCGGCGCCGATGCGCAGCTCGGCGTGCACCGGGCCCTCGCGCAACCCGAGCGCGCGCGCCGCGGCGGCCGTGGCGCGCTCGATCGGCCCGGTTTCGTGGCGCGAGGGCGTGACGTAGAGCGTCTCCTCGAAGTAGGGGCCGTCGAGCGGGTCGGGCTTGTCGAATACCGCGAGCAGCTCGAGGCGCCCGTCGCGCAGCAGCCCCTCGACCGCCACCTCCGGGCCCGGCACGAAGCGCTCGACCATCAGGCGGGCGGCCGGCTCCTCGCCGGCGTCGGCGAGGATCGCGCGGACGCGCGTGGCGGCCTCGGCGGCGGCCGCCGGATCGTCGGCGCGGATCACGCCGCGGCTCATCGACAGCGTGAGCGGCTTGACCACGACCGGCGGACCGAGCTCCTCGGCGAGCCGCGCGACGTCCTCGCCGTTGCGCACGACGCGGAAATCCGGCTGCGGGACGCCCGCCGCTGCGAACGCCTCGCGCATCGCCGCCTTGTCGCGCGCGCGCTCGACGGCGTCGAGCGGGTTGCCGCGCAGCCCGAGCCGCTCCGAGGCGACCGCGGCGGCGCGCGTGCCGCCGTCGTCCACCGCCACGACGGCGTCGAGCGGCGAGCGCTCCGCGAGTCGCGCGATCTGGTCCGCGGCCCGCAGCGGCTGGCGCAGGCTCAGCGTGATCGCGCGGTCGCCCATCGACTCCGACAGCGCCTGCCGGTGCTCCGATCCCACGACCACCTCGGCGCCCAGCTTGGCCGCGGCGTCGACGAAATCGCCGGCGCGGTAGGTCGCTGTCGGAAGCACGAGGAGAAGGCGGCTCACTCGACTATCGTAGGTCGGCGATGGCGCTCGTCTTCCTCACCGAAAGGGCACGCGAGAAGGTCGAGGGTTTCCGTGCCGGAATCGCGGATGCCGAGGAGCAGGCGATGTGGGTCGAGGTGACCGGGATGCAGGCCGGCGCGTTCGCCTACAACCTGTCGCTGAAGCCGCTCGCGGGCGCCGCTCCCGACGACCACGTGCAGGAGTTCGGCGGCCTCAGCGTCGTGATCCCGGCGCGCGACGCGGACGCGCTGCGCGGCGCCACGATCGACTGGTCGGACGACCTGATGAGCGGCGGCCTGACGGTGGACAACCCGAACACGCCGTCGCCCGCGATGGCGCCGCCGCCCGCCGACCTGAGCGGCCCGCTGGCGCAACGCGTTGCGCAGGTGATCGACCAGCAGATCAACCCGTCGATCGCTGCGCACGGCGGCTCCGCGGAACTGGTCGCGGTCGAGGAGCCGACCGCCTACGTCCGCCTCGGCGGCGGCTGCGTCGGCTGCGGCATGGCGACGGTCACGCTCTCGCAGGGGATCGAGGTGGCGATCACCGAGGCGATCCCGGAGATCTCGAGCGTGGTCGACGTGACCGACCACGCGAGCGGCAGCAACCCCTATTACGAGGCGGCCAAGAAGTAGCGCCTATTCCGGCCGGGTCTTGGTGCCCGGGTCGTCCGACTGGATCACGTGGAGCAGCGCATTCACCAGCGTGAGGTGCGTGAAGCCGTGCGGGAAGTTGCCCAGGTGGCGGCCCGAGTGCGGGTCGATGTTCTCCGCGTAGAGCTGTAGCGGCGAGGCGAACGACAGCATTCGCTCGCACAGCTCGCGGGCCCGCTCGCCCTCGCCTATCTCCGTCAGCGCCGAGACCATCCACCACGAGCAGATCGCGAACGCCTCGCCCTCGAGCGTGTACTCGCCGTCCTGGTCGGCCTCGGGCCGGTGGCGCAGCACCACCCCGTGCTCGGTGAGCTCGTCGAAGATCGCGTTCACGGTGTTGATCACGCGGTGGTCGGTCGGCGGCAGGAAGTTCACGAGCGGCATCAGTAGGAGCGACGCGTCGAGCTCGGTCGTGTCGTAGTGCGAGCAGAACACGTCGCGGTCGTCGAGCGCGTTCTCGATCACGTCGCGCTGGATCTCCTGCGCCGTGGCGGCCCAGCGATCCTGGAGGTCGTCGTCCTGGCGCAGCGCGGCGAGCCGCGCTCCGCGATCGGCCGCGACCCAGCAGAAGACCTTCGACGTGGTCCAGTGACGCGGCTCACCGCGCTGCGCCCAGATCCCGCGGTCGGGCTTGTCCCAGTTCTGCACCGCGTTCTCCACCTGGCGCTTGACCATCGGCCAGACGCGCTCGGGCAGCCGGTCGCGCGTGCGCGCGTGGATCCAGGCGGCGTCGAGGATCGCGCCCCAGACGTCGTGCTGCTCGTACTCGTAGCTGGCGTTGCCCACGCGCACCGGGCGCGCTCCACCGTAGCCCTCGAGGTTGTCCAGCGTCCGCTCCTCGAGCTTGCGCTCGCCGCCGATCCCGTACATGTTCTGGATCTCGCCGTCGTCGTCGGCCTGGTCGGCGAGGAAGTAGAAGAAGTCGTCCGCCTCCCAGTCGAACCCGAGCGTGTAGCCGCCCCACAGCGTGAACGCCGAATCGCGGATGAACGTGTAGCGGTAGTCGTAGTTGCGCTCGCCGCCCGGCGCGCGCGGCAGCGACGGCGTGGGCGCCGCCATGATCGCCCCGGTCGGCGAGTACTGAAGCGCCGTTAGGGTGAGGGCCGAGCGCTCGAGCAGCGACCGCCAAGGGTGGTCCGGAAATGCCCCACGCGAGAGCCAGCCGCGCCAGTAGTCCGACGTGCGGTCCATCCGCTCGTAGGCCTCGTGGAAGGTCTTCGGGCCGCCGTGCTCCGACCAGGCCATCGCCACGAACGCCGTGTCGTTCTCGCGCAGCGTCGTGCGCGCATTCACGCGCGAGCCCTCGAAGCCCATGCGCATGGAGCTCGTGAGCTCGATGTCGAGCCCGGCGCCGTCGGCCGTCGCACGCGCATGGTGATAGGTCGGGCCGACGTAGTCCCAATTCGGGCGCAGCTCGCCGTACTGGAACACCGGCTCGAACTCCAGCTGGAGCTCGACGATCCCCTGCGCGCAGCGAGCGGTGCGCACGAGCGTGTGCTCCGCCTCCCAGTCGTCGGGGGCGCGATGGCGGCGGTAGGCGCGCTCGTGGTCGTGGTGCCACGGCCCGATCGAGAGCGCGTCGCGCACCACGAGCCAGCCGGTGCGCGTCTTCCAGGTGGTCTCGAGCACCATGCTGCCGGGCAGGTAGCGACGCGCCGTCGGTACCTGCACGTCGGCGGGGCCCAGGCGGAAGCGGCCGGTGTCGCGGTCGAGCACCTGGCTCAGCACCGCCGGCGAGTCGAAGCGCGGCAGGCACAGCCATTCGACGTTGCCGCTCGGCGCGACCAGGGCGCCGACCTCGCAGTCGGATAGGAAGGCGTAGTCCGCGATCGGCGGGAAGGAGCTTCGCTCCGGAAAGGCGCGCACGGCGCGCGAGGCTACTAGCGGGCGCCGCTGGACTGCCAGAAACTGGTGCGCATGCGCGCGCCCGCCCAGTTCAGCCCGAAGTGGATGTGGTCGCGGTGGGCCGTGGTGTCGTCGACCTTCGTGCGGCGGCCCTTCTTGTCGTAGCAGACCGAGTAGGGGCGCATGCCGCCGTCGCCGCTGAACCAGCCGCGGCAGTTCCAGATGATCTCCTGGACACCCATGCGGCGCGCGAGCGCGTGGATGTTGCCGTCCCTGTCGGGCGCGAGCATGAGGTTGATCAGGCGCTCGGCCTCGCGCTTCTCGCGCGGGACGTGCACGCTCAGATGCCAGTCGATGGCGCGGCCCTCGGCGTGGAGGCTGGCCGAGTGCTTGCCCCACTTCTCGCAGCGCATGATCCCCCAGAACGAGCCGCCGGCATGCTTGTCGAGCCAGTGCTCGAGCGCGACCGTGCCCCGCTGCGGCTTCTTGAGGCAGCGGACCGCGTCGTCGTAGCGGTAGTTCTCGATCGGCAGGTTCGCCAGCTTGTCGGCCGGGTTGCCGGCCACGGGGCGGAAGACGGAGCCGAAGCCGAGCGCAGCGGCCGGGAGGGCGAGCAGCGCGAAGACGACGATCAGAAGCGGCAGGCGGCGGGCCACCCTTCCGTGATCGGCAGGCGCGGCCGGGTGCCTTAGCCCAGCGTGGCGGCCGCGATGGCACAGGCCACCTCGGCGCGGCTGCGCAGCGATTCGCGCAGGACGTACTCGTCCGGATTGTGCGCGCCGCCGCCGCGCGGGCCGAGCCCGTCGATCGTGAGCGGGACGTGCTGCGCCATGTGGCTGGCATCGCTGGCGCCGCCGCGCTCGGCGCCGACCACCGGGCGACCGAGCCGCTCCGTTGCGGCTGCCAGCAGGTCACGGGTCTCGGCCCGCGCGTCCATCCCGGGCCACTTCCTGACGAGCTCGGGCTCGAGGCGCGCGCCGCCGATCTCGGCAGGCAGCGAGTCGATCACGCCCGCGAAGGCGTCGAGGTTCTCGGCGCGCAGGTCGCAGTAGAGATCGCCGCTCGGCGGCACGACGTTGAATGCCTCGCCCGCGTTCATGATCGTGGGCACCGCGGTGAGGTGGTCGGCGCCCGCGGGGTCGTGCGACTCGGCCACGTGCTGCGCGGCGGCCGCGAGCGCGAGCAGCGCGTTGCGGCCCTTGTCCGGTGCCGAGCCGGAATGCGCGGACAGGCCGTGCGCGCGCACGCGCAGCGTGCCGGCCGCCTTGCGCTTGACCACCACGCCCTCCTCGCCGCCCGGCGCGAGCTGGCCCGCCTCGAAGCAGAGGCAGGCGTCGACGCCGGCGAAGCGCTCGGCGTGCTGGAGCGGACCGATGCGCCACTCCTCGTCGTTGACGAGC
>JAICRZ010000104.1 GCA_025937135.1 Thermoleophilaceae bacterium
AGCTCGTACTGCATGAACACGAGGTTCCAGTACTCGAGCATGCGCTCCGAGTCGTCGCCGGGGCGCTCGTCGTCGGAGCCGAACGCCGGGCCGCGGTCGTAGTAGAGCTCCGAGCACGGCCCGCACGGGCCGACCGGGCCGGCCTGCCAGAAGTTGTCCTTGCGTCCGAGGTAGACGATCCGCTCGCGCGGCACGCCCACGCCCGTCCAGCAGTCGATCGCCTCCTCGTCCGGTCCCAGCCCGAGCTCCTCGTCGCCGCCGAAGACCGTCACCCAGATGCGGTCGAAGTCGAGCCCGAAGCCGTTCGTGGAGAGGTCGGTGGCGAACTCCACGGCGCCCTGCTTGAAGTAGTCGCCGAAGGAGAAGTTTCCGAGCATCTCGAAGAACGTCATGTGCCGCGCGGTCTTGCCGACCTCCTCGATGTCGCCCGTGCGGAAGCACTTCTGGCACGAGGTCAGGCGCGGCTTCGGCGGCCTCTCCGCCCCGCGGAAGAACGGCTTGAACGGCTGCATGCCGGCCGTGAGCAGGAGCACCGAGCGATCGTCGGGCGGCGGCACGAGCGAAGCGGACGGCATCCGCTGGTGGCCGCGCTCCTCGAAGTACGACAGGTAGCGCTCGCGGATCTCTGCGGCCTTCACGCGAGGTCAGTCTAGTGAGGGGTCAGAGCGGTGACGGGGGCGCTAAAGATCTTCGCGGAGTCTGCCGAAATGCGCTATTTGCGGGGGATCGGGGTACTCACATCCCGTCGGAATTAACGAATTTAGGCGCTTTTGCCGAAATCTCCCCGCAAGATGGACCTCGAGTCACTGGTCGCTGACGCGCGCCAGCGACGGCCGGAGCCGATGCCGCCGCGAGAGCGCCTGTACGCCGGCGTTTCCGCCGTCGCCTTCCTGGGCGTCGTCGGCCTGCTCGGCGCCGTCCTTCCGCACGACTCGTCGCACAGCCTCGCCGTGGTGATCGTGCCGGTGCTGCTTTACGCGCTCGGCACGCGCTGCCAGTTCGAGGTGACCACCGGCTTCGCGGTCCCGACGCAGCTCGTCCTCATCCCGATCCTGTTCCTGGCGCCGCTTCCGCTGGCGCCGCTGCTCGTGGCGCTCGGCTACCTGCTCGGGCGGCTGCCCGACTTCGCGCTCAAGCGCGCGCACGTCGATCGCTGGATCCACTGCCTGGGCCACGCCTGGGCGGTCGTCCCGCCGGTCCTCGTCATCGGGCTCCTCGCGCCGGGGCCGCCCGCGGCGCGCCACGCCGGCGTCTACGCGCTCGCCGTTGCCGGACAGTTCCTCGTCGGCGCCGGCGAGATGGTCCTGGGCGACCGCTTCCTCACGGGCACGCCAATCCGCGAGAGCCTGCCCGCCGCCGTCTGGAGCTTCTGGATCACCCTGCTGCTCACCCCGCTCGCGTTCATGCTCGCCGGCGCCGCCGACAAGGACCCGTACATGCTCCTGGGCGTCGCTCCGCTCTACTGGCTGCTGCACGCGTTCTCGCAGGAGCGCAAGGAGCGCCTCGATGCGGCGCTCGAGCTGAACCAGACCTACCGCGGCACCGTGATGGTGCTGGCCGACGTGGTCGAGGCCGACGACGACTACACGGCCAGCCACTGCCGCTCGGTCGTCGAGCTCTGCGGCGCCGCCGGCCACGAGCTCGGGCTCGGCCCGAACGACCTCCAGGAGCTCGAGATCGCGGCGCTGCTCCACGACGTGGGCAAGATCGCCATCCCCAGCGAGATCCTCAACAAGCCGACCCACCTCACCGAGGAGGAGTTCGCGCTGATGAAGACGCACACGATCGAGGGCCAGGCGCTGCTCGAGCGTGTCGGTGGCAAGCTCGCACGCGTCGGCGAGGTCGTGCGCTCCTGCCACGAGCGCTGGGACGGGCGCGGCTATCCCGACGGGCTGGCGCGCGAGGAGATCCCGCTCGCCGCCCGCATCGTCTTCTGCTGCGACGCCTACTCGGCGATGACCACCGACCGGCCGTACCGGCGCGCGATGTCACCGGAGGACGCGCTCGATGAGCTGCGCGCCAACGCCGGCACACAGTTCGAGCCGCGCGTGGTCGACGCCGTGATCAGCGTGGTGGAGAACGGCCTGGTCGCCGAGACCGAGGCCTACAACGACGCCGTGCGCGCGGTGCTGGCCACCCACACGCCCACGCCGCGGCTCGAGCTCTCCGCCTAGGCGGCAGGCTCCGCCGCCGGCGCGTTCCAGACGCGCCGCATCGACAGCGACGCGGCCGCCCACACCAGCAGCAGGCCGCCGCCGGCGATCGCGAACATCGCGCGGGTCGACAGCGCCGCGATGATCGCCCCGGCCCCCAGGAACGCGGCCGCGAAGCCCCAGCCGCCGAGCGTGTCGAGCACCGAGAACGCGCGGCCCATCAGCGCGTCGGGCACGGCGGCGTGGAAGATCAGCCGCTCGTGCACGATCACGATGCCGTTGCCGAGGCCCTGCGCGAAGAACGCGATCAGCGCCGCGCCGTAGTTGGGCGCCAGCGCGAGACCGATCAGTGATGCCCCCACGAGCAGGATCCCGGCCAGGTAGCGCGGCTTCATCTCGTGCAGGTCGCCGCCGCGCGAGCCGAGCAGGGAGCCCGTCACGACCCCGGCCCCCACGCCGACCATCAGGATCGCGAAGCCCGACGCGCTCGCGCCGAGGTCGCGCGCCAGCAGCAGCTCGCCCACGTTGACCATCGCGGCGAACAGGATCGCGAACGTCGAGGCCCAGAGCACCACGCGCACGCCCTGCAACGCCCACGTCTGCGCCAGGCCCTCGCGCGCCTCGCGGAGGATCCCCGGGCGCAGCTCGCCGCTGCCCGCCGCGCGCCCGAGCGGCACGAGCGCGATCACGATCGACGACGCGGCGAAGGTGGCGCCGTTCACGACCATCAGCCCCTCCGGGCTGAGGATCGGGAAGAGCGCCGCGGCCAGCAGCGGCCCGAGCGTGCGGCCGATGTCGCGCGTGGCGCCGTAGAGCGACGTGACCGCCGCGCTGCGCTCCGGCGACGACAGGCTCGGCAGCGCCGCCAGCACGGCCGGCGAGAAGAGCGCGGTGCCGACGCCCGCGAGCGTGGCGAGCGCGACCGTGGCCGGGAACGAGTGGACGAGCGCGATGCCCACGAACGCGACCGCGCGCAGCAGCTCCGCCACGATCGCGCAGGTCCGCCGCGGCCAGCGATCGGCGGCCGCGCCGAACAGCGGGCCGAGCACCATCGACGGCAGGAAGTCGGCGAGCAGCACGAGGCTGACGGCCCACGCCGAGTGCATCCGCTCGTAGGCGAGCACCATCAGCGCGACGATGGCCGCGTAGCTGCCGATCGTCGACTGGGCGTTCGCGAGCAGGAACCAGCGCGCGCGCCGCTCGGTCCTGAGCACCGCGATGACGTCCCTCATGCAGCGCCCACCCCGCGCTCGCCGCCGATCGGGTGCGGGCGCGGGAACCGCCGGAACGGTCCCCGCGCCGCCCGAAGGATCAGCGGCCGAACATGGCGAGACTTCCCTTCGCGTCCGACATTCCGCCCGGCGTACCGCGTCCAACGGCGAACCGGGCCGTTCCTATGCACGGGCGAGCCTAAGGTGACGCTGCCGTCACTGTCAACTCCCCCGTTTGAGCGATTCCGTTTTCCCACCGTCCCCTGACCGTCCGCTTACCGCTCAGGATTTCATCCCGCTGAACGTGACGGTCCGTCAGGCGCCCGCGGGCTGCCCGGACACCGCTCCCACGCGCTCGGCGATCTCGCCGTCGGTGAGCGGGAAGTGGCAGGCGGCGAGGTTGCCGCCGGGCTTCGGCTCGAGGTGGGGCTCCTCGACGGTGCAGACCTCCTGGCACTTCCAGCAGCGCGTGTGGAAGCGACACGCCGGCGGCGGGTTCGTCGGGCTCGGCACGTCGCCGCCCAGTATCTGGCGGCGGCGCTTGAGGCCCGGGCGCGCCACCGGGACCGCGGACAGCAGCGCGCCGGTGTACGGGTGGCGCGGGTGCGCGTAGAGGTCGTCCGAGTCGGCGAGCTCGACGACCTTGCCGAGGTACATAACCGCCACGCGATCGCACATGTGGCGGACGACCGACAGGTCGTGGGCGATGAACACGATCGTGAGGCCGAACTCGCGCTGAAGATCGCGCAGCAGGTTGAGGATCTGGGCCTGGATCGACACGTCGAGCGCCGACACCGGCTCGTCGGCGATGATCAGCTTCGGCTGGAGCGCCAATGCGCGCGCCACGCCGATGCGCTGGCGCTGGCCGCCCGAGAACTCGTGCGGGAAGCGGTTGTAGTGCTCGGGGTTGAGGCCCACCTTCTCCATCAGCTCCTGCACCTGCGTCTTCAGCCAGCCGTTCGGCTTGCCGTCGTCGAGGCCGTGGACGACGAACGGGTCGGCGATGATCGACCCGACGGTCTTGCGCGGGTTCAGCGACGAGTACGGGTCCTGGAAGATCATCTGCATCTCGCGGCGGAGCGGCTTGAGCTCCTTCTTCGACATGCCGGCGATGTCGTGCCCGCGGTACTCGATCGTGCCGCTCGTGGGGTCGAGCAGGCGCGTGATCAGCCGCGCGGTGGTGGACTTGCCGCAGCCCGTCTCCCCCACCAGGCCGAGCGTCTCGCCCTCCATGATGTCGAGCGACACCCCGTCGACCGCGTGGACCGCGCCGATCTGGCGCTGGAAGATGATCCCGCGCGTGATCGGGAAGTGCTTGACGAGGTCGCGCACGCGCACGAGTGGCTCGCTCACGCCGGGCGCTCCTCGAGCTGGACCGACTCGCGCACCTGGTCGGGTTGCCTGCCCTCGCGCAGCTCGCCCCAGATCCGCTTGCGAGTCGACGACGCGAGCAGGCAGGCGACCTCGTGCCCGGGCGCGTCCGGGACCGGCTCGAGGCCGGGGTCGATCTCGCGGTGGCGCGGGCGCACGTACGGGCAGCGCGGATGGAACGAGCAGCCGGTCGGCAGGTTGATCAGGCTCGGCGGCCGGCCGGGGATCGGCACGAGCTCGGTGTCGCGCGCAACGTCGAGGCGCGGGATCGAGCCGAGCAGGCCCCACGTGTACGGGTGCTCCGGCGCGTTGAAGATCGCCTGCGTGGGCGCGTGCTCGACGATGCGGCCCGCGTACATGACCGCCACCTCGTCGACCGTTTCGGCGATCACGCCGAGGTCGTGCGTGATCATCACGACGGCGGTGTTCAGCTCCTGCTGGAGCCGGCGGATCAGCTCGAGGATCTGCGCCTGGACGGTCACGTCGAGCGCGGTCGTGGGCTCGTCGGCGATCAGCAGCTTGGGTTCGTTCGCGAGCGCCATCGCGATCATCGCGCGCTGGCGCATGCCACCCGAGAACTCGTGCGGGTAGTTGTCGACGCGGCTCTTCGGATCCGGTAGGTCGACCATGTCGAGCAGCTCGATGGCGCGCGAACGTGCGGCCTGCTTCGAGACGTCCGGGTGGTGTACGCGGATCGCCTCGATCAGCTGGTTGCCGACCTTGTAGAACGGGTGGAGCGACGACAGCGGGTCCTGGAAGATCATCGCGATCTCGTTGCCGCGCAGCCGGCGCAGCTCGTCGTCGGACGCCTTGAGCAGGTCGCGTCCCTCGAACAGGATCTCGCCGCTGATCTGCACCCCGCCGCTGAAGCGCGTGAGCCCCATCACGGTCATGCTCGAGACGCTCTTGCCGGAGCCCGACTCGCCCACGATCCCGAGCGCCTGGCCGCTCGACACGCTGTAGGAAATACCGTCGACCGCCTTGACCAGGCCGTCGGCGGTCGGGAAGTGGACACGCAGGTCCCTGACCTCGAGGAGCGCCTCAGCCATACGTCACGCGCGGGTCGAGGAAGGCGTAGAGGACGTCGACGACGATGTTGAGGAAGATGATGAAGAAGGCGGAGACGAGGACCGTGCCCTGGATGGTAGGCAGGTCCTGCTGCTGGATCGCCTCGTAGCCGAGGCGCCCGAAGCCCGGCAGGTTGAAGACGGTCTCGGTGAGGATCGCGTTGCCCACGAGGATCCCGATGTCGAGCCCGAGGATCGTCACGATCGGGGTGATCGCGCTGCGCACGCCGTGGCGGAACACCACGCGCCGCTCCGACAGTCCCTTCGCCCGCGCGGTGCGGATGTAGTCCTCGGACATCGTGTCGAGCAGGTTCCCGCGCAGGAGTCGCGCGTAGATCGCCGCGAACGCCGCGGCCAGCACGAACCACGGTAGGAGCAGCGACGTGAACCACTTGACCGGGTCCTCGGTGAACGGCGTGTACGAGCCGATGCCGGGAAAGACCTTGAAGCGCCCGACGTCGCTCGCGAACAGGTAGAGCGAGACCAGCCCGAGCCAGTAGACGGGCGCGGAGATGAGCACCAGCGAGCCGCCCATGGTGAGGCGGTCGACGAGGCTTCGGGGCCTGATCGCGCTGATGATCCCGGTCGGTATCCCGATCAGCAGCCAGATCACGACGCCGCCGATGATCAGCGAGAACGTGACCGGCAGGCGCGTGAACATCTCGTGCCGCACGTCGACGTCGTTCACGTAGCTGTGCCCGAAGTCGAAGTGCAGGAAGACCGCCTTCATGTAGCGGCCGAACTGGACGATCTTCGGGTCGTCCAGATGCAACTGGTGGCGCACCGCCGCGATCGTGTCGGGGCCCGCCTTGGCCCCCGCGCGCAGCTGCGCCGGGTCGCCGGACGGCAGCAGGTAGAAGATGACGAACGTGAGCGCCGCCACCGCCACGAGCAGCACGATGGCCCAGAGAAGCCTTCTGATGATGTAACGGATCACGGTTGCGCGCGGTGTCGGGACGGCGAGCCCCGCCGCGGCTGCGGCGGGGCCCATTGCCATCTCGTCGTTCCTGGTTCCCGGCCCCTACTTCAGCGCCGTGAACGAGAGGTCCCAGACCGACAGGAAGTCGTTGACGACGCCTGCGACGTCCTTCGACTCCGCGTCGGGCTGGCGATCCCAGACGTACGGCACGCCGGGAGCGGTGGCGACGATCTGCTTGTCGATCGCCCCCCACGCCTTGGCACGCGCCGCCTCGCCCTTGATCGTGGCCGCCTTGTCCATCGCGGCGTTGATCTTGGGGTCGTTCAGCTGCGGCCAGTTCGAGTTGTTCTCCGGCACGATCGCCTTCCCGGAGAACGTGTTCTGCAGCATGGTCTGCGGGTCGTAGAAGTCCTTGAACCACCCGACGTTCGGGCAGACCTCGGGCTGCTTCGACGGAATGCCGCAGATCAACAGCATCTTCTCGTGCGGCACCGACTGGATCGACGGCTTGAAGCCCATCCCGCGCAGCTCTTCCGCCGTGACTGCGCAGACGGACTTGCCCGGGTCGATGTTGTCGCACGTCAGCGTGACGTTGGCGTTCGGGCCGCTGTACTTGCCGCCCTTCATGCCTGCCTTGGCGAAGTACTGCGCCGAGAGCGCCTTGTCGGCCGTGGGCTTCGACATGAAGTCCTGGTCGCTCGAGGCGCCCCCACCCTCCTGGAAGCCGGGGAAGTCCGGCGGCAGGAAGTGGTAGGCGATGTCACCGATCGTCGGACCGCCGCGCGACTGGCGCAGCGCCGTCTTGTCGAGGCCGGCAATGGTGGCCTTGCGGACGTTGATGTCGTCGAACGGCTTCTTGGTCGTGTTGAACATGACCGCGCGCCAGCCGCCCGAGAACGGGTTCTTGAACTGGTCCTTGTAGATGGTCGTCGCGTCCTTGAGCGCCCCGCCCGGGACCGTGATGTCACCGGTGACCATATGGCTGCCGGTGAAGATCTTCTTGCTCGCGGCCGCGGTGTCCTCATTGCCCTCGAGGACGTTGATCTTGTCGACCTTCGCCGGGCGGTAGTCGGTCGCCTTGTCCCAGCTCGGGTTGCGGACGAGCTCGATCTTGCGGTTCGGCGTCCAGCCGACCGCGTTGCCCTGCGCGTCGTTGCGGACCATGTACGGGCCGGTCGCGACCTGATGGCGGTCGTAGCTCGACGGGTTCTGCTTGTCGAACTTCGACGCGTAGTCCTTCGGCACCGGCGCCGTCGCGGGCAGGACCAGCGACTCGGCGAAGAACGCGCCGATCGGCTTGGTCAGCTTGAACACGATCGTGTACTTGTCCGGCGTTTCGATGCCGGAGATCGGCTTCACGCCCGGGGTCGGCTTCGGCGGCACGCCCTCGAGCGGCCAGTAGAGCGTCACGTAGCCGTTCGGGACGTTCGCGGAGAAGGCGCGCTCCATGGCGTACTTGACGTCGGCGGAGGTCACCTCGCGGTTCACGGGCGGGCTGAACTTGATGCCCTTCTTGATCTTGACCGTGACCGTCTTGCCGTCGGCGGAGATCTGCGGGTCGCCGTCGGCGAGATCCGCGGTCTTCGTCTGCTCGCTGGGCTTGTACGAGTACAGCGGCCGCTGCGTCGCGTAGTCGATCATGAAGTCGAACTGGTAGTAGGCGGCGCCCGGGTCGGCGTGCTCGAAGTCGCCCTGGTTCAGGACGGTGAGCGTGCCACCGGTCTTCCCGGCGCTGCTCGTCGACTTTTTGCAGGCTCCCAGCGCGACGGCCAGCGCTATCAGCGCCACCGGCACGAGTGCCCGCAAGAGGTTCGCTCTCATCTGCGGTCCTTTCGGTTTGTACTTCTTTTCATTCCAACCCTCATCGGCGGCCTTCACCGTCCGGAACGCGGGTTGAGGGCGTCCTGGAGGCCGTCGCCCAGGAGGTTGAAAGCCAGCACGGTTATCAGCAGCGCGAGGCCCGGGAAGAGCATGAACCACCACGCGTTGTAGAAGATCGGGGTCGCGTCGGCGAGCATCTCGCCCCAGCTCGCGGTGGGGAACTGGACCCCCGCGCCGAGGAACGAGAGCGCCGCCTCGAAGAGGATGTTCTGCGGGATGAGCAGCGACCCGTAGACGATGATCGGCGCGACGAGGTTCGGCAGGATCTCGCGGAACATGATGCGCGGGCCGGACGCACCCAGCGAGCGCGCGCTGTCGACGAACTCGCGCTCGCGCAGCGACAGCACCTGGCCGCGCACGAGCCGCGCGACGTAGGGCCACTGGGCGAACGCGATCACCGCGATCACGAGGCCGATGCCGGGTTTGAGGTGACCGCCGAGGCAGCCCTTCTTCGGGTCGGAGCAGGCCGAGCCGATCCCGAGCGCCAGCAGCAGGATCGGGAACGCGAGCAGCACGTCCATCGTCCGCGAGAGCAGCGTGTCCACCCAGCGGCGGTAGAAGCCCGCGAACAGGCCGACGATGATGCCTATCGCCAGCGACACCCCGGTCGCGCCCACGGCCACCACGAGCGACGTGCGCGCGCCGGTGACCGTGCGGCTGAACACGTCGCCGCCGTGGCTGTCGATGCCCCAGAAGTGCTTCGAGCTGGGGCCGGTCGGCTGCCCGAACTGATCGCGCGCGCCGGGGTCGAAGTGGTCGTAGGCCGGCGCGCCCACCGCCTTGATGATCAGCGGCGCGAAGATCGCGATCAGGATCAGCGCGATCACGACGATGAGAGCGCCCATCGCGACCTTGTCCGACCTCAGGCGGCGCCAGAAGAGCTGCCACGGCGAGCGCGCCGCGATCTCTCCGGGGGGCGCGCCGCCGGAGCCGATCCCGAAAGCGCCACCCTCGCTCTCGAACGCTGCCTCTGGCGCGCCGGTCGTCAAAGTGCCCCTGCCTGGTCCGCGCGGCGGCCGCGAGAGCTAGCGCGGAGCGCGGTGGGATGGCGGGCCAGCACGTCGAGTCCTTCTTCGATCTGGCGGATCACGTCAGCACACCTTGGGGCCGCGGTCCGCGGCCGGGGCGGAAATGTACACGTGGCGTCAGCCGGAAGCGCCGCCCCCCGTTAGAGACAAAAATGCTTTAGCAGCGCTGCCCGCGCAGGCGTTTCAGCCGAGCTGCTCGCGCATGCGGTCGAGCGACCGCCGGATCAGGCGCGACACGTGCATCTGCGAGATGCCGATGCGTTCGGCGATCTGCGTCTGGGTCAGCCCGTCCTCGAAGCGCATCCGCAGGATCTCGCGCTCGCGCTGCGGCAGCCGCTGGAGCGCCGGCTCGAGCGATGCGCGGTCCTCGCTGCGCGAGAACTCCTCGTCGGTGGAGCCGATCGTCTCCATCGGGTCGAGGTCGCCGTCCTCGCCGCCCGGCCCCTGCGACAGCGACGCCGGCGCGTACGCCGAGCCCGCCTCCATCGCCTCGAGCACCTGCTCGGGCGTCGTCTGGAACTCGGCGGCGATCTCGGCGATCGAAGGCGAGCGCCCGAGCTTCGCCGTGAGCCGCTCGATCGTCGGGCCCATCTTGCCGTTCAGCTCCTGGAGCGCGCGCGGCACGCGGATCGCCCAGCCCTTGTCGCGGAAGTGGCGCTTGATCTCTCCCACCACGTTCGGCGTCGCGTACGTCGTGAGTGCCA
>JAICRZ010000024.1 GCA_025937135.1 Thermoleophilaceae bacterium
CGAGGCCGCGCCTGCGCCCGCCCCCGAGGCGCCGGTCGAGGAGCGCCAGGAGTTCCCCACGGTGGGCGAGTTCTTCGGGCGGTTCCGGCGCAAGCGGCGCGGGGAGGTGCTGACCGAGGCGGAGCCCGAGGTCCCGGAGGCCGAGGTGGAGCAGCCGGAGGCCGAGCTGCCGCTGGAGCCGGCGGAGCCGGAAGAGCTGTACGAGCCGGAGCCGGAGCCGGAGCCCGAGGTCGCGACCAACGGGCATGTGGAGGTCGAGACGAACGGGCATGCCCACCTCGACCTCGACGACGTCGCGTTCCCGCCGCACGACACGGCCACGCCGGCCGACTTCGGCGCTTCGGCGGAGACGATCGACTTCGACGACCCGCGCGTGGAGGAGGAGCTGCTCTACGAGGCCGAGGCCGAGGCTGCGGACGAGCCCGAGGAGGAGTACGAGGAGGAAGAGGTCGAGTGGGCGCTCGAGCCCGAGCCCGAGCCGATTGCCGTCGAGCCCGAGCCCGAGCCGATTGCCGTCGAGCCCGCGCCCGCGCAGGGCGCCCGCGTCGAGGAGATCGCCGCGCTGCTGCTGCCGCTCATGGCGATACCCGTCCTGATCAGCTCGTTCGCCGGCTGGACCTTCGGCCTGCCGTTCGTCGCGCTCTCGCTGATCGCGATGGGCATCCTCGCGGGCCGCCGCGCCGGCTTCTTCTCGACGCTCCGTGCATCGCCGGCCGCGCGGACGATCCTCAAGGCGACCGTGCTCGTGACGGCCGCGAGCATCGCGATCGGGATCGTCCTGGCGAACGTGGACACGAACGGCGGCGGCACGAAGAAGCCCGCCGCCAAGCCGAAACCGAAGGCGAAGGAGAACCCGCCGGCGGCCACCCACAAGACGACGCCGCAGCCGGCGAAGCCAAAGGCGCAGCACAAGCCGAGGCAGCACAAGCCGAAGACGGCCACCACGCCCAGCTCGCCGGCGCCCGACGACTCCACCAAGGGCCTGATCCGCGTCCCGCCGCCCAGCAGCGGCCAGACGCAGACGCAGACCACGCCCACCGCGCCGCAGCAGCCGACGCCCTAGCGTGCTCGCGCTCGTAGCGGACAGGTCGTCCGAGAGCGGCGTCGCGCACGCGGAGGTGGCCGATCCCGAGCCGCACCCGGACGAGGCGGTCGTCGAGCTGCGCGCCACGTCGCTGAACCGCGGCGAGCTGCGCCGTCTCGCGACGCGCGAGGAGGGCACCATCCCGGGCTGGGACGTGGCGGGAGTGGTCGTGCAGCAGGCGCGCGCCGGCGGGCCCGCCGAGGGCGCACGCGTGGTCGGGCTGATGGGCGGAGGCGGCGCCTGGGCCGAGCGGGCCGCGGTACGGACCGACCGGCTGGCCGAGCTGCCCGACGAGGTCTCGTTCAGCGACGCGTCCACGCTCCCGGTGGCCGGCATCACCGCCTACCGGACGCTCGCGCGGGGCGGCATGCTGCTCGGCCGGCGGGTGCTGATAACCGGCGCCTCGGGCGGCGTCGGCCGCTTCGCGATCCAGCTGGCCCACCGCGCGGGCGCGCACGTGATCGCGGTGGCGGGAAGCGAGCAGCGCGCCGAGGGCCTCGAGGAGCTGGGCGCCGACGAGGTCACGATCGGCTTCGACGCCGACGGCCCCGACCTCGACCTCGTGCTCGAGAGCGCCGGCGGCGAGTCGCTCGCAACCGCGCTGAAGCGCGTGGCCCACGGCGGCACGGTCGTGACGTTCGGCAACTCGTCCGGCGAGCCCGTGCAGTTCGACGCGTCGGACTTCTACGGCCGCGCTCCCACAGCGCGCATCTACGCGTTCATGGTGTTCGACGAGATCGCCCGCGCGCAGTCCGGCACGAGCGACCTGCGCGCGCTCGCCGAGATGGTCGCCGCTGGCGAGCTGAAGACAGAGGTCTCGCTCGAGACGAGCTGGCGCGAGCCGGACGGCGCGATCAAGGCGCTGCTCGACCGCCAGGTCGCCGGCAAGGCCGTACTCACCTTCGACTGACCGGCAGGGCCTCGGCGCCGTGTCGGACGCCTACGCGCCGACACGACGCGATCACTTGACATCGCTCGCCGCCACCGGCGAGTATCAACGCGTCGTAAGCGGTGAGGGCACGCTGAGCGGGGGGGAGCCGTGAACTGGCAGGGAAACGTCGATTTGGCGATTCAGACGCAGCTGTATCGGCGCGTCGCCGTCGAGTCGTTGAGTCCGCGGGGCGACCTGCCGCTGCCGCCCGTCGGGTCCGAGCAGGCAGTCAGCGAGGCGCTCGGCTATGCGAACGGCGACAACACCTGGCTTCAGATCGGCCAGCAGCTCGCTTACTCCAAGGCCTCGGACGGTTACCTCGGCACGTACGTGGGCCGCGGGCCCGCGGGCGCCCTTCACATCGTGATGACCGAGGCGTGGCAGGGTCAGGTCACGCCCCAGTTCTTCGACACGCGGCGGGCGTGGGCCTGGCCGATCTTCGATGGTGTGGCGAAGCTGGCGCCGCACTTCAAGCTCCCGCATGAGGCCGAGCTACGCGACTTCGTGCAGAAGGCGGCGGCGCAGGCACCGCAGGCGCTGCAGCCGTGGCTAGGGGTTGCTGGGTCGCTCGCCAACCTACTCCTGGCTATCTCCGAGTCGGGCGGGGGCGCAATCGGCATCTACATGCTCGTCGACACCGACGGGATGACGCCGGAGATGGCCGCCTACGGCGAGCAGTGGCACGCCAAGGAGGACCCGCTCGCTCTTCACACGCGGACGCTCACGTCTGTCGCGGTCGACCTTCAGAACCGGAAGGCCCACGGACACACGCCGATCGGGTCGCTCGATTTGGGCGACTTCAACGCCTCACTTCAAGGAGCGCAGTGGTGAGTTCCGAATCCCTCATTGACCCAACAGTCGATGCGCTGGAGGACGTGGCGGTCACCGACCCCGCCGACATCCCGGCCGACGAAGGCGACCACGGCGACGCGGAGCTGGTCGAAGAGGTGGCCGGCGGCGGCGCTGCAGCCAGGGAAGACCTTGCGGTCGAGGGTCTCACCCCGGTCCAGCGCGCAAGCGCCCAAAACGTCATCGCCAAGGGCGCGCGCCTGCTGCTCGACCATGCCGCGGCGGTCCACTACACGCAGGGGCCACAGCGCTGGCAGGGGATTGCGCAGCGCCTGTACGTGCGCGACGGCCGCTTCCCTGCGTACGGCGACTGCTCGAGCACCGCCACGTGGCTGCTGTGGAACGGCCTGTTCGTGCATCTGGGGATGGGCGACGTCGTCAACGGAGCGAACTGGACCGCGGGCTACACCGGCACGATGCTCCAGCACGGACGCGCGATTCCCGAGTCGTCGGCGCAGGTCGGGGACCTCGTCATCTACGGCAGCGCCCCACCTGGGCAGCACGTAGTGGTCTGCCTCGGCGGCGGCGTCGCGTTCTCGCACGGCTCGGAGCCCGGCCCGTTCAAGGTGAACATCCGCTTCCGCTCGGACATCCTGTCCGTGCGGCGCTACTTCTGACGGCTCAGCGGCTCGCTGCCTAGGGCCCGGTCCACGTGCCCGAGTAGCACGGGTGCGCGCCGCAGACGTCGATCACGTCGCCGCCGATCCGCAGGAACGCGTCCTTCTGCAACCGCGCTGCGTAGGTCCGGCGCGGGATCTCGTGCGGGTCCTGCTGCTGCGAAGCGTCGGGCGGCGTGAGCGGCGGGATGGTGTTCGACGTCGGCGGCGGGTTCGTGCCGACATAGCCGCCGGAGCCGTCCGGGCGCGGCGGGCCGGAGTCCCAGAGCATGTACGCCGAGCCGTCGAACGGGTACGCCGCGATCCGCGGCAGGCCGTAGCCGGGGTGGACGTCGAAGTCGCGGCCGGGGTCGGAGTAGGGGTCGTGGGTGGAGGCGCCGATCGTGCGCGCCTCGGTCTCGGCGGCGATCTGCGCCACCTGCCAGTCGCCCACCCCGCCCTGCATCAGCACGTGATGGGGCGGGGTGTCCGGCAGCGGGTCGGTGGTCATGTGCTCCGCGTAGCCGTCGGCCTCGGCGCGGTCCCAGAGCGTCTGGATGAGGGCGAAGATGAGCGGCCGCTCGAGCTCGTTCGGGTACGCCTGGTAGAGCGGGTAGGCGTACTCGGGCACCGGGTTGTCGGCGCTCGGCGGGTTGCCCTCGCCGAAGTCGTGCGAGCGCTGGAGCAGCGTGCTGTAGTTCATCCCCGGCACGCCGAGCACGCCGCGGTCGAGGTCCGGCTCGGTCGCGATCAGCGCGCCACCGATGATCCCGCCCTGGCTGTTGCCGTCGTAGAAGAGCCGCGCCGGGTCGATCACGCTGTGGCCGTTCAGCTGGAACGCCGGGTCGCCGGCGAACCCCTTCAGCATCGCGCGGCCGAGGTACATGAAGTCGACCATCCCCTGCTGAACGCGATCGGTGAGCGTCGAGAAGTTCGACAGGTCGGTGAGGATCGTGGCCACGTTCGGGATGTCGCAGTCGGGTGGGTTGTCGAGCAGGCCCGTGGGGTTGCTCGGATCCGGCAGGTCGGCGCACGCCATACCGATCCACTCGGTCGCGCAGAACACGAAGTCGTGCTCCTGGGCCATGTCCTGGAGCTGCCCCTGCATCACCTCGCCGCGCGACCCGAACAGCCCGTGCCCGTACAGCGACGGGCGCGCCGGCGCGTCCGCGGCCGCCTTCGGGATGATGCAGCGGAAGCGTGCGTCGTAGGTGTTGCCGGGGATCGGCTGGATGAGCGGCGGCCCCTGCGTCGATCCGGGCGGATAGAGGAAGCGCGACCCCGACGGGCACTTCGGCAGGTTCAGGTAGCACGGCACCGTGACCTTGCCCTCGACCACGCGGGCGAGCTCGGGGGTCGGGTTGTCGGTGACCTTGGTGACCGTGAACTGCGGTGAATGCCCCTGCGGCGTGAGGTCGGAGAGGTTGTCGTCGCCGAGCTGGTGGTAGGCGTCGTCGCGGATCGCGAGCATCCGCTCGGTCAGGTTGCGCTCGCTCGCGGTGGTGAAGTCCCAGGCGATGTAGAGCGAGTCGCGGTCGACGCCGGCCTCGGCGAGCGTTCGGAACATGCTCTCGAAGCGCGGGCGGCGCGCCTCGACCGTCTCGTTGGTGGTGGGCGTGCCGTCGCGGTAGATGCGGAAGGCGTCGCTCGCGGGGATGCGCCTGCCGTCGGCGCCCACGAGGTTGCGCAGCGCCACGACGTAGCGCGTGCCCTCCTCGAAGTTCTTCCCCGGCCGCACGATCAGGTTCACGTCCGCCGGGTTCTTCGGGTTGGCGTCGATCTCGCCCCACACGAGATGCCGAGCGCGCGTGCGGGTGTTGATCACCACGAGCGGCTGGCGCCGCGCGAACGCCTGGCCCATGTCGGTGATCGGGACGATCCCGCTGCGGTCGAACGCCGCCTTCGTGTCGAGCCCGGGGATCTTCGTGACGATCGGCGAGCCGGGGCTGAACCCGTCGTTGCGGTTGTAGTCGGTCGGGTCGATCGGCTTGCCCGCGCGGTTGCGCGGCATCGACAGCAGCTGGAGGTTCAGGCGCCTGTGCGTGTCGGTGGCGCCGTCGTCGGTCGTGAAGTAGTCGTTCGGCCACGGCTGGAGGCAGACGGCCTGGTCGAGCCAGTCGCAGCGGTCGGCGTCCGCGGGCGTCGAGTAGTCGATCGGGCGCTGCCCGCCGCGCGGGGCGGCGCCACTGCCGCCCTCCGAGCCCCCGCTGCCGCCATTTTCCGAGCGCCCCTGAGCGCGCCGCGCGCAGCGCCGCCGATCGGCGCGCAGAGTCCGCGACCGCCGCCGCGCCCTGCCGGGCCCGGACTGCGGTGTGCCGGCGCGCGCGGCGCTCACGGTCACGCGCTTGCGCCCGCAGGTGCGCAGCGCGCCGAGTCCGGCGCGGCCGAGCCGCAGCCGCACGACGCGCGAGCGGTGCACGCGCACGTCGCGAACGCGCGTGGCCACGATCCCGCGCTTCACGGTCGCGAACAGCCGCACGCGCTGGGTCCCGTGCACGCGCACCCGCACCCGCAGCGCGCGCTGCTTGAGCGCCTGTGCCTGCGTGCGCGTGGCGATGCTCGCGTGCGGCGCCGCGCTCGCGGCGGGCGCGCACGCAGCCAGGGCGACCAGCGCCGCCACGCACATCCCGATCGCTCCCCGCTCCCTCACCGGCAGCCGCAAGGTACCGCTCCTGCGAACGCGCATGCGCCACCGCGCGGCTGCTTACCTAGTTGACCGCCATGGCCCGCTCCCATCGCCTCTCCGCTGCGCTCGGGCTCGAGCCCCCCGTGCTCCGCATCGCCGCGGTGGTGGTGGTCGGCGCGATCATGTCGATCCTCGACACGACGATCGTCAACATCGCGCTGCGCACGCTCGGGCGCGATCTGCACTCCCCGCTCGAGGACGTCCAGTGGGTCTCGACGGGCTACCTGCTGGCGCTCGCGCTCGTGATCCCGCTGACCGGCTGGATGTCCGAGCGCTTCGGCGCGCGTCGGATCTGGCTCACGTCGATCGTCCTGTTCACGGCGGGCTCGGCGCTCTGCGGCCTGGCCCCGAGCCTGGGGCTGCTGATCGTCTTCCGCCTGCTCCAGGGCGCCGGCGGCGGGATGATCATGCCGGTCGGGATGATCATGCTCGCGCAGGCGGCCGGCCCGCGCCGGATCGGCAGCGTGATGAGCGTGATCGGCGTGCCGATGCTGCTCGCGCCGGTGTTCGGGCCGGCGATCGGCGGCCTGATAATCGACAACGCGTCGTGGCGCTGGATCTTCTACGTCAACGTGCCGATCGGCGTCGCCGGCGTGCTGCTCGGGTTGCGGATGCTCCCGCACGGAAACGCCTCGCGCCAGCTCGCCGGCAGGCTCGACCTGCTCGGGTTCAGCATGCTCTCGCCGGGGCTCGCGGCGTTGCTGTTCGGTCTCGCGGAGGTCGCTCAGCACGGCTCCCTGGCGGCATTGGACGCGTGGCTGCCGTTGCTCGCGGGCGCGCTGCTGGTCGCGGGCTTCTGCGTGCACGCGCTGCGCGACGACCGCCCGCTCATCGACCTGCGGCTGTTCGCCGAGAACGCGTTCTCCACGGCCGCGGCCACCACGTTCCTGATCGGCGCCGCGCTGTTCGGCGCGCTGCTGGTCCTGCCGCTGTTCTTCCAGGTGGCGAAGGGCTACACGCCGCTGCATGCCGGGTTGCTGCTGGCGCCGCAGGGTTTGGGCGTGGCGCTGGCGATGCCGTTCGCGGGACGGCTCACCGACAAGGTCGGCGGCGGCAAGGTGGCGCTCTTCGGGATCATCGTCTTCTCGATCGCCACGATCCCGTTCGCGGTGCTCGACGCGAGCACGTCGCTGGTGTGGCTCGAGGTCGTCCTGATGGTGCGCGGCATCGGCGTCGGCTCCACCTTCATGCCGGCGATGGCGGCCGCCTACGCGACGCTCAGCCACGAGGCCGTGCCGCGGGCCACCAGCGCGCTCAACGTGATCCAGCGCGTGGGCGGCTCGCTCGGAACCGCGATCCTCGCCGTCATCCTCCAGCACGAGATCGCCTCGCGCGTGCCGGGCGCGAGTGGCGGTGGATTCGGGTCGGCGCAGGCCGGCGCGCCACCGGCGCCGGTCGGCGCCGCGCTGCACCACGCCTTCGCGGCCACGTTCTGGTGGTCGCTCGTGATGACGCTCGTCGCGCTCGTGCCGACCGTGCTGCTCGTGCGCGCCACGCGGCGGGTGCGAGTTCCAGCACAGCACGTCACGCCCGACGCCGTCGCGGGCTGAGACAACGCGTACATCCAGCAACCTTGTCCCGCTCGCCGTGTTCGGGCAGTGAGTGGGACGGACTCCGCTGATCACCTGCCTGGCCGCGCTGTTCGCGGTCTGGGCACCTGCCACCGCCTCGGCCTGGATGCCCGAGCCGGTGGAGTTCTCGAAGTCCGTTCCGCAGGCCGGCGGCGCGCACGCCGCAGGGGCGCCGCGCACCGTCGACCTGCGAACCGGCCGCCGCTTCGACCTGATCGGGCTCGAGTGGCGCGGTGCTCCGCGCGCTCGCATCGAGCTGCGCACACGCCGCGACGGCTCGCACTGGACGCGCTGGGCGCGTGTCGGCGCGAGCGATGACGGCCCCGACGGCAACGCGGGCGCGCAGCGGCGCAGCTTCAGCGACCCGATCTGGGTGGGCGGCGCCGACCGCGTGCAGATCCGCGCCGCGCGCCCGCTGCCCGGACTGCGGCTGCGGCTGGTGAACACCACCGGCAGCGCCAGCCCCGCCGACCGCGCGAAGACGCGCGCCCGGGTCGCGCGCCGCGGCGCCTTCGGTTCCGTGACCGCGGCGGCAGCGCCCAGCGCCGGCATTCCGCCGATCATCCCGCGCGCCGCCTGGGGCGCCTCGCGCTGCAGGCCGCGCGTGACGCCGGCGTACGGCAGCGTGCGCGTCGCGTACGTCCACCACACCGACTCGCTGAACGGCTACTCGCGCTCGCGCGCCGCCTCGGTCGTCCTCGGCGTCTGCCTGTTCCACCGCGACGCGCGCGGCTGGAACGACATCGGCTACGACTTCCTGGTCGACCGCTACGGGCGGATCTTCGAGGGCCGCGCGGGCGGCGTCGACGCGCCGGTGATCGGGGCACAGGCGGGCGGCTTCAACAGCGAGTCCACCGGCGTGTCGATGATCGGCGACTTCACGCGCTCTGCCCCGCCGCGGCGCGCGATGGACGCCCTCGCGCGGCTGCTCGCCTGGAAGCTCGGGCTGCACGGCGTCCCGGCGATCGGGACGACCCAGGTGACGTCGGCGGGCGGGTCGGCGACCGGTTACCGGGCGGGCACGCGGGTGACCGTCAACCGGATCTCGGGACACCGCGACGTGGACCTCACGTCCTGCCCCGGCGCCGCGCTCTACCGCCGCCTGCCGGCGCTGCGCCGCGCCGTTGCGAGTCTGGAGGGGCCGATCAGCGAGCTGTCGGCGGGGCCGATGTCGCAGCGCTCGCGGTTCGGCGCGGGCGTGCCGCTCAGCGGGCGGCTGGTGGTCCCGCCGGGGCAGAGCCCGGCCGGCGCTCTGATCGAGCTGCGCCGCCACGACGGATTCTCCGACGCCACGATCGCCACGACCACCACCGGCGACGACGGCAGCTGGTCGGCGCTGCTCCCGCCGCTGCCCGGCCATTCGGCCGTGCGCGCGGTGTTCGCGGGTGACGGCGCGCGCCCCGGGGTGGTCTCGAATACCGCCTACGTCCGCGTGGTCCCGCGCGTGAACCTGACGCTGTCGTCGCCCGCGATCCCCGCGGGCGGCCGCGTGACGGCGAGCGGCGCGGTGGCGCCTGGCAAGTCGCGCGCGACGATCACCGCGTACCTCGTGCGCGCCGACGGCAGCCGCAAGCGCGTGCGTACCCGCCATGTCCGGGTCAGGCGTGGCGCGTTCAGGGCGGCGATCGCTCTGCGGGCGGCCGGCAGCTACCGGCTGGTGGCGCGCGTCGGCGCCGACTCGACCAGCACGGCCGGCCGCTCCGCCGCCGTGCCGGTGGACGTCTCTCCGACTCCCTGACCCGGCTTTTCCCGCGATTTGCGGGCAAGAGCGCCGACGCGCCACGAATCCTCGGGATCGGCCCCGGAATGCGAGGCTAGGGTAGTTCGCCGCATGACGCCGCGTGATCTCTCTCAGCGGGCCTGGACGGCCCTCAGCGACTCCACCCCGGGGCGCCGCCTGCTGCCGTTCGCCGCGGTCGCGATCCTGGGCGCCGTGGTCACGGTCGTGGCCACCGACGTGCGCCCGCGGAGCTTCATCATCGGCGTCGTCCTCGCCGTGATCGCGGGCGTGATGGTGCTCGCGCTGCCGTGGCGGCGGCTGCCCTCCCTGGCCGGAGTGCTGCCGGCCCTCGTCTTCCTCGCCGGCGTGGCGTTCCTTCGCGACGCCGCCGGCGGCCCGTTCGCGGGCCTCGGTGCGCTCGTGCTGCTGCCGGTGCTCTGGTTCGCGCTCTACGGCACGCGCGAGCAGCTCCGGGTCCTCGTCCCCGCGGTCGGGCTCTGCTTCTTCGTGCCGATCGCGCTCGTCGGCGGGTCGATGTACCCGTTCAGCCAGTGGCGCGTCGGCGTGCTCTACATCGCGCTCGCGCTGCTGCTCGGCGGGAGCGTCCAGCGGCTGATCCGGCAGGTGCAGGCGCAGGCCGACGAGGCGCGCCGCCGCGAGGGCGAGATCGCGCGCGTGGCCGAGGTGGCGCGGCGGCTCTCGACCGGCGAGGGCACGCGCCGCGACGTGTGCGCGGCGGCCTGCGAGATCGGCGACGCGGCCTGGGCGGTGCTGTGGGAGCCGGACGGCAACGGCCGCCTGGCGCTGTCGGCCTCGGCCGGAGTCGAGACCAAGCCGCTCGTCCTCGACCCGGCGCGCGAACGCTCCGGCGCGCTCACAGCGTTCCGCACCGGCGCCCCGATCTTCGTCCCCGACGGCCCCGCCATCGAGGGCCGCAATCCGCGCCTGCTCGAGGTGCTGCCCACGGACGGCTCGATCCTCTACCAGCCGGTCCTGCGGCGCGGCGAGCCCGCGGGCGTGCTGGTGGTCGCCTGGCACAGCGTCATCGACTACGACGAGACGCGCGTGCGCGTGCTGGTGGGCCTGCTCGCGGCCGAGGCCGCCATCGCGATCCAGCGCGCCGACCTCATGACGAGGCTCGAGGAGCTGGCGGACACCGACGACCTCACCGGCCTGCCGAACCGCCGCGGCTGGAACCGCGAGCTCGAGATCGCGATCTCGACCGCGCAGCGCCGCCGTTCGGCGCTCTGCATCGCGCTGATCGACGTCGACCGCTTCAAGAGCGTGAACGACGAGCGCGGCCACCAGGCGGGCGACCGGCTGCTCAAGGAGGCGGCGGCGGCGTGGCGCTCGACGCTGCGGCCGGCCGACATCCTCGCGCGCCCGGGCGGCGACGAGTTCACGCTGATCCTGCCCGACTGCGACGTCGACCGCGCCTTCACGGTCCTCGACCGCCTGCGCCAGGCGACCCCGCACGAGCACACGTGCTCGATCGGCGTCGCGCAGTGGGACGGCGGCGAGGCATCGCAGGAGCTCGTCGCGCGCGCCGACGAGGCGCTCTACAGCGCCAAGGGCGGCGGCCGCGACCGCGTCGTCGCGGCCGAGCTCTAGCTCTCGAGGATCGCGACCACGCGCGCCGGTCCGGCGCTGCCGCCGATGATCCTGAGCGGGAAGCACGCGACGTCGAAGCCGTACGGCGGCAGCTCTGCCAGGTTCGCCAGCCGCTCGATCTGGCAGTACGGGATGTCTGCCTGGTGGGCCGCCCAGAAGATCCCGGGCTCGTCGCGCTCACGCGCCTGCTCGGCCTGGATGTTGAGCGGCGCGTCCCAGCCCCACGCGTCGATCCCCATGACGCGCACGCCCTGCTCGTAGAGCCAGTGCGTGGCCTCCGCGGTCACGCCCGGGCCGCGGATCATGTAGTCGGGCGCCTCGAGGAACTCGTCACGGCCGGTCCGCATCAGCACGATCTCGCCGGGCGCGAGCTCGTGCGCGATCCGCCCGAGCTCGGTCTGGACCTCCGCGGCAGTGATCGCGGCGCCGTCGTCCCTGGTGTGGAAGTCGAGCACCACGCCGGGGTTGAAGAACCAGTCGAGCGGCAGCTCGTCGATCGTCTGCGCGCGCTCGCCGGCCACGCGCGAGTTGTAGTGCCACGGCGCGTCCACGTGGGTGCTGTTGTGGGTGCCGAAGCGGGTGAACTCCTCGACCGCCCAGCCCTCGCCGTCGCGCAGCAGGTGCGCCGGCACGCCGAGCATCGTCTCGATCGCCTTCGCACCGGCGGCGTGGTCGCTGAAGCTGATCTCGGTGCGCAGCGCCTCCGGCGTCTCCGGCGGGGAGGCGACGATGGGCGCCGATAGGTCGATGATCCGCCGGGGCATGCGGGCGGGAGTATCGCTCAGCGCCGCTCCGCCGTTGTCGTCACGCCGGCTCCGGCACCGGCTCGCGCGCCGACGCCTGCGCGCGCAGCGCCGCGAACGCCGCCGCCGCCGCCAGCGCCGCGCCGGCCTGGAACGCCCAGCCGTTCGAGAAGCGCCCGAGCGCGTCGCCGGCCGACGGCGTGCCGAGGATGGCCACCAGAACCGCCACGCCGAGCGCTACGCCGATCTGGCGCGACATGCTCGTCACGGCGGTCCCGGTGGCGAAGCGGTCGGGCGGCAGCGTGGAGGTGGCGGCGCTGAACATCGACGGGATCACGAGGCCGACGCCGGCGCCGCCGATGAGCATGCCCGGCAGGAATTCAGTCGCGTAGTGCGGCTGCCCGCCGACGCGCGCCATCCACCAGACGCCGCCGACGGCGAACAGGACGCCGCCGAGCGCCCCGAGCAGCCGCTCGCCGTGGCGCGGCGCGAGCGCTCCGGCCACGCCGGCGAACAGCGCGGCCATCACGGGGCCGGGAGCTATCTCGAAGCCCGCGCGCAGCACCGACTCGTGCCAGACGCCGGTCAGGAACAGGACCGACGACAGCAGCATCGCGCCGAAGCCCATGAAGAAGAGGAGCCCCGCCACGTTGGCGAGCGCGAACGTCCGCTCGCGGACCAGGTGCGGCTCGACCACCGGCGTCGGGTGGCGGTGCGAGCGCGCCCAGAACGCCGCTCCGACCGCCAGCGCGACCACCAGCAGGCCGACGACGCGCCCGCTGCCCCAGCCCCAGTCGGGCGCCTTCACGATCCCGAGCGTGAGGGTGGCGATCGAGCCGGTCAGCAGCAGCGCTCCGAGCAGGTCCGGCCGCGGCGCGCCCAGATCCTCGCGCTGCTCGCTCAGCATCCGCGCCGCCACCACGAGCAGCACGATCCCGATCGGCACGTTCACGAGGAACACGAGCTGCCAGCCCGCCTGCACGAGCACGCCGCCGAGAGGGGGACCGGCGGCCGCCGCCACCGCGCCGACCGCGGCCCAGGCGGCGACCGCCGTGCGCCGCTCGTCCGCGGGGAACTCGGGGAGGACGAGGGCGAGGGAGGTCGGGAAGACGGCGGCGGCGCCCACGGCCTGCACCACGCGCGCGGCGATCAGCAGCTCCACGGACGGCGCGGCGGCGCACAGGGCGGATGCCAGCGTGAAGAGCGCGAGACCGGCCAGGAAGCTGCGGCGGCGGCCGAGCCGGTCGGCGGAGCGGCCCGCCGGCACGAGCAGCGCCGCGAACACGATCGCGTACGCGTTGAGGATCCACGACAGCCCGGCCAGGCTCGTGCCGCTGAAGTCGCGGCTGATGTCGGGGAACGCGATGTTGACGATGAACAGGTCGAGGCTGCTCATGAAGACGGCGGCCGAGACGACGGCGAGAACCTTCCAGCGACGCGGTAGTTGTTTCATGCAACGCACCGTATCAGTGGTAGGTTGTCTGATGCAACTCATACGGCTAGAGTCTGTATGACGATGCTCGGCCGCCAGTACGACACGCAGGTCTGCTCCATCGCGCGCGCCCTCGAGGTCGTCGGTGAGCGCTGGTCGCTGCTCGTGATCCGCGACGCGTTCCTGGGAGTGCGCCGCTTCGACGACTTCCAGCGCAGCCTCGGCGTGGCGCGCAACGTGCTCCAGTCACGGCTCGAGCGGCTCGTGGAGGAGGGCATCCTCGAGCGCCGGCTCTATCAGGAGCGCCCGCCGCGCCACGAGTACCGGCTCACCGACAGGGGCGTCGATCTCTGGCCGGTCATCTTCGCCCTGATGAAGTGGGGCGACCGCCACGCCTATCCGGACGGCCCGCCCGTCGTCGCGATCCATCGCGGTTGCGGCGGCGAGGTCGACGAGCACCGCATCTGCCGCAAGTGCGGCTGCCCGCTCGAGGCGCGCGACGTCCAGCCGCGCCCGGGCCCGGGCGCCCGCGCGAATGCCGCCGCGCTGCATCCGGCGCTGGCGTGACGCCGGAGCTCGGAGGCGACGGCGTGCTCGAGTGGCGCGACGCCGAAGGGCGCCTGCATCGCCCGAACGGGCCGGCGCGCGTGTTCCCGAGCGGGCGGGAGGAGTGGTATCGCCACGGCCGCCTGCATCGCGAGGGCGGCCCGGCGGTCGTCCATGCGAACGGCTCGGAGAAGTGGTACCGCGACGGTGTCCGCCACCGCGACGGCGCCCCCGCGTGCACCTACGTGAACGGGACCGAGAAGTGGTACCGCCACGGCCTGCGCCACCGCGACGACGGACCCGCCGCCATCTATCCCGATGGACGGCGGATCTGGTTCGTCGACGGCGTCAGGGTGCGCGAGGAACGCGCCTAGCGCCGGGCATCTCTCAGGGGCTCGCCGTCGAGTGCCCGTACGTCACGTTGAAGTCGATCGGGCCGTTGTTCAGCGTCCCGCCGCCGAGGTTGCAGAAGCGCTCCTCGAAGGTGTCGCGCTTGCGCTGGACGAGCTCCGAGAACGACAGGTTGTCGTCGATCTGAGAGTCGTCCTCGGCGAGGACGATCACCTTGTCGCCGGGGGCCATCGTGCCCGTCTCGGTCGCGGTGTCGACCACCTGGCAGTGATGCGCCAGGAGCGCGGGCGGATCGACCTGGACCGTCAGCTGCGGCATGTCGTCGAATCCCTTCCCCGGAGGGCCGGGGATCCCCTGCGGGCCGGTGTCGCCGCTCGGCCCCTGCGGCCCGCGTGGGCCACCTGGCCCGACCGGACCCTGCGGGCCCTGCGAGCCGTCGGAGCCGTTCGACCCGTCACTGCCCTTCGCGCCATCGGCGCCCGTGTCGCCCTTCGGCCCGCCGGCGCCCGTGTCGCCCTGCGGACCCTGCGGACCCTGCGGGCCCGCGGCTCCGGCAGCGCCGAGCGCGCCGCGCGCGGCCTTCTTCTTCGCAAGCTTGAGCGCCTTCTTCGAGCGTTTGTCGGCCTTCTTCGAAAGCCCCAGCGCGCGCTTGACGAGTGACGTCGGCGACGGTGCGCCCACCGCCGGCATGGCAACGCTCAGCGCGGCGACGACGGCGATCGCGCAGAGGATGTAGCGCCTCTTCATCGGGCACCTCCTGCCGGGGATTGGCTGTTGTGCCCGGCGGCGAAGTCCTACCTGCCGGACCTCGCGATGAGCAATGAGCCGAGCGGCCTAATCGCGTTGAGAAAGCCCAACGCCAGACCGCGCAATCCTGCTCGCAGTGCGGTATCGCGGCGCGCGGCGCCGCGGCCGGGCTGGCGCGTCGGCGCTAGCGCACTGCGCTGAAGTAGGCGATCGCGCCCGAGCGCTCGATCTGCGCGTCCGCGAATCCGGCCTCGTCGAACCAGCGGCGCAGGTCGGCCATCCCGCCGCTCGGCCCCATCACGCCCGCCACGCGGCCCAGCACGACCATCGGGAGGTAGCGGATGCTGCCGTCGACCAGGAACACGCTGCCCACGAAGCGGCCGCCCGGCTTGAGCACGCGGCCCACCTCGTGCGTGGCGAGGTCTGGGTGCGGGAAGCAGTGCAGGCCCGCGAACGACATGCAGAGGTCGAACTCCGCGTCGGCGAACGGCATGTCCTCGGCGTCCGCGATCTGCGTCTCGACCTGGTCGAGTCGCCGTTCGCGCGCCACCTGACGCGTTCGCGCGAGCATCGCCGGGGCGATGTCGGCGGCCACGTAGCGCACATCGCGGTCACGCGCGAGGGCGCGCAGGGCCACGCCGCCGCCGCACGGGATGTCGAGGATCGAGCCGCCGTCGGGCACGCCCTCGACCGCGTGCATCTCGTCGTAGAGCAGTCCGGTGTCGGTGCCGAACAGCAGCCTGCCCACCGGCCGGCTCAGCGTCTCGCGCTCCACGAAGAAGTCGTAGACGGCCGCCCACGGGTGCCCGCGTCGCCAGTTCGCGCTCACTCCCGACACGGTGCAACACTGTACCGTTCTGTTACATGACAGGCGCCCGCGTGCAAGAGGCCTCGAGGGGGTAGGAGGAACATGATGTCGGACACGATCAGCGCACCGGAGTCCGCGCCCGCCGACGCCGCCGGGCTGCGCCGCCTGCTCGACGGCGAGCACCACGAGATCCGCGCGCGCGTGCGCGAGCGCCTCGCCGACGAGGATTACGCGCCGGTGCCCGGCGACATCGACCGCGACGAGTACCGCGAGCTCGTCATGAAGTGGATGAAGCAGCTCGCCGACGAGGGCGAGACCGCGATCCTCTTCCCCGAGAAGTACGGCGGCAAGGGCAACCTCGGCGGCGGCATCTCGGCGTTCGAGATGATGGGCCACTCCGACCTGTCGCTGCTCGTGAAGTGCGGCGTCCACTTCGGCCTCTTCGGCGGCGCGATCCTCCACCTCGGCGACGAGCAGCAGCGCGAGGAGTACCTGCCGCGCGTGATCTCCGCCGAGCTGCCCGGCTGCTTCGCGATGACCGAGCACGGCCACGGCTCCGACGTCCAGCGCCTCGGCACGATGGCCACCTACCACGCCGACAGCGACGAGTTCGTCATCCACACTCCCGACGACAGCGCGCGCAAGGACTACATCGGGAACTCTGCGGTGCACGGGAAGATGGCGGTCGTCTTCGCGCAGCTCCTGGTCGACGGCGAGAGCCACGGCGTCCACGCGCTGCTCGTCCCGCTGCGCGACGACGAGGGCAACGTCCTGCCGGGGGTCCGCATCGAGGACGACGGTCAGAAGCTCGGCCTCAACGGCGTCGACAACGGCCAGATCTGGTTCGACGAGGTCCGCGTGCCGCGCACCGCACTGCTCGGCCGCTACGGCACCGTGACCGAGGAGGGCAGGTACGAGAGCGAGTTCGAGAACCCGAACCGCCGCTTCTTCACCACGATCGGCACGCTCGTCCAGGGTCGGGTGAGCGTGGCCGGCGCCGCGCTGTCGGCAACCAAGTCGGCGCTCACGATCGCGATCCGCTACGCGCTCCACCGGCGCCAGTTCGGCGTGCCCGGCGAGGAGGGCGACGAGCTCCTGCTGATCGACTACCGCGCCCACCAGCGCCGCCTGTTCCCGCTGCTCGCCAAGACCTACGCGCTCCACTTCGCCCAGCAGGAGCTGATCGGCGAGCTCGACCGGATCGTCGGCCGCGGCGAGGGCGAGGACCGCGACAAGCGCAAGCTCGAGGCGTTCGCCGCGGGCATCAAGGCCACCTCGACCTGGCACGCCACCGACACGATCCAGACCTGCCGCGAGGCCTGCGGCGGCGCCGGCTACATGGACGAGAACCGCTTCGCCGCGCTCAAGGCGGACACCGACGTGTTCACCACCTTCGAGGGCGACAACACGGTCCTGCTCCAGCTCGTGGCGAAGGGGCTCCTGACCGACTACAAGGAGCGCTTCGGCGACCTCAGCCGCCTCGAGCTGGTGCGCTTCGTGGGCGAGCAGGCCTACGAGACGGTCGTGGAGCGGACGCTGGCGCGGCAGCTCGTCACGCGCCTGGTCGACGCGGTCACCCCCAACGGCGACGAGGACGACGAGGGCGACATCGAGGACCGGGAGTACCAGCTACGGCTGTTCGAGTGGCGCGAGGAGCACGTGATGAGCGCGGTGGCGCGGCGCCTCAAGCGCGGCATCGACGACGGCCATGACCAGTTCGACGTGTTCAACGACGCGCAGGACCACGTGCTCCACGCGGCGCGCACGCACGTGGACGCGCAGATCCTCGAGGCGTTCAACCGCGCTGTCGAGGCCTGCGAGGACGAGTCGCTGCGGCCGCTGCTCGAGAAGCTCTTCAACCTCTACGCGCTGTCGGTGATCGAGGCCGAGCGCGGCTGGTTCTTCGAGCACGGCCGGATGACGGGGCCGCGCTCCAAGGCGGTCACGCGCAGCATCAACCGCCTCTGCACCGAGCTGCGCGACCAGGCCGAGCTGCTGGTGGACGCGTTCGGGATCCCGGACACTCAGCTCGCGCCGATTGCAACCGGCGGCGCCGGGTAAGAGGGACCACATGATCGGATTCCTAGTCGCGGGCCTCATCATCGGCCTGCTCGCACGCCTCATCCTTCCCGGCCGCCAGAAGATCGGGCTGCTGTGGACCGTCGTGCTCGGCGTGATCGGCTCGCTGATCGGCGGGTTGATCGCCAACGCGCTCCGCTCCGGGTCGATCTGGGAGCTGAACTTCATCGGCTTCGTGGCCGCCGTCGGCGCGTCGGTGATCGTGCTCGCGGTGGCCGAGCGCAGCGGCCTGCTCACCCGCGGCGACCGCCCGCGCGGCGATCTGCCGCCGCGCGTCCGTTAGCGCTTCAGCGCGATCGTCAGCCTCCTGCTGGTGCGGTTGCCCGCGGCGTCGGTCACGACGACCGTGACGTTGGCCTTGAGCTTCTTGTGCCGCCTGAGCGCCTTGCCGGCCTTCTTCAGCGCCGCCTTCGGCAGTGTGAGCCTGACCCTCGCCTTCGCGCCGGCCCTGAGCGCGCGCTTGGCGGACTTGAAGCGAATCTTCCCGGCAACCCCGCTCGCCGTCGCCGTCGAATCCTCGTCGGCGCTCAGCGTGACCACGATGCCCTTCTGCTTGAGCAGCCGCTGGCTCCTGGGCGCGCTCGTCCTGAGCAGCGGCGCGCGCAGGTCGGCGGGCGGCCCGGTCGGGAGGCCGCGGTGGTCGTCGGCGGGCGGGCCGGAGCCGCCGCCCGAACCCGCCGGCGGCGCGGGGGTCGGGTCGAGGCGCGAGGCGAAGACGTCGGTTCCGGTTCCGTCGGTGTCGGAGCCCGTCAGGGGGTCCATCGAGCTGATGACCACGGTCTTGCCGTCCGGGCTGATGGCCTCGGAGCCGGCGTCCTGGTCGTTGCTTGCCGGCGTGAGCAGCCGCGTGACCCCGTTCGTGCGTTCGTAGACGTCCCAGAGACCGCCGTCGGTGTCGTCGCTGGTCATCGCCGAGCCGGAGCTGAAGATCGCGCGCGTGCCGTCGTCGGAGATCGCGTCGATCGACTCGTCGTCGGCGCCCTGAGGATCTGCCGGCCCGGTCGTGACGAGTGAGGTCGTGCCGCCGTGCTGCTCGTAGGTGTCGTAGGCGCCGCCGTCCTGATCGTCGCCGGTGAGGCTCTCGTAGGTACCGAAGAAGATGCGGCTCAGGTCCTTCGACGCATCTGAGAACGAGACGTCGTCGCTACCCGGGGTCGCCAGCGCGGAGCCGGAGCCCGCGTTGCCCACGTAGAGGTCGGTCGCGCCGTCGGTGTCCGCCGGCTGGAGCTGCTCGGTGGTGCTGATCGCCACGCGCGACAGGTCCGGCGTGGCCGCGGCGAAGTCGACGGCCTCGTCGGTTCCCGGCGTCGCCAGAGAGATCCCGCTGTCGCCCGCGAGGAAGACGTCCTGCGCGTTGCCGTCGCTCTCGTCGCTCGTCAGGTCCTCGTCGGTGTCGAACGCGACCTTGGTGCCGTCGGCCGACATGGCCAGGAAGTTGACATGGTCGGCGTAGTCCGCGGCCGGGCCGGGCGTGTCGTCGCTGATCAGCGCGCTGGTGGTGCCGCCGTTCCACTCGTAGATGTCCTCGTAGTGAGGGTCGTTGTCGGCCGAGCTGAGCGACTGTGCCGAGCCCCAGTAGACGCGGCTGCCGTCGGGAGCCGCGCCGTAGACCTGGTAGACGCCCTCGGTCGTGTCGTGACCGGGGCCCGTGCCGACCGAGACGCGCCTGGTGGCTCCGGCCGAGCGGTCGAAGATGTCGTCGCGCGCGGGCGAGTCGACGTCGTCAGCCGTGATCGGCTCCTGGGTCGAGAAGTAGACGTGTGCGAGGTCGGGCGTCGCTCCCTGGTAGCTCGCGTCCTGCTCGGGATCGTCCGCGGCCCGCCCGTCGCTGAGGAGGCTGATCGTGCCCGAGTGCCACTCGTAGAGGTCGAGAGCGTTGTCGGTGTCGTCGGAGGTGAGGGGATCGGCGGTGAAGATGATCACGCGTGTCGCGTCGGCGTTCACGGCCTCGAAGTCGACCTGCCCATCGCCGGTGCCGGGCGAGATCAGCGTGGTCGCGCCACCGGCGCGCATGTAGATGTCGATGCCGTTGTCCTGGTCAGCGGGGACGAGCTGCTCGTCGGTCGTGAAGAAGACCTGAGACCCATCGGGCGTCGAACCGCTGTACGCCGCGTCGTACGGCTGAGCCGGGCCGGCCTGCGGGCCGATCGAGATCTGCTCGAGCGAGCGGGTCTCGGCATGGGCGGCCGGGACGACCGCGAGGGATGCGGCCGCGACGAGGAAGGCGAGACGTGGCGCGTTCACGTCCGCCAACGTAAGCGGTCGCTCATGGAGCCGCGTCCTACCGGAGGACGATTTCGACTGCTACTCGGGAGTGACGTACGCGCCCGACGGGGGGCGAGTTCGACAGCGTCGTGACCTTCTGGTCGCGGATTATGTCCTTAAGTGCGGGATCCGACCCATGATCGGTCCGCCCTCACCCGTACAGTCTTTCGCAGGAGGATTCCGCGATGAACGAGACCCATTTCGATGAGATCGAGCGCGTGCTGATGAACATCTCAGGCGCCCGACGCCGTGCCGAGAAGGCTCGTGCCGAGCTTGGTTCCGACGCGGAGCCTCACCTGGTACGCGCGCTCGAAGAGGCGTCGAAGCAGCTCGAGCAGACTCACCGCGAACTCATGCAGCAAACGTATTTCGCGGTGCCGAGCGATGATGCCGAGCAGCAGAAGCTCGTAGCCTGAACGAGATCCGCGCGCTGACGCTGTCCGCGGAAGAGGTTCGCGCCAATCTCGCGGTGTTCGCTGCCAAGTGGAGCGTCTATGACCAGAGCGAGCGGAGCGAAGCGCAGACGTTTCTGAACGAGCTGTTCGCTTGCTACGGAAGCGATCGTCAACAAGTCGCGACGTTTGAACAGCACCAGGGCGGCCGCTTTCTTGACCTGATCTGGCCACGTGTCTGCATCATCGAGATGAAGGCGCCATCCGAAGCTGCCCGGCTTGCTCAGCACCGACCGCAAGCGCTTGCCTACTGGCGCGAAGCCGCTGACTACGAACGCGGTATACCCGCACCCGAGTACGTCGTCATCTGCGCGTTTCGGCGGCTCGAGGTCTGGCAGCCAGGTGACTTCCCCAAGCAACCGCGCGCCGTCTTGGACCTCGTCGACCTTCCGGATCAGTACGAGGTTCTGAATTTCCTCGCGGGCCGCACCCCGCAGTTCCTTGGGGGTCAACAGGCGGTCACGCGCGAGGCCGTCAACAAGATCACCAGCCTCTACCACTTGCTCGAAGAGCGGATACCCGAGGACCTCGACATCCTTCGCGACTTCTTGCTCCAGAGTGTCTGGTGCATGTTCGCTGAAGATCTCGGGCAGGTTCCCGAGCATCGGTTCACGGTGATTCTCGATGATCTGATCGCCGATTCTCGGCGGTCGAGCGGCGACGACCTGTACCGGCTGTTCGAGGTTCTCAACACTCCGGGGAATCGGCCCGAGGCCGGCATGTACGCGCGAGTGCCGTACGCAAACGGTGGCCTCTTCGAGCGGCCGGCCAGCGTGACGCTGAACGTCGACGAACTGCGGCTGCTACGCGAGGCCGCGGACTTCGATTGGCGGCGCGTAGAGCCGTCGATTTTCGGATCCCTGCTCGAGGGCGCGCTTGGGCGCGAAAAGCAGTGGGCGCTCGGCGCTCACTACACGCATGAGGCGGACATACAAAAGGTCGTTCAGCCGACGATCGTCGAGCCGTGGACGCAAAGGGTCGAAGCGGTCCAGACGCATCGCCAGGCGGTCCAGCTCCAAGACGAGTTGATGGATTACGTCGTGCTCGACCCGGCGTGTGGCTCGGGGAACTTCCTCTATGTCGCATATCGCGAACTGCGGCGCATCGAGCAGCGTCTCCGCGAGCGTGAGCAGCAGCTACGCGAGGCGGAGGGTAGGGGTGGACAGGCGCCGATCGCGTTCTTCCCGCTCCAGAACATGAGGGGAATCGAGATCGATCGGTTCGCTGTGTCGCTTGCCCGCGTCACGCTGTGGATGGGCCACAAACTCTCCACGCTGGAGCTGGGTCTCGACGAGGCGACGCTGCCGCTCGCAGACCTCTCTGGAATCAGAGTTGGTGACGCGCTGCGAGTGTCCTGGCCGCGGGCCGACGCGATCGTCGGCAACCCACCGTTCCATGGATCGCAGAACATGCGTCGCGAGTTCGGCGACGACTACGTCAACTGGCTCGACCGACGCTTCGGCATCGGCATCAAGGATTACTGCGTGTACTGGTTCCGGCTTGCACACGACCATCTTGCTGATGATCACCGCGCGGGCCTCGTTGGCACCAACTCGATCAGCCAGAACCGGGCGCGCAAGGTCTCGCTCAACTACATCGCGGAGAACGGCGGCGTCATCACCGACGCGGTCTCGAGGCAAAAATGGCCAGGGGCGGCGGTCGTCAACGTCAGCATCGTGAATTGGGTCAAGAATCCCAGCGGGACGCCAACTGAGTTCATGCTGGATGGAAGCGAGGTGGAGGGGATCTCGACTCGGCTTGGCGAGTCGAAGCTGGCAATCGAGGAGTTCGAGCATCTAACGGCGAACGCGCGCCGCTGCTTCCAAGGACCGATTCCCGGCGGGAACTTCTACCTCTCCCGGAAGGAGGCCGCGGAATTGCTGTCCGACCCAACGGCGCCCTATGCGGACGTCGTCGTTCCGTACCTAAACGGCGACGACATTACGGAAGACCCCAGGCAGGCGCCCACGCGGTGGGTCATAGATTTCGACGGGCGGACCCTCGAGCAAGCGATGGCATATCCGGCGGCCTTGAACCTCGTGCGTGTCCGCGTAAAGCCGGAGCGCGACAAGAACCGCCGGGAAACCCGCCGGAAGCGCTGGTGGCTGTTCGCCGAGCGCGCGGTCGGCCTGCGCCGCGCAGTAACCGATCTGCCGCGTTACATCGGTCTGAACCGGATCGGTAAACGGATGCTCTTCGTCTGGTGCGATGCCCAGGTCTGTCCGAGCGACCTCGTCATTGTCTTTGCGTTTGACGACGACTACACGATGGGCGTCCTCACGTCGAATGTCCACCGTTCCTGGGCCCTCAAGGAGTCCTCTACGTTGCGCGTCGATCCGCGTTACACGCCGAGCAGCGCGTTCGAAACGTTCCCATGGCCTTCGCCGGACGAGAACGCAAAGCAAGAGATCGGCGACCTGGCGGCGGCCATCATCAAGCGCCGGCAGGAAATCACCGTCGAACGCGGCATCGGCCTGACCGATCTCTACAACGAGGTCGACGACGGCGCGTGGCGGGATGTCGCCAAGCTCCACTCTGATCTCGACGCGGCGGTCGCCCAGGCCTATGGCTGGCCGCGAGCGGTGAGCGAGGACCCGGCCGCGATCGTCGCCCGGCTCGCGGAGCGCCACGCCGCGATCGTGGCCGGCGAAATGCCGTACGACCCGTTCTGACGACTGCTACTCGGGAGTGACGTACGCGCCCGACAACCCGCCGTCCACGAGGAACGTCGAGGCCGTCACGTACGAGGAGTCGTCGCTCGCCAGGAACAGCGCGCCCTTGGCGATCTCGGTCGGCTCTGCGAAGCGGCCCATCGGCAGATGGACGAGCCGGCGCGCCGCGCGCTCGGGGTCCTTCGCGAACAGCTCCTGGAGCAGC
>JAICRZ010000212.1 GCA_025937135.1 Thermoleophilaceae bacterium
CCGCGTGCGCGAGCACGAGGGCGAGTTCCGCGCGATGCTCGACGGCCTCAAGAACGACCTCCCGATCGTGGGCGACGTGCGCGGCGCCGGCTACTTCCAGGCGATCGAGCTCGTGAAGGACCAGGACACGAAGGAGTCGTTCAACCACGAGGAGTCCGAGACGCTCCTGCGCGGCTTCCTGTCCGGGGCGCTCTACGAACACGGGCTGATCTGCCGCGCCGACGACCGCGGCGACCCGGTCATCCAGCTGTCACCGCCGCTGATCGCCGACAGCGCGGAGTTCGAGGAGATCGACCGGATCCTGCGCAGCGTGCTGACCGAGGCGTGGGACCGGGTCGTCAAGCACTGAGATGCTGACGGTTCAGGGGCTGGTCGAGGAGATGCAGCTCGAGCTGCTGGTCGGTGGCGAGCCCGCCGACGCCCCGATCCGCTGGGTGCACTCGACCGAGCTCGAGGACCCGACGCCATGGCTGTCGGGCGGCGAGCTGATCCTGACGACCGGGATGCGCCTGAAGAGCGCCAAGCTCCAGCGCGAGTTCGTCGAGCGGCTGTCCTCGCGCCACGTGGCCGGGATCGGCTTCGGCACCGGCTTCGACCACTCCGAGGTGCCGGAGGCGCTCTGCACCGCGGCGCGCGAGGCCGACCTGCCGCTGTTCGAGGTGCCCTACGAGCTGCCGTTCATCGCGATCACCGAGAAGGCGTTCGCGGCGATCGTGAACCGCCAGTACGAGGTGCTCCAGCGCACGATCGCGATCCACCGCCGGATGGAGCGGCTGCTGCTCGAGGAGGCCGGGCTCGACGAGCTGGCACGCGCGATCTCGGCGACGATCGGCGGCAGCGTCGTCGTGCTCGACCCGCGCGGCCAGCAGCTCGCCCGGCGCGAGTTCCAGCGACCGCTGCCGGACGCGGCCGTCGAGGCGGTGGCCGCGCAGGCACAGCGGCACGCGGACGCGTTCACGCCCGACCAGGCCGACATCTCCGGCCGCGCGCTGGCGCTCCCGGTGCTGTCCGGCGCCCGCGGCGGCCCGCAGGCGTGGCTGCTCGCCGTGCGCGACTCCGGCGGTTTCGGCGACGTCGAGCGGCTGACGCTCGAGCAGTCCGTCACCGTCGTCGCGCTCGAGCTGATGCGCCAGCGCACGATGCGCGACACCGAGCGCCGCCTGGCCGGCGACGTGCTCGCCGAGGCGCTCGCCGGCGAGCTCGACGCGGGCGAGCTCGCGGCGCGGCTGCGGCCGTTCGGCGTGGGCGCCGAGGCCGCCGTGCTCGTGTTCTCGGCGCCCGACGCCCGCGCGGCGGAGGCCGACCTCGACCGCGCGATCGCGGCGGGCGGCCAGGGCGCCCTCGTGGCTTCGCGGCAGGGCCTCCTGTGCGCCGTGGTCGAGGGCGAGGGGCTCGGCGACCCGGTCGACCTGGCGGGGCGGGCGCGCGCCGCGCTCGCCGAGCGACACGGGGACGTGGCGGCCGCCGCGAGCCGGATCGCACCCGCCACCGAGCTGCGGCGCAGCTTCCACGAGGCGCGCTGCGCGCTCGAGGCCGCCGCGCTGGCGCCGCAGAACGGACACGGCGCCGACCACGTCGCCTCCTACCGCGACCTCGGCTCGTTCCAGCTCCTGCTCTCGCTTCAGGACGACGACGCTCTGCGGCTCTACTGCGACAGCGTGCTCGGCCCGCTCGACAACGGTGGCAACGGCGAATACGGCGACGAGCTCGTGCGCTCGCTCGAGGTGTTCATCGAGCAGAACGGCCAGTGGGAGCGCGCCGCGCGCGAGCTCTACTGCCATCGCCACACGCTTCGCTACCGGATCCGCCGGATCGAGGATCTGACCGGCCGCGACCTGTCGAGCGCGCGCGACCGGATCGAGTTCTGGCTCGCGCTCCGAGGAAGGGAGCTCGTCTCATGAAGGTCGGGGTACCCACCGAGATCAAGCCGGACGAGTACCGCGTCGCGCTCACCCCCGCGGGCGTGCGCGAGCTGTCGGACCACGGTCACGAGGTGCTCATCCAGGCGGGCGCGGGCGAGGGCAGCGCGATCCCCGACCCGGAGTACGTGGCCCAGGGAGCGCGCATCCTGCCCGACGCCGACGCGGTGTTCGCGGAAGGCGAGCTGATCCTCGGCGTGAAGGAGCCGCAGCCGGAGGAGCTGCACCTGCTGCGCCCCGACCACACGCTCTTCACCTACCTCCACCTGGCGCCCGCGCCCGACCTGACCCGCGGGCTGTGCGAGACCGGCGCCACCTGCATCGCGTACGAGACGGTCGAGGACGCGCACGGCAGGCTGCCGCTGCTCGCGCCGATGAGCGAGGTGGCCGGCAAGATCGCCACGCAGGCCGGCGCCTTCATGCTCGAGAAGCCGCTCGGCGGGCGCGGCGTGCTGCTCGGCGGCGTGCCGGGTGTGGCCGCCGCCAACGTGATCGTGATCGGCGGCGGCGTCGTGGGCATGAACGCCGCGTTCATCGCGATCGGCATGGAGGCGAACGTCTACGTGCTCGACCGCAACATCGACCGGCTGCGCGAGCTCGACGTCGCGTTCGGGGGCCGCGCGTCCACCGTCTTCAGCTCCACGCTCGCAGTCGAGAAACTGCTGCCGCAGGCGGACCTCGTCATCGGCGCGGTCCTGATCCACGGCGCGCGCGCGCCGTACGTGATCAAGCGCGACCAGCTCGGGCTGATGAGGCGCCAGGCGGTGCTCGTGGACGTCTCGATCGACCAGGGCGGCTGCTTCGAGACCTCGCGCCCGACCACGCACTCCGACCCGACCTTCGAGGTCGACGGCATCACGCACTACTGCGTCACGAACATGCCGGGCGCGGTGCCGATCACCTCCACCTACGCGCTCACGAACGCGACGCTGCCGTACGTGCTCGCGCTCGCCGACAGCGGCGTGCGCGACGCGATCTCGCGCGACCCCGGCCTGCGCACCGGCGTGAACGTTGCGCGTGGCAGCGTCACCCATCCCGCCGTCGCGCAGGGCGTCGGCATGCCGTTCACACCCGTCGAGGAAGCCCTTCAGTCCGAGGAGACCAGCACCCATGGCCACAGCAGCGCTAACTGAGATCCGCAATTTCGTAGGCGGCGAGGAGCGAGGCGACGCCGAGCACGGCAGCGAGCCGATCCTCAACCCCGCGAACGAGGAGCAGATCGCCACCGCCCCGAAGTCCGGCCCCAGCGACGTCGACGCCGCGGTGAACGCGGCCCACGACGCGTTCGACTCGTGGGGCTACGCGACGCCGCAGGAACGCTCGACCGCGCTGCTCAAGATCGCCGACGCGATCGAGGAGAACGCCGACGAGTTCGCGCGCCTCGAGTCGCTGAACGTGGGCAAGCCGATCGAGCTCGTCAAGTCCGAGGAGATCCCCGTGGTCGTGGACAACCTGCGCTTCTTCGCGGGCGCCGCGCGCACGCTCCAGGCGCAGGCGGCGGGCGAGTACATGGACGGCTACACGTCGATGCTGCGCCGCGAGCCGCTCGGGGTGGTCGGGCAGGTGGCGCCGTGGAACTACCCGCTGATGATGGCCATCTGGAAGATCGGCCCGGCGCTGGCCGCGGGCAACACGGTGGTGCTGAAGCCGTCGGAGCAGACGCCCTTGACGGCGTCGCGGCTCGTCGCCCTCGCGGCCGAGCACCTGCCGCCCGGCGTTCTCAACGTGATCTACGGCCACGGCGAGGAGGCCGGTGCGCCGCTCATGAGGCACCCGAAGGTGGCGATGGTGTCGCTCACGGGCGACGTCGCCACCGGCAGGGCGGTCGCGCACGCCGCGGCCGATTCACTCAAGCGCGCGCACCTCGAGCTTGGCGGCAAGGCGCCGGTGATCGTGTTCGACGACGCCGACCTCGAGGCCGTGATCGAGGGCGTGAAGATCGGCGGCTACTTCAACGCCGGCCAGGACTGCACCGCGGCGTCGCGGGTGATCGCCGGCCCGAAGATCTACGACGACTTCGTCGCCGGCCTGAGCGACTCCGTGAGCCAGCTGAAGATGGGCGACCCGGCCGCCGAGGACACCGAGCTCGGGCCGGTGGTGTCGAAGGCGCAGCAGGAGCGCGTGCAGGGCTTCCTCGACCGCCTGCCCGGCCACGCCGAGACCGTCACGGGCGGGCACGCCCCCGCGCAGGCCGGTTACTGGTTCGAGCCCACCGTGGTCGCCAACCTCGAGCAGGACGACGAGATGGTCCAGCGCGAGGTGTTCGGCCCCGTCGTGTCGGTGCAGCGCTTCCCGTCCGAGGACGAGGCGGTGGCGTGGGCGAACGGCGTGGACTACGGGCTCGCGGCGAGCGTGTGGACGCGCGACGTCGGCCGCGCGATGCGCGTCGCGCGGCGGCTCAAGTTCGGCACCGTGTGGATCAACGACCACATCCCGCTCGTCTCCGAGATGCCGCAC
>JAICRZ010000137.1 GCA_025937135.1 Thermoleophilaceae bacterium
CATCTCGCTGCCCTTCAAGATCCTGCTGTTCGTCCTCGTGGACGGCTGGGACCTCGTCACCCAATCGCTCGTGCAGAGCTTCCACGTATGAGCACCGACGTCGTCATCAGCCTCGCCACCCAGGCGATGAACCTGGCCTTCAAGGTGGCCATGCCGCTGCTGCTGGTGGGCCTCGTCGTGGGCCTGATCGTGTCTGTCTTCCAGGCCGTCACGCAGATCCAGGAGCAGACGCTCGCCTTCATCCCGAAGATCATCGCGATCGCCGCGGTGCTCGTGATCCTCGGCCCGTGGATGCTCGGCCAGATCCTCACCTACACGAGCAACCTCTACGAGTCGATCCCGGCGCTGGTGGGCGGATGAACCAGCTGCTGGAGCAGTTCACCGAGCAGCACCTGGTCGCGTTCATCCTCACGCTCGGCCGGATCGCGCCGCTCTTCCTGATCGCGCCGCTGTTCTCCTCGCGCATGATCCCGGCGCGCGCCCGCGGCGTGGCCGCCGTGGCGATCGCGATCGGCTTTTCGCCGGTCGTCGGCAAGGACGCGAAGTTCGGCACCGACGCGGTCACGCTCGGCGGGCTGATGCTGAAGGAGATCCTCGTCGGGATCGCGTTCGCGTTCATCATCCAGTGTCTGTTCGCCGCGGTGTCGGCGGCCGGCTCGCTGCTGGACACCTCGATCGGCTTCTCGTTCGGGCAGCAGCTCGACCCGATCACCAACTCGCAGAGCGGCGTGATCTCGCAGGTCTACTCGCTCGTCGGCGTGATGGTGTTCGTCGTGATCGGCGGCGACGCCTGGGTGATCCGCGGACTGGCCGAGACCTACGACGAGGTCCCGCTCGACTCGATGCCGAAGCTCGGCGCGCTCACCGCCGGCGTGCAGACGGCGTTCTCGCACTTCCTCGTCGCGGCGCTCGAGGTCGCGGCGCCGGTCCTGCTCGCGGTGATCCTCACCGACGTCGCGTTCGGGGTCGTGTCGCGCGTCATGCCGCAGCTCAACGTCTTCGCGGTCGGCTTCCCGGCCAAGATCCTCGTCGGCTTCCTGCTGATCGGCGCGTCGCTGCCGTTCGTGGCCACCTGGATCGGCGACCAGCTCACCGAGAGCGTCAGCGCGGCGCTCAAGACCCTTCAGGTTGCCTGATGGCCGGCGGCGGCGACAAGACAGAAAAGGCAACTCCCAAGCGCCGAGACGAGGCGCGCAAGAAGGGGCAGATCGCCAAGTCGCAGGACCTCAACGGCGCGTTCGTGCTGATCGGCGGCCTGATCGGGCTCGCGATGTGGGGGCCGCACATCATTGAGAAGCTCGGCGAGTCGATGCGCGAGACGATCGGGATGATGGCGAACCCGCGCGCGGTCACGGCCAGCATGCTCGGCCAGGTGGCGGTGGAGAGCGGCAAGACGATCGCGCTCACGGTCGGCCCGATCGCGCTCGGCTGCATGACCTTCGGCCTGCTGGCGAACGTCATCCAGGTGCGGCCGAAGCTGAACGCCTCGGGCATCAAGCCGAAGCCCTCGAAGCTCAATCCACTGACCGGCGCCAAGAACCTGTTCGGCCCGAACATGCTCTTCGAGACCGCGAAGAACATGTCGAAGGTCAGCATCGTCGGCGCGATCGTGGCGCTCGCGGTGATCCCGCAGATCCCGCAGCTCGCCGCGCTCGTGGGCATGGCGCCCGGCGACTTCATCGCGAAGCTCGCGCAGATGGTCCTCGGCGTCGCCAAGCGCGCCGCGATCGCCTACGTGCTGATCGCGGTCCTCGACTTCGTCTATCAGCGCTGGCGTCACGAGAAGTCGCTGAAGATGGACAAGCAGGAGGTCAAGGACGAGGCCAAGAACGCCCAGTCGCCGCCGGAGGTCCGCGGCGCGATCAAGCGGCGCCAGTACCAGGCGGCCCGCGCGCGCATGATGGCCGCCGTGCCCGAGGCCGACGTGGTCGTCACGAACCCGACGCACTACGCGGTCGCGCTCAAGTACGACGGCGAGAAGCTCGCTCCGGAGGTCGTGGCGAAGGGCAAGGACCTGATCGCCGCGCAGATCCGCAAGATCGCCGAGGAGAACGACGTCCCGGTCGTCCCGGACCCGCCGCTCGCGCGCTCGCTGCACGGCTCGGTCGAGGTCGGCCACCAGATCCCCGAGGAGCTCTACCAGGCAGTCGCCCAGCTCCTCGCGTTCGTCTACCGCGTGAATAACCGAAAGGCAGCCGCGTAGCCATGGCCGCGTCGATGCAGAAGATGATGAAGCACACCGACCTGATCGCCGCCGGCGCGGTCGTGCTCGTCGTGGTGATGATGATCGTGCCGCTGCCCGCGGCCCTGATCGACCTCGCCATCACGCTGAACATCTCGATCGCGCTCGCGATCGTCGTGGCCACGCTCTACATCCCGAAGGCGCTCGACTTCTCGGCGTTCCCGAGCATGCTGCTGCTCACGACGCTGTTCCGCCTGGCGATCAACATCTCCGTCACGCGGCTGATCCTGCTCCACGGCGACGCCGGCCACGTCGTCGAGGCGTTCGGCAACTTCGTCGTCGGCGGCAACCTGGCGGTCGGGCTGATCATCTTCCTGATCCTGATCGTCATCCAGTTCACGGTGATCACGAACGGCTCGGGCCGCGTGGCCGAGGTGGCCGCGCGCTTCACCCTCGACGCCATGCCGGGCAAGCAGATGGCGATCGACGCCGACCTCAACGCCGGGCAGATCACCGACGAGCAGGCCCGCAAGCGCCGCAAGGAGATCGCCGACGAGGCGGATTTCTACGGCGCGATGGACGGCGCCTCGAAGTTCGTGAAGGGCGACGCCATGGCCGGCGTGCTGATCACCACGATCAACCTGATCGGTGGCCTGCTGATGGGCGTGCTCGCCCTGCACATGCCGATCGGCCAGGCCGCGCACCACTTCTCGCTGCTCACGATCGGCGACGGCCTCTGCGCGCAGATCCCGGCGCTGCTCATCTCGGTCGGCACCGGCATCCTCGTGACGCGCTCGACCTCGCAGAAGGATCTCGGCACCGACGTCGCCGACCAGCTCATGTCGCAGAAGAAGGCGCCGCTCGTGGCCGGTGCGGTCATCTGCGCGTTCGCGCTCGTCCCGGGCCTCCCGAAGATCCCGTTCCTGATCATCGGCGGCGGCTTCGTCGCGATCGGCTACGCGCTGAAGAACGGCCTGATCGTCCCGTCCTCGGAGGCCGAGGAGCTGGCAGCCGCGGCGGCGCTGCCGCCCGCGGGGCAGGAGCAGATCGAGGCGCCGCGCGACGCCGCCATCGACGCCCTGAACATCGACCCGCTCGAGCTGTCGATCGGCTTCGGGCTCGTCCCGCTCGTCGATCAGAAGGCCGGCGGCTCGCTGCTCGCGCGCGTGTCGGCCATCCGCCGCCAGATCGCAGCCGAGCTCGGCATGGTGATCCCGCCCGTTCGCATCCACGACGAGATCGGGCTCGATTCGCACGAGTACGTAATCAAGGTGCGCGGCGCGGAGGTCGCGCGCGGGCGCACGATGGCGGGCCACCAGCTCGCGATGGACCCGGGCGATGCAGTCGGCCAGCTTCCCGGCCTGCCCACCACCGAGCCCGCCTTCGGGCTGCCGGCGATCTGGATCGCGGACGCGCAGCGCGCCGAAGCGGAGGCACTTGGGTATACCGTGGTCGACCAGGAGTCGGTCATCGTCACGCACCTCACCGAGTCGATCCGCGCCGAGGCGTCCGAGCTGCTCACCCGCCAGGAGACGCGCCAGCTGCTCGACCAGCTCAAGGAGCACAACGCCGCCGTGGTGGACGAGGTCGTGCCTGACGTGCTGTCGCTCGGCGAGATCCAGCGCGTGCTGCAGTCGCTCCTGCGCGAGGGCGTGTCGATCCGCGACCTCGGCGTCATCGTCGAGGCGATCGGCGACAAGGCGCGCCTCACGCGCGACCCGTCGCTGCTCGCGGAGTACGCACGCCAGGCGCTCGGCCGCCAGATCACGGCGCCGTTCCTCGGCGACGACCGCAAGCTGCGCGCGATCGCGCTCGACCCGACGATCGAGCAGGAGGTTTCGGAGTCGATCACCGCGACCTCCGACGGCGAGTACCTCGCGATGGAGCCGAGCCGCGCCCAGGCGCTGGTCACGGCGCTGCGCGACCGCGCCGACGACGCGTCCACGCTCGGGTCGCGCCCGGTGCTCCTGTGCTCGGCGCGCGTGCGCCGCCACCTGCGCCGGCTCGCCGAGCAGTCGATCCCGCAGCTCGCGGTGTGCTCGTACAACGAGATTGCCCCGGGTATCAGGGTCGAGACGGTGGGCGTGGTCGAGGGATGAACCGGGACGGAATTGTCGAAGAGGTCTGACCGATGAACGCGACCGACACGAAGACATACAGAGGGCGCACCCTCGAAGAGGTGCTGCCGAAGATCAAGGCCGAGCTCGGCCCCGACGCGGAGATCGTGCGCCAGCGCAGCGGGCTGACGGGCGGCGTGGGCGGATTCTTCCAGCGGCAGTGCGTCGAGGTGGAGGCGAAGCCGCCTGCCCCGGTCAGCCGTCGGCGGTTCGATGCGTATGACGAAGAGCCGGGCGAGCAGTCGGCAATCGGCAGTCGGCAGTCGGCAGAGGCGTTCATCCCGGAGCTGCCCATGGACGAGGGGCTGTCCTCTCCTGGGATTCAGGAGATCTTCCGGCAGGCTGAGCCGTTTGCCGAGCAGCTCTCGCAGGCGCTCGAGCCGGTGCAGCCTGCGGCCCGCGGCCCGCTGCCCGCGGAGCGGCCCGTCAAGGCTGAGGAGCTCGTTGCCGGGCTCGTCGAATCGGGCATCGATTCGGCGGTTGCGTCCGACGTCGTCGATCGTGTGGTTGCCAACGAGCTGCCGTTCGCCACGCCGCGGGCGCTCAAGAAGCTCGTTCGGCGCGCGCTGGCTCGGCGGATTCCGATCGCCCAGCCGGCCGCTACCGGCGCGCGCTCGGTCGCGTTCGTTGGCCCGGGTGGCGCGGGCAAGACGCTGTGCGCGGCACGACTGGCGGCGACCTACGCGACGCGGTCGGAGCTGCCCGTGGTGGTCATCGCGCTTCGCCCCGTCGATGGCGGCGCCGAGCTGCGCTCGCTGCTCGAGCCGTTCGGCATCGGGCTGCGCACCGCCGATTCGGGCGCCGAGGCCCGCGCGCATCTCGCGGGCGCCCTCGAGCACGCGCTGGTGGTGGTGGACACGCCGGCCGTGGCGCCGCGCTCGCCCGCGGAGGTCAACGCGCTGGCCGACGAGCTCCGCGCGCTGGGCGTGGAGGAGGTCCATCTGACCCTGCCGTCCACCTACAGTGGCCCCGCCGCGCGCGAGCTCGCCGACGCGCTGACGCCGCTCTCGCCGTCGTGCATCGCACTCACTCACATGGACGCGACCACGCACGTCGGCGGCCTCGTGGACTACGCAATCCGCGAGCAGCGGCCGATGTCTTACGTATCCGAAGGCACCGGCGTGCCCGGTGGGCTGTCGCCCGCCGACCCCGACGAGCTTGCAGGGCTGCTGATTCAGTGAAGGGACTTCCGCAAGAGGGCCAGGAGATCTGGGTGATCGCTCCCAACGGGGCGTCCATCTCCGCACGCGCCAACGAGGTCAGCGCCGACGCGACGACCATCGAGTTCCTGCGCAACCAGGGCGACGTGGCCAGCGAGCTGGCGAACGGCTCGGTCGCGCTCCAGTACGTGACCCGCCGCGGCGTCTGCCGGATCGACGGCGTGGCGCATCGCGCGAAGCACGAGGGCGCGATCCGCGTCGACCACACCGGCAAGGTCGAACTGATCCAGCGCCGCGAGTTCGTCCGCATCGACGCGATGGTGCCGGTGACCTACCAGCCGATCGGCCCGAGCGGCTGGACCACCGAGACCACCACCATCAACGTCTCGGGCGGCGGCTTCATGATCTCGGGCAGCGAGGGCCTGCGCATGGACGAGGTCTGCACCTTCACGCTGCACCTCGACGGCGAGCGCGAGGCCGGCGAGCTCGTCTGCGACGGACAGGTCGTCCGTGAGACGCCCGGCGGCCTCGGCATCAGCATCACCTTGATCGACGAGGAGGAGCGCGAGCGGCTCATCCGCTGGGTCTTCGCGCGCGAGCGGCTCTCACGCCAGATCGTGAAGGGCGACTAGCCGTGGCCGCCAAGAAGACGACCACGAAGCAGAAGCAGGGCAAGAAGGGCAAGAAGGCCGCCGCTCCCGGCATCGCCGTCGCGAACCATCCGAAGGCGAAGCACCAGATCAACCTGCTGAAGAGCTATGCCGGGCTCGCGGCGTTCTGCCTGTCCGGCTACTTCGCCTGGAAGGGCGGTGCGCTGTTCGTCGACGTCGCGACGCGCGCGCTGCTCTGGGGGGTCGCGACGTACGTGGCCGTGTGGGCGATGGCCGTGCAGGTCTGGCGGCAGGTGGCGATCGCCGAGGTCCGTGCGGCCGAGCGCAACTGGAAGGAGCGCAAGCGGGCCCAGCAGGACCAGGTCGAGAAGCTGCGCAACGCGCTCGAGGAGAACGGCCTGCCCGCCGAGGGCGCAGGAGCGATGCCGGTTCCGTAGGAGCTGTGAGCGATGAACGACTTCATCCGGCCGATCGGTCCCGTCGAGCGCGACATCGACCCGGTCTACCGCGTCGAGCGGGCAACTGACGAGGAGCCCAAGCAGCAGCAGGATCGCAAGCCGCCGCCCAAGAAGCAGGCGCCGGCGCAGACGCAGGAGGACGTCGAGCCGCACGAGGGCGACGACGGCCACCTCCACATAGACATCCGCGCTTAAGCGGCCTCTGCCGATTGCCGACAGATGTCGTAGTGCCCTCTCCCCGCGTAACCATCGGGATCCCGACGTATGAGCGGGATACGTACCTCGCCGAGGCCATCTCCAGCGCGCTTGCGCAGGACTACGAGAGCATCGAGGTGCTCGTGGTCCTCGACGGCGGCTCCAACGTGCGCGTGGACGAGGTCATCGCAGGCTTCGATGACGATTCGCGCGTGCGGCTGGTTCGCCACGACCAGAACCGTGGGATCGCCGCCGCCATCAACACGATCTTCCGCGAGGGCCGCGGCGAGCTGATCGCCATCCTCGGCGACGACGACGTCTGCATGCCCGACCGCATCAGCCGCCAGGTCGCCGTCTTCGACCGCCACCCCGACACCGGCGTGGTGCACGGCGACGCCGTCGTGATCGACGAGCACGGCCGCCAGACCGGCCACTGGCGCTCGAAGGACTTCTCGCGGCAGGCGCTCGTGCAGTCGCTGTTCCGCCGGCACAACTATCTGGTCGACTCGTCGACGCTTCGCCACCGCAAGGTGTTCGACGCGATCGGGCCGTGCGACGAGACGCTGCCGTGGGAGGACTTCAGCTTCCACGTGCGCGCCGCGCGCCTGTTCCGCTACCGCCACGTGGGCGGCGCGCCCGTCGTGCGCTACCGCCGCCATGGCGAGAACACCTCGTCCGACTCGGACCAGTCGAAGGAGATCGAGCTGGTCGAGACGGTGCTCGAGCGCGCACTTGACGAGTACCCGATCCAGGAGCTGGTTCCCGAGCTGGACTGGCCGGTGATCGACCCGGTAGCGGGCGAGCGGCGCGCCCTCGAGATCCTGGCCGACGCGTTCGAGACGCGCGGGCTCCCGCTGCCCGGTCTTGCCGCGCGCACGCGCGCACGCGCGCGAGCGATCACCCCGCCGGAGCGCGTGAGGGGCGAGTCCCGCGGCAGGCTGATGATGACCTCGTTCGGGTTCAACGACGCAGGCGGCGGCACGATCGTCCCGCGCCTGGCGGCAAAGGAGCTCGCCCGCCGTGGCTGGGAGGTGACCGTCTTCCACGCCGCCGTGCAGCCGCTGCCCGGCCATCCGCCGTACGCGCTGCGCGAATGGGAGGAGGACGGCGTCAAGCTGATCGGCGTGCACAACCGGCCGAGCGGCTTCCTCGACCTCGGTCACCCCGAGCGCGAGGTCGACGACCCGCAGGTGACCGCCGCGTTCGCCGCCGCGCTGGACCGCGAGCGGCCCGACGTCATCCACTTCCACAACCTGCACAACCTGGGCGCCGGCCTGCTCGACGCCGCCGCCAGCCGCGGGATCCCCTCGTACTTCTCCACGCACAACTACTGGCTCGTCTGCTCGCGGCTCTACCTGATGCAGGGCGACGGCTCGCTCTGCGCCGGCCCCGGCAACCGCGGCGCCGACTGCGCCGCGTGCGTCGGCTGCCACGACCCGTTCTCCTACGA
>JAICRZ010000058.1 GCA_025937135.1 Thermoleophilaceae bacterium
AGTGCACGAAGTCAATTCTACAAGATCTAGTGGTCGGAACAGGCGAAAAACACCAGATGTTGCGTAATTCGCTACACCGGGTGCTGGTCCTTCCGCGAGCGTACGCGACTGCACCGGGATACGCCCGGGACGACCCTGCAAACTCGGGAGGAATTAGGTCAGCGGCCCGTGCGCAGCCACTCGAAGAACTCGGCGGCGAGGTCCTGCGTGCGGTCGCTGGCCTCGGCGGCGGAGGCTCGGAGCGGGCGCATGCGATCGCCGGGCGCGTGGCCCAGGGCGTAGGCGAGCGCGACGCACGCCAGAAGCACGAGCACGACGGCTATCGGGATGATCGCTGCGAGCGGCATACCGGCTCAGACACGGTAGCGGCCCGGACGCTGCGGCTAGCGAACCTTCACGTTGCGGCCGACCGTCTTGCCCGCCCCCGAGGTCGGCGTGGCCGTGGCGGTCACGTGGACGGTCACGGCCCTGTGCTTCCTGCGCGCCTGCTTCACGCGGTGCTCAATCTCGGCGCTCAGCGGCAGCTTGATCGTCACGGGCGAGCTGCCGGCGCTCAGGTGCTTCGTCACGTGCCGCGAACTGCCGGCGTGCGCCTTCAGCGTGCAGCCCGAGGGGCACGTTGCACTGATGCGGATCGTGCCGTTGCTGCCCATCCGTTCGGCCGCGGGTATCTGCACGCCGAAGCCGCCGCCGGTGGAGCCGTTCGTCAGCACGAGCGAGGTCGCGTTCGCCGCGACCGTCGTGTCGTCGGACGTCCGTGAGAGGTACACGCACACGTTCACCGGCCCGCTGAGGTCCTGGCCGCTCGCCTGATCGAACGTGATCAGGTTCATGTCGAGCGAGAACGAGCCCTGTGCGACCGACAGCTCGTTCTCACGCGGCCCCGGAAGCGCGAGCGCCTCGTCGCGGGTCGCGGGACACGCCTGCTGCCGCACGACGCCCATCACGGCCAGGTTCGACGCGTCAGCCGTACCCGCCATGTGCACGGTCACCGACTGGCCCTGAGGCGATGTGGCGGGAGCGGTGACGCCGATCTGGCTGGCCAGTGCGACCGACGGGAGGGCGAGGAGTGCCGCGAGCGCGGCTGCGAGGACCAGCAGGCGCGAGTACATGGCGCGAGCCTCCCACTCGGCGAATGCCGAGTCCAGATTCTCGGCGCGGCGGCGCTACCGCAGCGATTCGAGTGTGATGCGCATGCCGTCGTCGAGCCCCACCCGCGCCTGCCACGCGAGCTCCTGCTGCGCGCGCGTCGTGTCGAGCGCGATGTGGCGCACCTCACCGAGCCGCTCGGGCTGGAAGTCCGGATCGAATGCCCCGTCGGCGTTCGTCGCGAGCGCGGTGACGATGTCGAGCACCGTCGACTCGACACCCGTGCCGATGTTGAACGGCCCGGTCGCCTCCGACGCCGCCGCGGCGAGGTTGGCCGACACGACGTCGCCCACGTAGACGTAGTCGCGCGTCTGGAGCCCGTCGCCGAAGACCGTCGGCCGGCCGCCGTCGAGCAGCTTGCCGCAGAAGATCGCGATCACGCCCGCCTCGCCGAGCGGATCCTGGCGCGGCCCGTAGACGTTGCCGTAGCGCAGCGACGCCGTCGCAAGCCCGTGCATCCGCTCGTAGATCTCGCAGTACTGCTCGGCGCAGAATTTCGATAGGCCGTACGGCGCCTCGGGTGCGACCGGGTGCGACTCGGGTGCGGGGATCCCCTGCCCCTCGCCGTAGATCGCGCCGCCGCTCGAAGTGTTCACCACGCGCGGGACGCCGGCCGCATGCGCCGCCGCCAGCACGTTGATCGTGCCGCCGACGTTGATGCCCGAGTCGAACGCCGGGTCCGCGACCGACTTGCGCACGTCGATCTGCGCGGCCAGGTGGAAGACGACCTCCGGACGAGCGTCGGCGAAGACCGTGCGCAGCGCGTCGCCCTCGCGGATGTCGGCCTCGACGAGCCGCGCGCCGCGGGCCAGGGCGCCGTCGAGGTTCTCGCGCCGGCCGGTTGAGAGGTTGTCCACGACCGTGACTTCGTCGCCGCGCTCGACCAGCGCGTCGACGAGGTTCGAGCCGATGAACCCGGCGCCTCCTGTGACAAGTGCCCGCATGCGGCACGGAAGCCTATTTGGCCGCCTGTCCGGCTGTTACCTTCGCTCCCGGAGATGGCCGGACTGTTCGTGACCTTCGAAGGCGTCGACCGCGCCGGCAAGACGACCCAGGCGGGGATGCTCCGCGACGCGCTCGGCGACCGCGCCGTGGCCGTACGCGAACCGGGTGGGACCCCGCTTGGCGAGCGCATCCGCGAGGTCCTCAAGGACAGCACGATCGAGCTGAGCCCCGTGGGCGAGACGCTGCTGTTCGCGGCCGCGCGCGCGGAGCTCGTCCAGCAGGTCATCCGGCCCGCGCTCGACGCCGGCAAGGTCGTGGTCTCCGACCGCTACCTCGACTCGTCGCTCGCCTACCAGGGCGAGGGCCGCGGCCTCGGCGTTGACGTGGTCGCGTCGATCAACCGCTTCGCCACCGGCGAACTCGAGCCCGACATCACGTTCCTGCTGGAGCTCGACCTGACGGACGCCGCGGAGCGCGGGGGCGAGGCCGACCGCTTCGAGGACGAGGGACGCTCGCTCCAGGCGCAGGTGCGCGACGCGTACGACCGCCTCGCGCGCGAGAACCCCGAGCGCTGGCGCCGCATCGATGCGGCGCGCCCGGCCGCCGAGGTCCACGCCGAGGTCATGGAAGTGGTCGTGGGGGTGGCGGCATGAGCGTGGTGCTGAACGGGACCGAGGACCACGCGCACGCGCGCATGGTCCTGGGGGCCGCGCTCGCGAACGGCCAGCCCTCGCACGCGTACCTCTTCCACGGGCCGCCGGGCACCGGCAAGCGCACCGTCGCTCGCGCACTCGCCGCCGAGTTGCTGGCCGAGGGTGAGGCCGACCACGACGCCGCGCGCCGGCGCGTGCTCGCCGGGACGCATCCCGACCTGACCTGGGTGAAGCCGACCGGGGCTCACGTGATGCGCGTGTCCGACGTGGACGCCGCGGTCGTGGCCGCCGCGAGTCGCACGCCGTTCGAGTCGAGCAAGCGCGTCTTCGTCCTCGAGAGCGCCGACACGATGAACGACGAGGTGGCCAACCGCCTGCTCAAGACGCTCGAGGAGCCGCCCGACTTCGTGCACCTGATCCTGCTCACCGACGCGCTGGGGCAGGTGCTGGAGACGGTCGTCTCGCGCTGCCAGCTCGTCCGCTTCGACCCGCTCTCGCCGGAGCGGATCGCCGCGAGGCTCGAGCAGGACGGCATCGAGCCCGGCCGCGCCGGCGCCTGCGGACGGCTGGCGCTCGGCAACGCTTCACGGGCGCGCTACCTCGCGTCCGAGGACGGTGAGGGGCTGCGCGACGACGTCGACAAGCTCGTGCGGGCGGCACTTGCCGGCGAGCGCCGCGAGGCCGCTGTGGGCGAGCCGTGGCGCGCGCTCCTCGATCGCGCCGACGCGCGCTGCGACGAGGCGCAGGAGGCCGTCGCCGCCGTCGCCGTCGAGCGGCTCGAGAACGAGCCGAAGGGGCGTGACCGCAAGGCGCTCGAGCGCGAGTTCGAGGAGGCCGCGAAGCGCGACGGCCGGCGTGCGCGCACCGAGGTTCTCGACCTGGGCCTCGAGCTCGCGGCGCTCGCCTTCCGCGACCTCCTGTGCATCGCGGAGGGCGCCGAGGCCGCGACCCTCGCGAACGACCGCGCGCCCGCGCTTGCCGCCGCCGCGCCCGGCCGCGACCCGCGCCGCCTGCGCGAGGCGATCGAGGTGTGCGAGGACGCGCGCCAATCGCTCGAGCTGAACGTGAGCGAGGACCTCGCGCTCACGGCGCTGACGCTGCGCCTGGAGCGCCTGGTCGGCTCAGCCGATTGAGGCCACGTAGAGGTCGATCTCCCCAGCCGGCGCCTCGAGCACCGCGAACGCGCCGCGGCAGACGAGCACCCGGCGCCGCTGCACGCCGCGCTCGATCCGGAGCGGGCGCCCGCGGTCATCGAGGAACGCGACGTCGATCGCGAACCGCATGCCGAACGTGTGAACCGAGCGGCAATCCGGGATCAGCAGGGCGTGGCCGCTCGGTATCGACCGGAGCCAGGCGAGACCGAGCAGCCGCGAGGAGAGTGTGTTCGCCTCGTGGATGACCGACTCGCCGGTGACGGCGAACCGGGGTAGGCGCTGTAGCCGGCGCGGCAACATGCCGACCTAAGAGCGGGCCGGACGGATCTCGCCCCATGGCTAGACTCCGGCGTCGCTGCCGACGTAGCTCAGTTGGCCAGAGCACCGCTCTCGTAAAGCGGGGGTCGAGGGTTCGAATCCCTCCGTCGGCTCTACTTGTGCAGTAGCGGATTCGCGCGTACGGTCAGCAGATGCGCTCGATCCTCGCCACCAGCGTGCGCGCCGTAGTCGCTTCGGCCTTCGTACTCGCGTGGCTGGCGATTGCCGTCGACGCCGATGCGATCGAGGGTGACCAGGCCACCACGTGCGCGTCGTACGGTCTCGAGGAGGGCAGCACGGACGAGTGCTTCGGCGGGCCGGCGCCGCCCGCGAGGGTGAGCCGGGCCGGCGTCGTGCGCTTCCACCTCTACTGCATGGAGAGTCCGGGCGACCGCTGCAGCGGCAGGTTCGAGATTCCCTGGATCCGCCGGACGAACGGCCATTTCTACGACGTGAACGCGAGCGCGGGGTTCGCCGTCGACGCCGGGCGCGCCGGGGGCGTGGTCAAGTTCAAGCTGTCCTCGAACGCGAAGGTCGCGCGGCGGCGGGCGAAGGACGTCCGGCGCCACGGTGGAGCCCTTCGCATCTGGGTGTTCACGCGTCAGGCGAGCGGCGAGGTCGAGCGGACGTCGATCGAGGAGATCGATATCCGCCACCACCGCTAGCTGGACGGCCTACGGCGCGTTGTACACGTCCGCGCCGAACGTCTTCAGTCCCGCCTGGCCCGCATAGCCGAGCCGCCCGAGGCCGAAGATGTCCTCGACGCTGCCGAGCAGCCCATAGTGGTTGTACGGCGTGTCGTTGCGCGTGCCGGGCTGGATGAACTGAGAGATCAGCACCGCGCCCGTGCGCCCGCCGCCGGGTCCCCAGGTCGTGCCGCCGGGATTCGGCGTGTTGAAGCCGGGCTGCTCGTTGCAGCACGCGGTCGCGTCGCTCGAGCCGGCCTCGTCGAAGGTGATCACGAGCAGGCTGCCGTCGGCCCACGCGGGCGAGCCGGTGATCTTCGGGACCCACGTGCGGAGGAACTCGTCGGCGGCCGGCAGCCCGCCGGGGCTGCCGTCGGCGCACACGGAGTCGTGGGCGTCGTCGCAGAGGTCGGGCGTGATGAACGAGTAGCTCGCCGTCGTGGAAGACGACTGGAGGTCGGTGTCGAGCTGCTCGAGCGGCACGTCGTTCTGCGCGCACGACGGTGAGTCGATGATCGAGTGGAAATAGACGAACGGGTTGTGCCGCGCGGCGTACTGGTCATCGACGCGCGCCTGTTGCGTGTCGTCGCGGCTGTTGATCGCCGGGTGGCGGCACGGCGTACCCATGTCCTCCATGTAGCCCTTCCAGGTCAGGCCCGCGCCGGCGAGCTGGTCGGCCACGGTCTTGACCTGCTTCGGGTAGACGCAGCCCTGCCCGATGTACTGGCCGTCGGTGGCCGCGATGCCCGGCACGAAGTTGAAGTAGAACGGACAGTCCGATTGGGTGGCGATGTTCGGCGCCTGCCCGCTGACGAGCGAGATGTAGTTGTCGAGGCTCGCGTGCCCGGTCGCGTAGTACTGCGTGAGCAGCTGCCCCTGCGCCGTCAGGTCCTGTGACAGGTACGGCGCGGCCGACCCCGGTCCGAACGTGGTGTCGAAGCCCTTGTTCTCGAGGGCGATGACGAAGACGTGCTTGATCGGCGGCGCCGCGCTCGCGGTGGCGGCTTGCGCGCCGACCGCGGTCAGCACGAGAAGACAGACGATGAGAACGCGACGCACGGACCCTCCCAGGTAGGCAGCGCCAGCTTCTACCCGCTCGGGCGCGGAAGCACTCCTCGTGTGGAGCGGCTAGTGCTCGCCGGCCGGCTGCTTCGCCGTCCAGCTCACGGTGCCCGTGTCGAGCGAGGCGCATCCCGGCACCGTGCCGTGGATGCGGAGCTTCCCGGCCATCTTCGTGGCGTGGTGCTTGAAGCTGCCGCTCACGGTGACCGTCGTCCGGCCGGAGTTGAGGTGGCCGGTCGCGCTGAACGACCTGTGCTTGACCTTGATCGCCGACGGGAACTCGCCGGTCGACGCGCCTGACCGCCCACCCGCGCACGAGCCCACGACGTTGTGCCACTCGAGACGCTTGACCTTGACCGGCTTTCCGTGGCTGAGCCGAGCCGATATCTCCACGCCCGCGTTGTTCACGCCGCCGGCGGCCGGGCCGAAGTAGGTGCGCCGCAACGCCAGGGCGAGCGCCGGGAACGCGAGCGCGACGACGAGGCAGCCGACGAGCAGGCCCAGGGGCTTCTTGCTCACCCGTCGATCATCTACCTCCCGCCGCACCGTGGCAAGCGAGCGGGGCGATAATGGCGCCATGGCCACAACCGAGGCGCAGGCGGTGCAGACGCGCCTGAACGACGCCGGCGCGATCGGCGCAGCCCGCGCGGCCGGCGCCGACCTCGTCCGTCACACGCCGGTCCTCAGCTCGCGCAGCCTCAGCGAGGCGTGCGGCGGGACCGTGGTGCTGAAGGCCGAGAACCTCCAGCGCACCGGCTCGTTCAAGCTGCGTGGCGCGCTCAGCAAGCTCGCGAACCTGGACGGGCCGCGCGCGGTGGTGGCGGGCAGCGCCGGCAACCATGCGCAGTCGCTGGCCTACGCGGCGCGCGCCCGCGGCCTGCGCTGCGACGTGTTCATGCCGCAGGACGCGTCGGTCGCGAAGGTGGCTGCCGTCCGCGGCTTCGGCGGCGAGGTGCACCTGGGCGGCGACACGGTCGACGAGTGCGTCGGCCGCGCGCGCGAGCACGCCGCTGCGACGGGCGCGGTCTTCGTGCACCCCTTCGACGACCCCGACGTGATCCTCGGCCAGGCCACGCTCGGGGCCGAGCTGCTCGAGGACGTGCCGGAGCTCGGCCTGGTCGTGGTCCCGATCGGCGGTGGGGGGTTGATCAGCGGGGTGGCCGGCGCGGTCAAGGCGCAGCGGCCCGACGCGCGCGTGGTGGGCGTGCGTGTGGACAGCCGCCCGACGATTGCCGACGGCATTGCGATCAAGCACCCAGGCGAGCTGACCGCGCGGCTGATCGACAGCCTCGTGGACGACGTCGTCGTGGTCGCCGAGGACGAGGTGGCGGAGGCGATGGTCCGGCTGCTCGAGCGGGCGAAGCTCGTGGTGGAGGGGGCCGGCGCGGTCGGCGTCGCCGCGCTGCTCGGCGGGCACGTGCGGGCCGCGCCGTCCACGGTGGTGATCCTGTCCGGCGGCAACGTCGACGCCGGCGTGCTCGCCTCCGTCGCCCAGCGCCACGAGACGGCGGCGGGCCGCCGCGTGCTGTTGTTCACGCGCGTGTCGGATCGCCCCGGGGGACTGGCCACGCTGCTGGAAAGCGTGGCCTCCGCGGGCGGGAACCTGCTGAGCGTCGAGCACGTGCGCGACGCGGTTCCCCTGCACGTGCGCGAGACCGGCGTGCAGCTCGTGCTCGAGACGCGCAGCGCCGAGCACGCCGAGGAGATAGTCGCCGCGCTGCGTGATGCGGGGTACGAGGTCGAGCGCCGCTAGGCCGCGCGCTGCTCGTCGCCGTCGACGCGCTCGCGCAGCTCGCGCAGCACGGCCTCGACCAGCGACTCGCCCTCCACGAAGCGCCCGTCGGTCACGGCTCCGATCACGCCGCGCTTCCACGCGAGCACGTCGGCCATCGTCTCGTCGATCGTGTCCGGAGCGAGCAGGTACCACGCGGTGACCGAGTCGTCCTGGCCGATCCGGTGGCAGCGGTCCTCGGCCTGGGCCAGTCGCGCGGGCGTCCAGTCGAGCTCCAGGAAGGCGACATTGGACGCGCGGGTCAGGGTGATTCCCTGACCGGCCGCGCGCAGCGAGCAGACGATCAGCTGCGGGCCGTCGTCCTGCTGGAACGCCTGCACGGCGTCGTCGCGCGCCTGCGCGCTGTCGTCGCCGAGCACGTGGACGGCATCCGGGAAGTGCTCGACAAGCGTGTGCTGCACCTCCACGTGGTCGGCGAACACCACGAGCGGCTCGCCCGACTCGAGGAAGTCCTCGACCCACGCGACGGCGGCGTCGAGCTTGCCGCGGCCGGCGAGCTGGCGCAGCTTGTTGAGCCGCACCAGCCGCTCGTTGCGCATTGCGGCGGCCACGCGCGCCTCGTAGTCGTGCAGGTCCATCGGCTGCGCGCGCAGCCATGCGACCAGGTCGCGCTCGGCCAGCCGGTACTCCGCCTCGTTGTTCAGCTCGACGGGGATCGTGACCTGCTCCTTGGGCGGGAGCTGCGGCAGCACGTCGGCCTTCAGGCGGCGTACGTAGCAGTGCGAGCGCAGGTGCCAGTGCAGTCGCTCGAGCGAGTCGCGATTCTTGAAGCGGCGCGCCATCCCGGCGCCGGAGTCGAAGTCGCGCAGCCTGCCGATCAGCCGAAGCTGCGAGACCAGCTCCTTCGGCCGGTTGAGCACCGGCGTGCCGGTCAGCGCCAGCCGCAGCCCGGTCTTGTCGACGTGCCGCGCCAGCGCGATGCAGGCCTTGGTCCGCTTCGCGCGCGGCTCCTTGCAGTAGTGCGACTCGTCGAACACACCGCCGCGCGGGCTGAGGTCGATCAGACGCTCGAGGTGGCCGTCGACGATCTCGTAGTTGAGGATCACGATGTCGGCGCGGTCGGCCTTCGCGGCGGCCCAGCCGCGCTCGGAGCGCCCGCTGAGCACGGCGCTGGAGCGATGGGGCAGCCAGCGCGCGGCCTCGCGCTCCCAGGTGAGCTTCATGGACGCCGGGCAGACGACGACCGCCGGGAACGCGCCGTCGGCCTCGAGCGCGGCCAGCGCCTGCACGGTCTTGCCGAGCCCCTGCTCGTCGGCGAGGAAGGTGCGGCGCTGGGTGAGCGCGTAACGGACGCCCGCGCGCTGGAACGGCCGCAGCTCGCCGTGCAATGACGGCAGCTCGAGGTCGGCGTCCTCCGCCATCGAGAGCGCGATCGTGGCCTTCGCCCGCCGGCGCTCGCCGCGCAGCTCCTCGCGCAGGCTGGCCGCGTCGGGGGTGACCCAGACGAAGTCGTGGTCGTCGATGAAGTCGTCGAGCTCGTCGAGCAGCGCGGCGTCGGCCGGGACGGCGAGGATCTCCTGCTGGTCGGCGCGCGCGAAGTGGCCGGGCCGCCAGTCGGCCCGATGCGCCTCGGTCAGCCGCCGGAACGCGGCCGCGGCGTCGATCCGCGTGCCCGTGTAGAGCTCGAAGCGCTCGACGCCGTCCTCGTTGGTCCCCAGCTCGAGCACCGCGCCAGGCGGTGGCGTGGTTCCCTCGAGTGCGGCGCGCACGGCGGCGTCGGCCACCGGGTCGAGCTCGAGGTCCTCGAGCTCGGACACGAGCTCGGCCACCCGTGCGTCGAGCGGCACCAGCAGCGAGCCGTTGCGCGCGCCCTCCGGCGCGATCGCCTCGAGCTCGCGCGGCGGCACGCCGTCGAGCAGCCGCAGCGAGAGCAGCGGGCCGTCGCCCGTGTCCCAGACCGCGGCGATGCCCTGCCAGCCGGCCGCGTCCGCGAGCCAGTCGGAGACCTCGGCGTCCACCTCCACGCGCGGGAAGCAGGCGAGCATCTCGGCGATTTCCTCGGCGGACTCAGAGCGGCACAGCACGGTCCACTCGCGCGTCTCCCAGTTGAACCAGCGCCCGGGCAGCCGCTTGACCGCGCTGTTGAGCAGCTCGTCGAAGGGAAAGCTGAAGACGAGCGCCTGGCGCCCGCGGCGATCCTCGCCCATGCGGACGTGCGCCGTGTCCTCCTGCTGTGCCTCGTCGCTGTAGCGGCCTGACTGCATCCGATGAAATCTAGGGCCCCGGGCGGTCAGCGTCATCTGCCTGACCGGGTAGATCGGCAAACGCTCATCCCAAGGCGTTTGATGAGCACCTCTACGGGCTACGCTTCGTGTAGGGGCGGCCTCGTACCGGGGACACGCCCTTGAAGGTCTTTCCCGGGAAAGAACGACACGTCGGCACGGCGCGATCGCGACTTCACCGAGGGTTTTCAAACCCCGTTCTGGAGGTCGTATGAGCAGTTTTCCCGCGCGCCGTTCGCCCGGACCCGCCCCCGCCCTTACTCTCGGCCGCCGCGCCACCGAGGAGCGGCGGCTCGTCGACCGCTACCACGTGGACGGCGACCTGCGTGCGCGCGAGGAGCTGATCCGCCGGTTCCTGCCGCTGGCCCGCAAGCTCGCGGTTCGCGCGAGCCGTGGCGACTCGCTCGAGGACGTCTACCAGGTGGCGAGCGTGGCCGTTGTCAAGGGCGTGGACCGCTACGACCCGGATCGCGGCGCAGCGCTCTCGTCGTACCTCGTCCCGACGATCCTCGGCGAGATCAAGCGCCACTTCCGCGACTTCAACTGGGCGATGCACATGCCGCGCGACATGCACGACCGCATGATGGCCTCGCGCACCGCGAGCGACGTTCTGTGGCAGCGGCTGGGCCGCGCCCCGACGCCGGCGGAGCTCGCGGAGGAGCTGAACGTGACCGTGGAGCAGGCGCTCGAGCTGCGTGAGGCCACGCTGGCCCTCGCGGTGCGCTCGCTGGACGCGCCACGCGAGAGCGACGACGACGGTGCCGAGGACCTCGCCGCGGCGATCGGGGACCTGGACGAGCAGTACGAGATCGTGGACGACCGGAGCGCCCTCGCCGCCGGCCTGCGCGCGCTGCCCGAGCGCGAGCGCCTGATCCTCAAGATGCGCTTCGAGGACGACATGCTCCAGCACGAGATCGCCGAGCGGATCGGAATCTCGCAGATGCACGTGTCGCGACTGCTGCGCCGCGCGCTCGACCGCCTGCGAACGATCGCGGCGGCAGCGGCATAGCCGCAGCACATACGATCCCCGGCGTGAACGAGCAGCTCGCGAAGGCCGGCGACGTCGAGATCTGCTTCGAGACGTTCGGGGAGGAGTCGAACCCCGCGCTGCTCCTCGTGATGGGGCTCGGCACGCAGATGATCGGCTGGCACGAGGACTTCTGCCGCGAGCTGGCCGGCCGCGGCTTCCGCGTGATCCGCTACGACAACCGCGACTCGGGCCACTCGACCCATTTCGAATCGGTGCCGCCGCCGCGGCCGCTCGAGCTGTTCACGCGCAAGTTCAAGAAGCTCGCCTACACGCTCGCCGACATGGCGGACGACGGGATGCGGCTGCTCGACCACCTCGGCATCGAGCGCGCGCACGTGGTGGGCGCCTCGATGGGCGGGATGATCGCCCAGACGATGGCCGCCAGGCACCCCGAGCGCGTCCTCTCGCTCACCTCGATCATGTCGACGACCGGCGCGCGCCACGTGGGCAACCCGGCGCTGAAGGTCTATCCGTTCTTCCTCGGCAGGCCGCCGCGCGGCAAGGACGCCTACGTCGAGCGGACCGAGAAGATCTTCGCGCTGATCGGCTCGCCGGATTTCGACCGCGATGAGGACGAGTTGCGCAAGCTCGCCGCGCTGAGCTACGACCGCGACCCGACGTCCGCGGGCACGCCGCGCCAGCTCGCCGCGATCGTCGCCGGCGGGAACCGCACCGCGGAGGTGCGCCGGATCAAGGCGCCCACGCTCGTGATCCACGGGACCAAGGACAAGATGGTCGCGCGCTCCGGCGGCAGGGCCACCGCCCGTGCCATCAGCGGCGCGAAGCTCGAGCTGATCGAGGGGATGGGCCACGACCTTCCGCGCGCCGTGTGGCCGCGCATCATCGACGCCATCGCGGCCAACGCCGCGCGGGCCGGACAGGAGGTGCCCGCGTGGCAGCAGGCGAGCTGAAGCTGGGGCTGAACACCGGCTACTGGGCCGGGGGCCCGCCCGAGGGCGTGACCGAGTCGATCGCCGAGGCGGAGAAGCTCGGCTTCGACTCGATCTGGACCGCCGAGGCGTACGGCTCGGACGGCCTCACGCCGCTCGCGTGGTGGGGCTCGGAGACGCAGAAGCTCAAGCTCGGCACGGCGATCACGCAGATGTCCGCGCGTCAGCCCGCCATGACGGCCATGTCGGCGATGACGATGGACCACCTCTCCGGCGGCCGCTTCATCCTGGGCCTCGGCGTGTCCGGCCCGCAGGTGGTGGAGGGCTGGTACGGCATGCCGTTCGCGAAGCCGCTCGCGCGCACGCGGGAGTACGTCGGGATCCTGCGCGACATCTGGGCGCGCAAGGGACCGGTCACCAACGACGGCGAGCACTACCCGCTGCCGCTTCCCGGCGGCACCGGCCTCGGCAAGCCGCTCAAGGCGTCGATCCACCCGCTTCGCGAGGACATCCCGATCTACCTGGGCGCCGAGGGGCCGAAGAACATCGCACTCGCCGCCGAGCTGTGCGACGGCTGGCTCGCGATGCTGTTCGACCCGCGCAACCCCGGCTACTTCGAGGACGCGCTGAACGACGGCTTCTCGCGCGAGGGCGCGCGGCGGTCGAAGGACAACTTCGAGGTGGCGGCCACGGTGCCCCTGCTCGTGACCGACGACGTGGAGGCCGCGGCGGACATGCTGCGCCCGTTCTACGCGCTGTACTTCGGCGGCATGGGGGCGAAGGGGAAGAACTTCCACGCCAACGTGGCCATCCGCATGGGCTACGAGGAGATGATCGACAAGGTCGCCGACCTCTACCTCGAGGGCAAGCGCGACGAGGCGGGCGCCGCGATCCCGACGGAGCTGATCGAGAAGCTCTCGCTGATCGGGCCGAAGGAGAAGATCCGCGACGACCTCGAGGCGTGGCGCGAGTCGCTCGTAACCACGCTGCTGATCCAGGGTGATGTGAACCTGGTGCGCACGGCCGCCGAGCTGGTGCTGGGCTCGTGAGCATCCTCGACCGCTTCAAGCTCGACGGCAGGGTCGCGATCGTGACCGGCGCGACCTCCGGTCTGGGTGTCGCATTCGCCGACGGCCTCGCGGAGGCCGGCGCCGACGTCGCCATCTGCGGGCGCCGTGCCGAGCGCCTCGATGGCACCAAGGCGACGGTCGAGGCGCACGGCCGCCGCTGCGTCGCGGTGCAGGCCGATGTCGCCGATCCCGACGACTGCACGCGCCTGGTCGAGCAGACGGTGAGCGAGCTGGGCCGTGTCGACATCCTGATCAACAACGCCGGCATCGGCACCGCGGTGCCCGCCACGCGCGAGACGCCGGAGCAGTTCCGCCAGGTCGTCGACATCAACCTGAACGGGTCGTACTGGATGGCGCAGGCGTGCGGGCGCGCGATGAAGGACGGCGGCAGCATCGTGAACATCGGCAGCGTGCTGGGCTCCACGACGGCCGGTCTCCCGCAAGCGGCATACGCGGCCACGAAGGCCGCGATCATCGGCCTGACGCGCGACCTGGCGCAGCAGTGGACCGGCCGAAAGGGGATCCGCGTGAACGCGCTCGCGCCCGGCTTCTTCGAGTCCGAGATGACCGAGCAGTACCCAGAGGGCTACCTCGAGATGATGATGGTGCGCGTGCCCGCCGGCCGCAAGGGCGAGGCCGAGGAGCTCGTGTCGGCGGCGATCTTCCTGGCCAGCGACGCGTCCTCGTACGTGACCGGCGCGCTCCTGCCGGTCGATGGTGGGATGCTGACCACCTGATGGCGTCGTATCTCGATCTCGCGGATCGCACCTGGCCGGTGACGCGGCGGCTGATGGGCCTGCACACGTGGGTCTACAGGGCGAGCGGCGGCCGCGTGGGCCGCAAGCTCCCGGGCGGGCCGCCGGTGCTGCTGCTCGACCACGTCGGCGCGAAGAGCGGCACTCGCCGCACGTCCCCGCTCGTCTACGGGGAGGACGGCGGCAACGTCATCCTCGTCGCGTCGAAGGGCGGCTTCCCCAAGAACCCGGCCTGGTTCCACAACCTCAAGGCCAACCCGGAGACCACGGTTCAGATCGGCACCGAGAAGCGCCCGGTCCGCGCACGTGTGGCCCGCGACGACGAGCGCGACCGGCTGTGGAAGCTGATGGTCGGCGTCTATTCCGGCTACGACGGCTACCAGAAGCGCACCGAGCGGCAGATCCCGCTGGTGATCCTCGAGCCACGCTGACTCACCGCTTCAGCTCCTCCAGCTCCTCCGCCAGCCAGTCCAGCAGGCACCACACGTCCGGCATCTGCTCGCGGTCGGCGACGATCCCGAAGTCCATGTGACCGTCGTAGCTCATCACGGTGATGTTCAGGCCCATGCCGTCGGTGATCACCGACACCGGATAATTGGCCATCAGCCGCGCGCCCGCGAGGTAGAGCGGGATCTGCGGCCCGGGAACGTTCGAGATCACGAGGTTCCAGGTCGGGCGCCCGACGGAGGTCGCCAGCCGGAAGGTCATCTGCGCCGCGCGCGAGAAGATCGCCGGCGGCACGAAGTGGTTCGCGTCCTGGAGCAGCTCGGCGGGCAGGGCCTTGTGGCGCTCCTTCATGTCGCCGAGCGACTCATGGGTCATCTCGAGGCGCTCGATCGGATCCTCGATGTCGGTGTGGAGCGGCGCGCTCATCAGCATGATGCGGTTGCCGTAGGTCCCGATCTGGTCCGACGTCCGAACCGACACCGGCACCTGCGCCACGAGCGGCTCGTCCGGCAGGTCGTCGTGCTCCAGCAGCCAGCGGCGCACGGCGCCCGCGCAGATCGACACCACCACGTCGTTCACCGTCACGCCATGCACCTTCTTGACGGCCTTTACCTCCGCCAGGTCGAGCTGGCCGAACGCGAAGCGGCGGTGAGCGGACACGCGGCCGCTGAAGCGCGTCTTGGGCGCGCGCAGGTCGCTGCGCGGTCGGTTGTTGCCCGTCAGCCGCCCGGTGATCCGGCTGACCGTGCCCGCGCCCGGTAGCGCGGCGAACGGGGTCTCGTCCACGTTCGGCACCGCTCGCGGGAGCGAGCGCAGCGCCCGCAGCGGGTAGCGCGGCACCCCGAGCAGGCTTCGCGCGAGCATCCCGACGCTGCTGGGCCGCCCCGCGTAGCCGTCGCCGGTCGGCGCCGGCAGCTCGCGCCCCTCCGGCGCGAGGTCGAGCAGCAGGCCCATGATCTCGGCGCCCGACATGCCGTCGATCACCGCGTGGTGGATCTTCGTGAGCATCGCGATGTGCCCGGACTCGAGCCCGTCGATGATGTAGAGCTCCCACAGCGGCCGGGTGCGGTCGAGTGGGCGCGACTGGATGCGCGCGACCTGCTCGGCGAGCTGCTTGTCGCTGCCCGGCTTCGGCAGGGCTATTTCTCGCACGTGGTAATCCAGATCGAAGTCCTCGTCGTCGATCCAGTACGGGTAGTCCAGGCCGAGCGGCACCTCGGCGAGCCGCCAGCGGAACGGCGGCAGCAGCGGCAGGCGCTCGCGAAGGAGCTTCCGCACCGCCGCGCAGTCGAGCGTCTTGTCCACGCGCGTCGATGGGTCGAGGATCGCCAGGCCGCCGACGTGTCCGCTCTGGCGCGGCGTCTCGAGCGCGAGGAACTGCGCGTCGAGGCTCGTGAGCTGTCTCATCGCGCGAGCCACCTCCTCGGGTTGTCTATGAAGATCGTGTCCTCCGTCTCCTGGTCGAGCACGTCCTGTTCGCGCAGCCACGGCAGCACCTGGTCGAACACGAGGGTCATGCTCCAGTCCTTGATGAGCCCGGCGTCGACCGCCTGCTCCTCGAACTCCTCCGGGAACCAGTCGATCGTCGCGCAGAAGTCCTGCGACACGTGGATCCGGCCGGCGTGGCCGCGGCGCAGCAGCTCCGCGAACGTCGCGTTACGGCGCTCCATCGGGAGGTAGAGCTCGAGGCCGTAGCGGTCGAGCCCGATCCAGACGCCGGTGTCGAGCAGTCGCTCGATGTAGTCGAGGTCGTCCGTGTCTCCGGTGTGGGCGATCTGGATTTTCTCGGGAGCGACGCCCTCCTCGAGGAAGATCTCCACCTGGCGCGGCCCGGTGTTCGACGCCGGCCGCGAGTGGGCCATGATCGGAGCGCCGGTCTGCACGCTCGCGCGCGCGGCCGCGCGGTGGACCTTCTCGATGTTCGGCGTGATGCCGGGCTCGTCGGCCGCGCACTTGATGAACGCCGCCTTCGCGTCCGTCCCCTGGATGCCCTCCTCGATGTCCGCCACGAACAGCGCCGCCATCTGGTCCTCGCTGCGGTTCTGGAAGTAGTGCGGGAGGAAGTCGTAGGTGTAGATGCC
>JAICRZ010000066.1 GCA_025937135.1 Thermoleophilaceae bacterium
ACCTCATCGACGGGCACGTACTTGACCGCCGCCAGGATCTCGACCTCGCCCGGGTCGCGCCCCGCCGCGGCGATCCGCTCGCGCACCCGGTCGAGGTTCTCGCGCACGCGCGCGGCGGTCAGCTGAGCCATGCGATCCCGGCCTGGCGGCCCGTCACGCCGTTGTCGCGACGGTGGGAGAAGAAGAGGTCGGACCGGCAGCTCGTGCACAGATCCACGTCCTCGACCTGCGTCACGCCGGCGCCCTCGAGCTTCTGGCGGGCGACGGCGCGCAGCGAGAGCATCCGGCCGTCGGCGACGCCGTCGTAGGCCGAGAACGCTGCCAGCACCTCCTCGCCCACCTCGTAGCAGCACCGGCCGATGCCCGGCCCGATCGCGGCGGCGGGCGGCGAGTCGAACGACTCCAGCGCGCGCTCGACGATTCCGCCCGCGAGGCCGCGCCAGCCGCAGTGCAGCATCGCCGCGCGGCCGCCGCCGATCAGAGCCACCGGAAGGCAGTCCGCGACAAGCACGAGCAGGCCGAGCCGCGGCACCGACGTGACGTGCCCGTCGACGTCGTCGAGCGGGCCGCCCTCGCGGGGCCCGTCCCATTCCCTGATCGCGACGCCGTGGACCTGGTGGCCGTAGGCGATCTCCGACAACCCGAGCTCGCCCAGCAGCAGCGCCCGGTTCTCGGCCACTCGCTCCCGAACGTCGTCGGTGAGGATTCCGAGGTTGAGCGATTCGTACGCTCCCTCGCTCACGCCGTCCTGACGCGTCGAGAACGCCACCCGGCCACCCGGCAGGTCGACGTCAATCGACCGCATCGATCCTTCTCGCCACCGCGAGCGCCACGCGCAGCTCGTCGTCACGCCCGGACACGTGGCCGTCGAGCTTCTGCCGCAACGTCTCCTCGAGCGCCTCACCCACGGCGGGCGACTCCGGCACGCCCGCGGCGATCAGATCGGTCCCCGTGATCTCGAGCGCCGCACCGCGGAGGTCGCGGACGTAGCGGAGGATCGGTTCGCCCGGAGCTCCCCACGCCAGCGCGACCGCCAGCGCCTCGAGCGGCTCGCCGTGCAGCAGCGCGTGCACCGCGGAGTCGGTCATGTCGGCGCGCAGCCGGTGCGCCAGGTGCGGGCCCGTGGACGCGGCGCGCGCGATCCGCTCGCGCTCCGGGCGCGGGAACGACAGGCGATCGAGCCACGGATGCAGCGCGTCGGAGTCGGGCACGATCAGCGCGGCCAGCACCGCGAGCGTGCGCTGCGCGCCCGTCTCCGCCGCACCCAGCGCGGCGCTCGCCGCGCGGTCGGGGTCGCAGCGCAGGCACGGGTACATGGCTCTGTCGATTCCGAGTGCGCACAACCGCTCCAGCGCGGCCGGCATCTCCTCCTCCTCGAACAGGAACTCGAGCTCGACCCGCACGCGCTTGCCGGAAACCGTGTCGAGCGCGCCGCCGTCCGCAGCCTCGAGCGCGAGCTCCTCTGTGCGCGGGTCCATCGCCGCGCCCAGCCGCGCCTCGTAGCGCACCGCGCGCAGCAGTCGCGTCGGGTCGTCGACGAAGCTGCGCTCGTGCAGCACGCGGATGACCCCCGCGTCGAGGTCCGCGCGCCCGCCGAGTGGATCGTGCACCACGCCGAGCTCGTCATGCGAGAGCCCGGCCGCGATCGCGTTGACGGTGAAGTCGCGCCGGCGCAGATCCTCGTCGAGCGAGGCCGGCTCCACGTCCGGAAGCGCGCCCGGCGCGGCGTAGGTCTCGCGACGGGTCCCCGCGAAGTCGAGGGCCAGACCCGGCGCCAGCACCGTCGCCGTGCCGAAGCGCTCGTGCGGCTCCACCTCGCCGCCGAGCCGCTCGGCAACCGTGGCGGCCGTGGCGAGCGCGTCCCCCTCCACCGTCACGTCGATGTCGAGCGGAGGCGTGCCGCGCAGCAGGTCCCGCACGGCGCCACCCACGAGGAACGCGCGATCGACGCCCTCCAGCGCGGGCAGCAGCATCGCCATGCCCGGCAGCGCCTCGATCTGCTCGCGCAGGCTCATAGCCGCACGGGGATCCCCGCGTCGCGCATGTGCTCCTTCGCCTGCCCGACCGTGTACTGGCCGTAGTGGAAGATCGACGCGCACAGCACCGCGTCCGCGTGCGCCTGCTCCACCGCCTCGACGAGGTGGTCGAGGTTCCCTGCGCCACCCGATGCGATCACCGGCACGTCGACCGCGCCCGAGACGGCGCGCGTGAGGGTGAGCTCGTACCCGTCCTCGGTCCCGTCGCGATCCATGCTGGTGAGCAGTATCTCGCCGGCCCCGCGACCCGCACCCTCGCGCGCCCACTCGACGGCGTCGATGCCGGTCGGATTCCGGCCGCCCGCGGTGTACACGCAGTAGCGGCCGTCGGTCTCGCGGCGCGCGTCGATCGCCAGCACCACGCACTGCGCCCCGAACTGCTCGGCCAGCTCGCCCAGCAGCTCCGGCCGCTGCACCGCCGCGGAGTTCACCGAGACCTTGTCGGCCCCGGCGTCGAGCACGGCCTGGGCGTCGGCCACCGAGCGGATGCCACCACCGATCGTGAACGGCACGAACACGTCGTGCGCCGTGCGCCGCGCGAGCTCGACGATCGTGTCGCGCTTCTCATGCGAAGCGGTGATGTCGAGGAAGACGATCTCGTCACCGCCCTCCGCCTCGTAGCGTGCGGCCAGCTCGACCGGGTCGCCGGCATCACGGATGTCGACGAAGTTCGTCCCCTTCACGACGCGCCCCTTGTCGACGTCGAGGCACGGGATCACCCGCCTAAGCAGCATCGCTCGCGCGCCTGTCGCGCAGGACCTCCGTCGCGTCCTCGACCGTGAAGCGCCCCTCGTAGAGCGCCTTGCCGGAGATCACGCCCGCCAGGTTCACGAGTCGCAGCTCCTTCAGTCCGCGCAGGTCGTCGAGCGAGCCGATGCCGCCCGAGTAGAGGAAGCGCCCGCGGATGACGCCGGCCATGCGCTCGACCTCGTCCAGGTCGGGTCCGTCGAGCATCCCGTCGTGGTCGACGTTGGTGTAGACGAACTGCTTCACCCCGCGCCCCTGCATGCGGTGGATCACGTCCTCCGGCGGCATCTGCGTCTTCTCGGTCCAGCCGGAGACCGAGACGTAGCCGTCGCGCACGTCGATCGCCACGACCACGCGGCTGCCCCACTGCGCGAGCACGGCGTCGAGGAAGTCGACATCCGTGTAGGCGGCCGTGCCGAGCACCACGCGCTGGGCGCCCGCCGCGAGCGCGTCGCGCACGGCCACGAACGAGCGCAGGCCGCCGCCGTACTGCACCGGCACGTCGAGCTCGCGCGTGATCCGGCGCAGGTGGTCGAGGTTCACAGGCCGCCCCTCGCGCGCGCCGTCGAGGTCGACCACGTGGAGCTGCCGCGCGCCCTCCTCGACCCACTTGCGCGCCGCGTCGAGCGGGTCGGCGTCGTAGACGGTCTCCTTCGAGAAGTCGCCGCGCTCGAGGCGCACGGCCTGGCCGCCGCGGATGTCGATCGCCGGTAGGAGGATCACGACGTCGCGAGCCCGACGAAATTGCGCAGCAGCGCGAGCCCGTGCGCGCTCGACTTCTCGGGGTGGAACTGCACTCCGTACACGCGGTCGCGCCTGACCGCGGTCGCGAAGCGCTCGCCGTACTCGGCGGTGCCGATCACCACCGACTCGTCATCCGGGCGCGCCGCGAACGAGTGCACGTGGTACATGGCCGTGCGCTCCGGGAGGCCGTCGGTCAGCGGCGCGCCGTCGGACCACGACACCTCGTTCCAGCCGATCTGGGGCACCTTGAGGCCGTCGGCGCGCAGCGCGTCCACGCGCCCTTCGAGCAGGCCGAGCCCCTGAGCGCCGCCCAGCTCGGTCGAGGACTCGAACAGGAGCTGCATCCCCAGGCAGATGCCGAGCAGCGGCCCGCGGTATGCGCGCACCGGCTCGAACAGGTCGCGCCGGCGCAGCTCCTCCATCGCCTTCGGGAACGCGCCCACACCGGGCAGCACGACGCCGTCGGCGGCGGCGATCACGTCGGCGTCGTCGGTCAGCTCGACCTGGCCGCCGACGTGTTCGAGCGCCATCCGCGCCGAGGTGACGTTGCCCATCCCGTAGTCGACGATCGCGATCATGGGCGCGCGACGATATCCAGGCCGCGGATCCGCTCCACGAGCGCGTCAACGGCCGCCGCCTTCAGCTTGTGCGACACCGGGTTCGCGATCAGCCGTGCCGTCATCACGCCGATCTGCTCGTGCTCGACGAGGTGGTTCTCCCTCATGGTGGTGCCGGTGGCGGTGAGGTCCACTATCGCGTCGGCCAGGCCGGTCAGAGGCGCCAGCTCGACCGAGCCCTTCACCTCCACGATCTCCGCCTGCCGGCCGGTCGCGGTGAAGTACTCGCCCGCGATGCGTGGGTATTTCGTGGCGATCCGGACCGAGCCGCGCCGCCGCAGCGGCTCGCCGAGCGGGTCGTCGCCGTCGCGCGCGGCCACCACCATCCGGCAGGTGCCGTAGCCGAGGTCGAGCAGCTCGTAGACCTCGCGGCCGGCCTGCTCGAGCAGCACGTCCTTGCCCGTGATGCCGATGTCGGCGGCGCCGTGCTCGACATACGACGGCACGTCGCTCGGGCGCATGGTGATCACGCCGATCTCGGGAAAGATCAGACGCCGGTCGTTGCTGCGGACGGGCGCCGTGTCGATGCCGAGGCGGTCGAGCAGGTCGAGCGACTCGCCGAACAGGGCGCCGCGCGGGACCGCGATCGTCAGGTCGGTCATGTCTGGCGCTCCTCCTCGAGCTGGGCGACGTGCACGCGGTGGATGTCGAGCCCGACGCCGCAGGCCGGCAGCGGCCGCCCGAAGCGCCCGATCAGCTCGTCGTAGCGCCCGCCGCCGCCGACCGCGAAGCCGACGGCCGGGTCGTACACCTCGAACACCATGCCCGTGTAGTAGCCGAGCTCGCGCACGAGGCCGAGGTCGAAGATCACGCGATCGGCGACGCCGCGCTCGGCCAGCAACTCGTAGACCGCGCGCAGGTTGTCCATGGCGCCGGCGAGCGGCGCGTCGGGCTGGCCCAGCACCTCGCGGCCGCCGCGAAGCCGCGGCAGGCGCTCGAGGAGGTCGCGCGCCGCCGGCGACACGTTCAGGCGCTCGACGCGCACCCCCAGCTCCACGAGGTCGCGCCGCGCGAGGGCTTCCAGCAGCGGCTCGCGCTGCGCCTCCGGCACCTCGAGCTCGGCCAGCAGGCGCCCGTACAGCGCGCCGTCGCCGAGCCCGAGGCGGTGGCGCCCCAGTCCCGCCGCGATCAACCCCTCGAGCGTGAGCGCGATCACCTCGGCGTCGCCTTCTGGGGCCGGCACGCCGATCAGCTCCAGGCCGCCCTGGAGGAACTCGCGCGGCTGGCCGCTGCGCACCTTGACCATGCGGTAGGCGTGCGAGAAGTAGGTGAGCCGGATCGGCGGCTTCACGTGCGCGTAGCGATTCGAGACGAGCCGCGCGATCGGGATCGTCATGTCGGAGCGCAGCGCGAGCACGTTGCCGTGGTCGTCGAAGGTGCGGAAGCCGGCGCCGGCCGCGCGGGCGTCGCCGCGCCGGAGCACCTCCTCGTACTCGAGCGTCGGCGTCCAGACCTCGCCGTAGCCGGCCTCGCTCCACACGCCGTGCAGCCGCGCCTGGAGGGCACGGAGCTCGCGCATCTCGTCGGGCAGGACGTCTCTTGTTCCGGGAGGGACGGGGTGAATCATGCGCTCATGTGGACGGTGGACAGAGGACGGTGGACAGATTTCACGCGGACGCTATCGGGGCTCAAGCCCCGTCCACTGTCCACCGTGCACTGTCCACTAAGCCGGTACGCGCTCTGCCGCCACGCGCTCGATGCGGGCGCCGAGGCCGCGCAGGCGCTCGTCGATCCGCTCGTAGCCGCGGTCGATCTGGCGGATGTTGCCGATCTCCGACTGCCCCTCGGCGCACAGGGCCGCGATGAGCATGGCCATGCCGGCGCGGATGTCGGGGCTCTCCATGCGCTCGCCGTGAAGGCGGGTCGGGCCGGCGACGACCGCACGGTGCGGATCACAGAGGATCACCCGAGCTCCCATCGTCACGAGCTTGTCCACGAAGAACAGGCGGTTCTCGAACATCTTCTCGTGGATCAGGACCATGCCGTTGGCCTGCGTCGCCAGCGCGAGCGCGATCGACGTGAGGTCGGCCGGGAACGCGGGCCACGGGCCGTCCTCGACCTTCGAGATCGCGTCGCCCTCGTCGTCGCGCACGCGCAGCTCCTGGCCGGGCGGCACGACGATGTCGTCGCCGTCGAACTCCATCCGGCAGCCGAGCCGCTCGAACGCCATGCGCGTCATCCGCATGTCGTCGGTGGCGGCGCCCTTGACGCGCAGCTCGCCCCCGGTCACGGCGGCCAGCGCCACGAAGCTGCCCACCTCGATGTAGTCCTGGCCGATGGCGTAGTCCGCGCCGCCGAGCTGGTCGGAGCCGTGAACGATCAGCACGTTCGAGCCGATCCCCTCGATCCGCGCGCCCATCTGGAGCAACATCCGCGCGAGGTCCTGCACGTGCGGCTCGGAGGCGGCGTTGTGGATGACGGTCGAGCCCGGTGTGAGCGCGGCGGCCATGATCGCGTTCTCGCTCGCCATGACCGACGGCTCGTCCATGAAGAAGTCGGTTGCGCGCGTGCCGCCTGGCGCCTCGATGCGGTAGCCCTTGCGGTCGTAGCGGACGTCGGCGCCGAGCGAGCGGAAGGCGTCGAGGTGCGGGTCGAGCCGGCGGCGTCCGATCACGTCGCCGCCGGGCAGCGGCATGTCGGCGCGGCCGAAGCGGGCCAGCAGCGGGCCCGCGCACAGGAACGAGGCGCGGATGCGCGTGGCGCGCTCGGCGTCCACGGCGCCCGGGTCGATGTCGTTCGCGCGCAGCGACACGACGTTCTCGTCGCGCCACGAGACCGCGACGCCGAGCCCGGCGAGCAGGCCGAGCATGTCCTCCACGTCGCGGATCCGCGGGACGTTGCGCAGCACGACCTCCTCCTCCGTGAGGAGGCAGGCCGCGAGCGCGGGAAGAGCTGCGTTCTTGTTGCCGGCGGGCGCGATCGTGCCGGAGAGCGGCGTCCCACCTTCGATGACGAACTTCTCCATGCGAGATGTCCAGTCGGGGGCAGAAGGTCGAGGCCGGAAGAGGGTACCGAAGGCCATTGGCGGATTGTTCGACTCTCGACGCATGGTCCCTGCGGCTAGGGTGCCCTCCGTGTCAGACGTAAACAGGGACCAGGCCTGGGAGCTGTTCTGCGAGTGGACCGAGTCGGACTCGCTGCGCAAGCACGTGCTGGCCGTTGAGGCCGGGATGGTCGCCTACGCGCGCGAGCGCGGTGAGGACGAGGAGCTCTGGGCCGCCACGGGGATCCTCCACGATCTCGACTACGAGAAGCACCCGGATCTCGAGACAGGCCACCCGCGGATCGCCCTCGAGGTGCTGCGCGAGAAGGGCTACCCGGAGGTGCTGATCGACGCGGTGGCGGGCCACGCTCCCTACCTGGGCGTGCCGCGCGAGACGCCGCTCGCCAAGACGCTCTTCGCCGTCGACGAGCTGTCCGGCTTCATCACCGCCTGCGCGCTCGTCCGCCCCACCGGCATCCACGGGCTCACGCCGAAGTCGGTCAAGAAGAAGATGAAGACGCCCGCGTTCGCGGCCGCGGTGAACCGCGACGAGATGCGTTCAGCCGCCGAGGATCTCGGCGTGGACTTCGACGAGCACGTGACGAGGGTGATCGCCGCGATGGAGGGGCGCTCGACCGAGCTCGGCCTCGATGGCCAGGAGCAACCCGCGGCCTAACGCCACCGACCGCCCGCCTTCGCCCAGTCGGAGGCATGGTCGACCGAGCAGAAGACGTCCGGGATCCGGTGCTCGCCGCGATGGCGTATCAGAGCCACGCGTACGTCGCCGAGCTCCGCCCCGCAGTGCGCGCACTCGTTCATCCCGCGCGTAAGGTCGCTCGGTTCATCCGCCTCGCCGGGCTCCCAGTGGGCACCCTGCATCGCCCACGGCACCACGTGCTCGAGCCGGCAGAACACGGCGTTCCGCGCGCCGGGCTGCTCGGACATGCGGAAGCCGTCGTCGCGCTCGACGTGCGCGCCGCACCACGAGCAGCGCCCTTCGTGGGATGTTGTTCCGCCTTCGGCCACGGGTATCGTCCTCGGCATGGCCGACGACGTGCGGATTATCGTCCTCGAGGGCGACGAGACGGGACAGGAGCTGCTCGACCAGGCGGTGCGCCTGCTCGACCCCTCGGTCACGCAGGTCGACGTCGAGCTCGAGCACTACGACCTGTCGCTCGAGAACCGCCGCAAGACCGACAACGAGGTGGTCCACACCGCCGCCCGGGCGATGGCCGAGGCCGGCTTCGGGATCAAGGCGGCCACGATCACGCCGGAGGGCGCCGACGACGTCGGCAGCCCCAACCGCATCCTCCGCGAGGAGATCGACGGCAAGGTCATCATCCGCACCGGCCGCCGGATCCCCGGCGTGACTCCGGTCGCCGGCGTGCACTACCCGATCTCGGTCGTCCGGATGGCGGTCGGCGACGCGTACGGCGCCAAGCAGTGGCGTGAGACCGAGGACGGCGACGAGATCGCCTACCGCACCGAGCGGATCTCACGCGCGATCTGCCGCGCGGTTGCCGAGCACTCGTTCCGCACCGCGAAGAAGATCCACGGGCGCGTCTACGGCGGGCCGAAGTGGACGGTCTCGCCCGTATACGAGGGCATGCTCAAGGAGGAGCTCGACGACGCGTCCGAGCGCTACCCCGAGGTGCCGTACCAGCCCGTCCTGATCGACGCCACCTACGCCGGCCTGGTGGGCGGCGCGGCCGACGCGCCGCTCGTCATCCCCGCGCTCAACCGCGACGGCGACTGCCTGTCCGACATGGTGCTGCCGCTGTTCGGCTCGATCGCGGGCGCGGAGTCGGTGCTGATGTCGTTCGACGAGAACTTCGAGGTCCGGACCGTCATGTCCGAGGCGCCCCACGGCACCGCGCCACAGCTTCAGGGCAAGAACGTGGCCAACCCGATGGCGATGATCATGGCCGCCGCGGCGGTGCTCCACTACGTCGCCGAGAAGGGGCGACCGGAGGCGGACATCGCCTCGCGCGCGATCTACGAGGCGGTCCTCGAGGCCACCGCGACCGGCGTCCGGACCTTCGACCTCGCAGGCAGCGCCACCACGAGCGAGTTCACGGACGAGGTCATCGCGCGCGTGCGCACGAAGATCGACATCTGGTCGTCGCTCGGCTCGACCGTCTGAGAAGCGGAACTGTTCGGTCTCACTCGGCCTGTCTCCGCTGGCCGGGACGCAGGTGACGAGACCTCCAGCTCCTTAGGCGAGGCCGCCGGCCTGCCTGTAGTCCCGGCCGGCGTGCCGGCGGCGCCGCGCGACGTACAGGCGCCGCTGCGCGAACAGCGTCGTGACCGCGGCGAGCACGAGCAGCGCGAGGTTGAGCGCCAGCTGCTCGACCGCTCCGCCCCATTCGGACCAGTCGCCGTACGCGACGGCGACGGCGGCGTTGCCCGCGGCGGGGATCGTCGTCACGGAGATCAGCACGCCGATCAGCGCGCCCGATTTCGACGACGTCAGCGAGAGGATCCCGGCGACGCCGGCGAGCAGCGCGACGATGACGCTGAACGCATCGGGATTCGAGATGAACTGCGTGAGCGGGCGCGAGGTCTCGGTGATCTGGTCCGGCGCTATTCCGGTCGCGCGCAGGATGAGCGTGACGGCGAGGGTGAGCGTCATGGCGAGCGGGAACCCGATCGCGAGCGCGATCAGCGAGCGCCTCGCGAGGTCCCGGCGGCGCTGGACGATCGCCACGGCAAGTCCGGCGAGCGGACCGAACTCCGGACCCACGACCATCGCCCCGATGATCAGGATCGGCGAGTCGGTCATCACGCCGATCGCGGCGATCAGCGTGGCGATCACCATGAAGCCGAGGAAGCTGCCGCTCAGCTCGGTCTCCTCCGAGGTGCGACTCTCGACCTCCTCCCAGACGACCGCGTCCGACGGCAGCCCCGCGGCCGCCTTCTCCGCGTCCTCCGCCGCCCGCGAGATCGAGGTGTCAACGTCCTCGAGTGCGATCGAGCCGCGGTCGTGGATGCCGAGCTCCTTCAGCGCGGAGAGGATCACGCTGGCGTCCTCGCGCGCGACGTCGGCCAGGATCACGTCGCCGTCGGGCTTGCGGGCCGCGCCCTCGAAGTGCGCGACGCTCGACACGGAGTCCGCCACGCACAGCATGTCGAGGGTGCGCGCGGATATGTCCCTCGGCACGACGATCCGGAGGTGGATCATCCGGCCGCGGTTTGCAGCTCCGGGGCGACGTACGGGTCGAGCCCGCTGCGTATCTCATCGGGCATCGGGCGCTTCCCCTTGGTGGCCGGGTCGATGAAGACGTGGCGCATCTCGCCCTCGATCACGAGGCGGTCGCCCACGCGCGCGTCGATGTGGCACGTGAGCGCGGTCGTGCCGAGCCGGGCGACGCGCAGCTCGAAGTCGAGCTCGTCGTCGAAGGCGGCGGGCGACCTGAAGCCGATGCGCGACTCCGCCACGACCATGTCCGCGCCGTGCTCCTCGATCATCGCCATGTAGTCGCCGATCGCCTCGCGCCAGAACTCGGTGAGGATCACGTCGAAGTAGGCGAGGTAGTTGGCGTTGAAGACGACGCCCTGCGGGTCGCATTCCCCGTAGCGGACGCGCAGGCGGTGGCGGAAGACACGTGGCATGGCGCCAGATTACTTTCCCGCCCACCCGCGGACCTTTTTCCGTCCGCCCGCCTCCGTACCTTTCACGAACAGATGTTCGCCAGTGCAAAAACCCCCCGTTCGAGCCTTCTCCGGCGCGGAATCGACCGCGCCGTCCAGTTCGCCACCCTCGGCGAATTCGCCGTCGACGAAGCCCCGCAGCCGGCGCGCCGGCGCCGCCCTGCCGCCCCTCCGCAGACGTGGCGCCCGGCGCGTACGGCCAGCCAGGTCATTCCGGCAACGGCGGCGGGCCGCCGCCGGGGCGAGCCGCCCAGGCGCGTGCCCACGCGGGCTGCGGTCCGATCGCTCGCGATGCGCCCCGCGCCCGCGGATGCCGCGCCGCGTCGGGTGCGCAAGCGCGCCGGGCAGCCCGCCCCGCGGCCGCAGCCCTGCATCGCGCGCTAGAAGCTGACCGATGAGTCGCGCTGCGCGAGGCTGTCTCAGGTAGAGGCGATCAAGGAGACGCGCGATGCAGAAGGTCACTTTCGAGATCTCGATGTCGCTGGACGGATTCGTCGCGGGCCCGGAGCCCTCGCTGGAAGATCCGCTGGGGCGCGGCGGGGAGCGGCTTCACGAGTGGATCCTCGGGCTGAAGTCGTGGCGCGCTTCCCACGGCCGGTCGGGCGGTGAGGAAGGGCTCGACTCGGACCTGCTGGCGGAATCGATCGCGGCGGGCGGCGCGACGATCATGGGGCGGAACATGTTCAGCGGCGGCGAGGGGCCGTGGGAGAACGATCCGAACCCGGACGGCTGGTGGGGTGACGAGCCACCGTTTCGTCATCCGGTGTTCGTCCTGACCCACCACGAACGCGAGTCTCAGGCGATGCAGGGCGGCACCACCTTCCACTTCGTCACGACCGGGATCGAGGCCGCGCTCGAGCAGGCCCGTGCGGCCGCGGGCGACAAGAATGTGGCGATCGCCGGAGGCGCCGACGTCGCGCAGCAGTACCTGCGCGCGGGGCTGCTGGACGAGATGCAGATCCATGTGGTGCCGCTGCTGCTGGGCGCCGGCGTCCGGCTCTTCGACGACGGCCTCGGTGCGGAGGATCAACCGCGCCTCGAGCGCGTGCGGGTGATCGACTCGCCGGCGGTCACGCACCTGCGCTACCGCGTGGTGAAGTGAGCCGCCAGGCGGGGCGGTCACGCGCGAGCGGCTAGGCGATGATGCCGCGGCTGCGGAGCTCGTCGCGAAACCACTCGATCGGCTCGGGCCGCTTGCCCTCGGTGCTGCCGTCGAGCTCCACGAACATGAGGAAGAGCCCGGGGTCCGGGATCCGCGCCATCATCCGCTCGAAGCCGGCCTCGTCGAGCTTGCCGTGGCGGCGCATCTTGCGCCACAGCGAGTACGGCCGGTCGTGCAGCTCGATGACGGCGAGGATCGGCTCGTCGTCGATGTAGCGCTCGGCGAACGCGCGGGCGCGCGCGGCGTGATGGTTGGTGCCCGTCTTCGGGAGCCACTCGTGCACGCGGTACTTGAAGGCGTCGTGGACGAGTGCGATGAAGCGCAGGACGCGGCGCCGCTCACCCGTCTCGCCACGCTCGTCGATCGCGCGGAGCAGGTCGGCGACGTGCGCGCCAACCGATCCCTCCGGATGCCCGGCGCGCGGCTGGCCCCACGCGAGGCCGGCGCGCAGCTCCGGCGCCTCGGACACGGCGCGTTCGAGGTCGGTCTCCGGCTCGAACCCGCTAACCAGCTCCTCCATGTCGGAGGGATACGCACGGTCCACGCTCGACGACATACCCGGCCGCGCGACGGCAAACACGGTACTACTCGACGCGCTCGGCCACCCAGCGGCCGTCGGGCTCGCGCGCCAGCACGACTCGGACGCGCTCCTCCGCGCCCACGGCCATCAGATGCGCGCGATCCTCCTCGATGCCGGGGCGGTCGTCCACCAGCACGAGCTCGAGCGACTCCCAGTCGAACGCCGGCCGCTCCTCACCGAGAGCACGCCGCGCCGCCTCGTCGAGAAGCTGGCGGTTCCAGCCGCGATCAGCCGCCCTGGCCTGCTCGAGCGCCTGATCCGCCGCCGCAACAGCGCCACCGAAATCCTGGCGGGCCAGCCGCCGCCGCGAAGTCACCAGACCGAGCACGAAGAGCACGACGAAGATCGCCGCAAGCACGATGAGAACAATCCCGAGAGTGGACATACGAGCAGTCTAGGAGCACCCTTAAAGACCGCCCAAACTCGTCAAGGGCCCACGCAGCGCACAGGCCACAGCCAAGTAGGTCCCGCCAACAGCGCCCGCGCCACCCGACACGGGCGCAACGTCGGGCGGGTGGCGCGCGGAGTGACCGCTCCCGAGCGATTCCGCAGGCGAAGCCGACAGAAAGAACCCGCCGTGTAGCGCCGCGTGACGCGCGTAGGCAAAGCCGAGGACCAGCGGAGGGAGGGGTCACTCCGCGGGACCGGGCCCCGCCCGCCGCAAGCGCAAGAAGCAACAAAAACAGAGCCGCCCCAGCATGCGCCAGGGCGGCTCTAAAGAAATCGGCGGCGACCTACTCTCCCAGGCCCTTTCAAGCCAAGTACCATCGGCGCAGAGAGGCTTAACTGCTCTGTTCGGAATGGGAAGAGGTGTCTCCCTCTCGCTATGACCACCGAAATGGTGCGAGACCAGGCGCCCCTCATTCCGGAGCTTGAAAACCGCAAGTTGGCCACATCAGACGTAAAGGGCATCAAAAATATCCGTCAAGCCCTCGAAGCATTAGTACCGGTCCGCTGAGCGCATTACTGCGCGTACACGGCCGGCCTATCAAGCTGGTGGTCTTCCAGCGCTCTTACTCTCTCAAGGAGATGGGAGAACTCATCTCGAGGTCGGCTTCCCGCTTAGATGCCTTCAGCGGTTATCCGATCCGGACGTAGCTAACCTGCGGTGCCCTTGGCAGGACAACAGATACACCAGAGGTCCGTTCATCCCGGTCCTCTCGTACTAGGGACGAATCCTCTCAATTCTCCAACGCCCACGGCAGATAGGGACCGAACTGTCTCACGACGTTCTGAACCCAGCTCGCGTACCGCTTTAATGGGCGAACAGC
>JAICRZ010000193.1 GCA_025937135.1 Thermoleophilaceae bacterium
TACTGGCGCACGATCGGCGTCGACTTCGTGGGCAAGGAGCGCGGCGAGCCGGAGAAGTGGGGGCTGCGCACGGCGAAGCTGCGCACCGGCCGCAAGCTGCTGTACGCGAGCGGCCTGCTGCCGTCGCTGCTCTGCGGCGAGCTGGAGCGCTCCGAGATGCGCGACTTCCTGATCGGCCAGTTCGCGGCGCCGCCCACCGACCGCGTCGCGTTCGCCTTCCTGCACGCGGGCGCGACCGACGCCGGGCTGCGGACCCTGCGCGCGTACGACCGCTGGGTCGGAATGCTCGACGAGGCCGACGTGCGCGAGGAGCTGGGCCGCCTCACGCGCGAGGAGACGGTGCGCTCCGACACCTTCCAGGAGGTGCGCCGGCTGGCGATGGACGTGGAGCAGGGGCTGCTCGCGCTGCTGTTCGACACCCAGCCGCTGCGCGGCCTCACCCGCGAGTACGCGATCTTCTAGGCTGCCCGCCGCCATGGACGTCCCCGCCGGCTTCAAGCCGTTCCCCAACCAGGGCCCGTACCTCGAGTACATCGGCCCGATCCACGTGCAGGAGTCCACCGACGAGCTCGTGCTGGGGCTGCGCGCCGAGGAGCGCCACGCGAATCACCGTGGAACCGTGCAGGGCGGCCTCCTCTCCACGTTCGCCGACTTCGTGCTCGGCCGCGCCATCGACGCGGACGCCGAGGACGACAAGCCGCGCGCCACCGTGAGCCTGACGGTCGACTTCATCAAGCCGGCCAAGCCGGGCGACTGGATCGAGGGGCGCGGGCGCGTCGACCGCGTGGGGAGCACGCTGTCGTTCGCCGACTGCTCGCTCACGGTCGACGGCACCGAGATAGTGCGCTCGCGCGCGGTCTGGGTCGTGGCGGGCTAGCGGCGGAACATCTTGCGCCCGAGGCGCGCGAGCGGGGCCGCCCCGTCGCGCAGCGCGCCGCGCTTGTCCTCGTCGCGTCCATAGAGCAGCTTCGCGCTAGCGTGCACGCCGCGGCCGAGCGACTCGTCGTACGGGTACCACCAGAAGTTCCGCAGCCGGCCCGGCTCCCACGCCACGAGCTTCACGTTCACGCACTCGTGGAAGCCGAATTCCGAGTGTGCGCGCCCGATGCCCGAGCTCTTGACGCCGCCCCACGCGGTCTGGATCGCGCCGTGCGAGTACATGTGGTCGTTGATCCAGACCATCCCCGCCTCGAGCCGCCGCGCGATCCGCCGCCCCTTGTCGCGATCCGCCGTCCAGACCGACGCGCCCAGGCCGAACGCCGAGTCGTTGGCCAGCCGGACCGCCTCCTCCTCGTCGCGCACCTCCACGATCGGCACGACCGGGCCGAAGATCTCCTCGCGCATGATCCGCATGTCGTGCGTCACGCCGGTGAGCACGGCCGGTGCGAACCAGCGGCCGTCGCCGGTCGGGCCGCCGCACTCGAGCGTGGCGCCGGCGGCGACGGCGTCGTCCACCAGCTCGCGCACGATCGCGAGCTGCTCGTCGGAGACCATCGGGCCGACCTCGGTGTCCCAGCTCATCGGATCGCCGACGCGCAGCCGCTGCGCGCCCTCGACCACGCCGTCGATGAAGTCGCGCGCGATGCGCCGCTCGACGTACACGCGCTCGATCCCCGAGCAGGTCTGGCCGGCGTTCGCGAAGCCGCCCCACAGGCAGCCGGCCACGGCGTGCTCGAGATCGGCGTCGGCGAGCACGAGCATCGGGTCCTTGCCACCCAGCTCGAGCACCGAGCCCTTCAGCCGCTCGGCACAGGCGGTACCCACGCGCCGGCCGACCTCGACCGAGCCCGTGAAGAAGATCTTGGCCGCGCTCGACTCCACCAGCGCCTGCCCGACCGCGCCGCCGCCGTGCACGCAGCGCACGATCCCCTCCGGCAGGCCGGCGCGCATGAACACCTCCTCGATCCGCTGGCCGATCAGCGGCGTGAGCGAGGCCGGCTTGAGCACCACGCCGTTGCCGCACATCAGCGCGATCGCGACCTCGCCGAACGGGATCGACCACGGGTAGTTCCACGGCGCGATCACGCCCACCACGCCGAGCGGGTCGAACGTGTGCCAGGAGCGCTTGCCGAGGAAGAACGGCTGCGGGTAGCGGACGCGCTCGTCGGCCAGGATCTTCGGGCCGTTGTCGGCGATCCAGTGCAGCGCGTCGATCGTCGGGACCAGCTCCATCGTGTACGACTCGTTGCGCGGCTTGCCCTGCTCGCGCGTGAGGAGCGTGGTGAGCTCGTCGAGGCGGTCGATGATCACCTGCGCGGTGCGGCGCATGTAGCGCGCGCGCTCGGACAGCGGGAGCTGCGCCCAGAACGGCTGCACGCCCGCCACCTCGTCCACCACCGCCTGCACCTCGGCGGGCTCGAGCGTGGGCACCGCGCCGAGCAGTTCGCCGGTGGCGGGGTCGAACGACTCGAGCGTCCGCGGGGTTGTCGCGCTCTCCATGCCGGCCATTCTGCCGTGGCTGGAAGACTGCGGGGGTGCGACTGCCCACGCGCTTCTCCGCCCGCCTCGGCCTGATCGCCGCCGCGGCGTTCGCGCTGCGCGCCGTCTGGGCGCTCGCGATCACCCCCGACTCGCTCACCCACCAGGGCGATCCGCGCTTCTTCCATCTCGCGGCGAATCTGCTCGCCGACGGCCACGGCTTCATCGCGCCGCTGCCGTTCCTCGACCACGGGTCGGTGCTCGCCACCAGCGAGCACCCGCCGGGCTGGCCCGCGCTGCTGGCAGTGGTCTCCGGGCTCGGCGGCACGAGCTACTCGGTCCACCAGCTCGTCGGCTGCGCCGTCGGCGCGGGCGTGGTGGGGTGCGCAGGGCTGCTCGGGCGGCGGATCGGCGGCCAGCGCGCGGGGCTGATCGCCGCCGCGATCGCCGCGCTCTACCCGGTCTACGTGGCCATCGACGGGTCGCTGATGAGCGAGCCGCCGTACGCGCTCGGCGTCGGGCTGTGCCTGCTGGCCGCACTGCGCGCGGCGGAGTCGCCGACCTTCAGGCGCGCCGCGCTGCTCGGCCTGGCGATCGGCCTGACCGCGCTCGTGCGCACCGAGGCGCTCGGGTTTCTCGTGCTCCTGCTCGTCGCGGTCCGGCGCCCGAAGCAGATCGCCGTGATGTGGGCGGTGGCGCTCGTGGTGATCGCGCCGTGGTGCATCCGCAACAGCACAACGTTCCACCAGACGATGCTGATCTCGTCCGAGGACGGGCCGGTCGTGGCGGGGGCGAACTGCGCGCCGACCTACCACGGCATCGACACCGGCTACTGGCGCGCGGACTGCGTGGGCCTGCGCGCGCAGCCGAACCCCGCCGTGCGCTCGCGCGCGCTGCGCAAGCAGGGAGTCCGCTACGCACGCTCGCACGCGGGGCGGGTGCCCGCGGTGCTCGGCGTCCGGCTGTTGCGCACGTTCGGGATCTGGCAGCCGCGCCGGCACGTGTACTTCGCGGAGGGCCGCAAGATGCCGGGGCGAACGGTGGCCGTCGTGTGCGCGTGGCTCGTCATGCTCGCGGGCGCCGCCGGCGCCTGGATGCTGCGCGGGCAGCGCATCGTGCTCGTGCTGCTGGCGCCGCTGGCGCTGGCGGTGGTGACCACGCTGCTGGCGTTCGGCTACCCGCGCTTCCGCTACGCGGCCGACCTCGGTTTGATCGTGCTGGCGGGCTACGCCGCCGCGCGGCGGCGGTCGGCCCTGAGCCGCACGTAGGCGGTCGAGGTGCCGTCCTCGACCGAGCGCACGGTCCGGCCGAGGCGCTCGAACAGGCGCAGCATCGGCGAGTTGCCGGCGAGCATCTGCGCCTTGAGGTGAGTGGCTCCGCGCTTGATCGCGAGCGACGCGACCGCCTCGGACAGCAGCTTGCCGAGCCCCTGGTGCTGATGGTCGTCGCTCACCACGATCCCGATCTCGGCGAGGCCGGTCTCGATGAAGGCGGCGTCGGCCAGGCCCACGATCCGCTCGCCCACCTCGCCCGGCACGGCGGCCGCGAGGGCGACGCGACGGCGCGGGTCGTAGAAGGTGAAGTGGCGCACGATCGACTCGCTCACCTGCGGCATCGGCACGAGGAAGCGCCGCGCGCGGGTGTCGGGGGAGAGCCGCTCGAGAAACTCGCGTACGAGCACGGCGTCGCTCGGCCTGGTCAGGCGCAGGCGAACGCGCGTGTCATCGCCGAGCTCGTGAGTGCCCGAGAGCATGGCGCCGGGGTCGGCGAGGCGGAGTTGGGGGGCGGGGTTGGGCATAAGGGGTACTTACTTAGAAGTAACCCAGGTCCTGCCCGCCGATGCGCACGATTTGCGAAAGATTTATGGCTCGGAGCGGCCGCGAAGCTCCCTGATGGCGCGCATGCGCTCTTGCAAGTCGGCCTCCTGACCGCGATCTGTCAGTTCCAGGAAGCGGACGCCCTCCGCCTCCTGCGGCATCAGCTCCTGCTCTGACACCCCGCCGGGGCGGTCATGGGGGTAGTCGTAGCCCCTGCCGCGACCGAGCTTGCGGGCGGCCGGATACGCGGCGCTCTGGAGGTGCGCGGGCGGCAGCACCGGCCCGTTCTCGCGCACCCACTCCTGCGCGCGGCGCAGCGCCCTGTAGGACGCGTTGGACTTCGGCGCCAGCGCGAGGTAGACGGCGGCCTGCGCCAGGTTCAGCGCCGCCTCCGGCAGGCCGACGTGCTCGACCGCCTGCGCCGTGGCCACCGCCACCTGGAGCGCCTGCGGGTCCGCGTTGCCGATGTCCTCGCTCGCCAGCACGACCATCCGGCGGGCGATGAAGCGGGCATCCTCACCGCCCTCGAGCATCGCCGCGAGGTAGAGCAGCGACGCGTCGGGGTCCGAGCCGCGGGTGGACTTGATCCAGGCGGAGATCAGGTCGTAGTGCTTGTCGCCGCCCTTGTCGTATAGGACGGCCTTGCGCTGGAGAGCGTCCTCGGCCACCGCCAGCGTGACGCGGCCCTGCGCGACCTCGGCTGCCAGGTCGAGCGCCGACAGCGCGGTGCGCGCATCGCCGCCCGCGCGCGCGGCCAGGAAGTCGAGGGCGTCGGCGTCCACCGCCGCGCCGTCGAGCTCCTCACGCAGCGCCCGCTCGAGCAGCGCCCGCACGTCGTCCTGCGACAGGGCGCGCAGCTCGTAGATCCGCGAGCGCGACAGCA
>JAICRZ010000049.1 GCA_025937135.1 Thermoleophilaceae bacterium
ACCGCACTGCTGAACCACCCCGAGCGCGACCGGCACGACCTGTCGTCGCTCGACCTCTGCGTGTCGGGCGGGTCGGCGATGCCGGTCGAGGTGCTGCGCGGCTTCGACGAGGCGTTCGGGGCGAAGGTGCTGGAGGGCTATGGCCTGTCGGAGACCGTCGGGATGGGCTCGTTCAACCTGCCGGATCGCGAGCGCAAGCCGGGGTCGATCGGCCTGCCCGTGGGCGGCACCGAGATGAAGGTCGTGGACGACGACGACAACGAGGTCGCGCAGGGCGAGCCCGGCGAGATCGTCATGCGCGGGCCGTTCGTGATGTCGGGCTATTGGGACCGCGAGGATGCGACCGGCGAGGTCATGCGCGGTGGCTGGTTCCACACCGGCGACGTGGCGGTCGTGGACGAGGACGGCTACTTCTCGATCGTCGACCGCAAGAAGGACCTGATCATCCGCGGCGGCTACAACGTCTATCCGCGCGAGATCGAGGAGACGCTCTACGAGCACGAGGCGGTCCGCGAGGCCGCGGTGATCGGCGTGCCGCACGAGTCGCTCGGCGAGGAGGTCGCGGCGGTCGTGGCGCTCAAGCAGGATGCGGCGGCGACTCCCGAGGAGCTGCGCGACTACATGAAGGAGCGCGTGGCCGCCTACAAGTACCCGCGCACCGTGCACATCGTCGACGAGCTGCCCAAGGGGCCGACCGGCAAGATCCTCAAGCGCGAGATCAAGCTGCCGGAGGCCGCACCGGCGAAGTGACGATCACGCTTCCGGACGGGTCGCGGATCGCGATCCGTCCGGTCGAGCCCGACGACCGGGCGCTGCTGGCGGAGGGCTTCGGGCGGCTCAGCCCGGAGTCGCGCTATCGCCGCTTCTTCGCGCCGATGCCCGAGCTCAGCGATCGCTACCTCGACTACCTAACGCGCGTCGACCATCACGACCACGAGGCGCTTCTTGCCGTCGACGTGGTCAGCGGCGATGCGGTCGGCGTCGCGCGGTTCGTGCGAAGCGGGCCCGGCGTGGCGGAGCCCGCGATCGTGGTGGCAGACGACTGGCACGGCCGCGGCGTGGGGACCCGGCTGCTGAACGCGCTGGTCGAGCGGGCGCGCGACGAGGGGATCAGCCGCTTCGAGGCGCCGGTGCTGGCGGAGAATCGCGCCGCGATCGACGTCCTCGAGCGCCTGGGCACGACGACCCGCCGCCACACCGGCCGGGAGGTCGAGCTGCTGATCGAGCTGCCCGAGGAGCGCGAAGGGGCCGACCTGCGGGAGCTGCTCAGGCAGTTCGCGGTGGGCGCGCTCGAGCCGGCCCGCTCGCTGCTCGAGATCGTGTGGCCGCGCCGGCGCGGCGCGCCGGGCGACGAGCGCCGCAACCTGATCGTGGTCGGCACCGACGGCTCCGACCACGCTTCGGCGGCGGTCGATGCCGCGGCGGAGCTCGCTGTTGCATCGGACGCGGCCGTCGAGGTGGTGGCCGCGCACCGCTTCCTGCCGCCCGAGCGCGCCGAGCTGGCGGGCGTGGTCCGCGACGCCGCCGGCGCTTTGCGCGAGCGCGGCCTCCACGTCCACGAGAGCGTGCGCCGCGGCGACCCGGCGCTCGTGCTCACCGACGTGGCGGACGAGGAGCACGCGCGCCTGATCGTGGTGGGCGCCGGCAGCCGCGGCAAGACGGCGCGCCGCCTGATCGGCAGCGTGGCCGACTCGGTGGCGGAGCGCTCGCCGTGCGCGGTGCTGATCGTGCGCCCGCGGGAGTAGCGGCGCGGTCGGCCGCCGGCGGCGAACGTCCATTACTCCCGCATATATGGTGGAGAAACGGACGTTCGCGGCAGGGCTGGGTGCGCCCACGCCAGTAGCGTTGATCCGCGAATGACCTCACCGCGTCGCTACAAGCTCATCGGCGCCGACGGGCGACCGTACGAATCGGTCGTGGCGGGCACGCTCGGTGGCAACCGCAGCACGAAGGTCTACGGGCGCCTCGACTGTCCGACAGCACTGCGGCACATCGCGCGCGGCGGCTACGTGGCCAACCGCGTGTTCTTCGCTGATGAGCGCACGGCCCGCGCCGCCGGTTACCGCCCGTGCGCGCGCTGCCTGCCGGATGAGTACGCGGCCTGGAAGGCCTGAGCGCGAGCCCGGTCCTAGTCGTACGACTCGCTCAGATGTGACAGCGCCGCCCGCGCTCCGCCGAGCTCGCCCCCGTTCACCCACACGCGACCGCGGCCGCGCCGGGACCCGCGCTGCTCGCGCTTCTTCGCCTCGCGCAGGCGGCGCCTGACCGCCATCACGCGCCTCGCGCGGCGGGTGCGGTCGATGGGTACGACGGGAGAGGGGTTCAGGTCTGACATCGTCGGCGGCCTTTCGTGGGGTCGTAGGGCCGGGTTCCATCGAGTCTTCCGGTCGCCGCTCAACGGCTCGTAAAAGGGCGGTGAACATTTCCCGTGGATCGTGTGAAAGGGTCTCGCGGGCGATGTACGGACTCCAAGGCAGGTTCACCGCGCAGCCGGGCAAGGGCGACGAGCTCGCCGCGCTTCTGCTGGAGGCTGCGAACGCGATGCGCCGGCTCGACGACTGCCTGCTCTACGTGATCGGGCGCGTGCCCGGCGAGCCGGACGCGGTGCTCGTCTATGAGGTCTGGACGAGCAGCGAGGCACACGCCGCGTCGCTCGACAACGAGGAGACGAAGGCGGCGATCGCGCGCGGCCGGCCACTGATCGCCGGCATGTCCGACCGCGTCGAGTTCGAGCCGGCCGGCGGCAAGGGCCTCTAGTCGGTGAGCCGCTAAAGCGAGCGGCGCGCGTGGCGCGCCAGCGCCGCCCGCATCGCCGCGACCGCCTCGGCCACGGGCTCGACCGGCGGGTCCCCCGAGAGCGCTGCGTTCGCTGCGGCGCCGACCGCCGCGCGGTGCGACGCCAGCTCGCTCGCCTCCGGCAGTTCGGCCAGCAGCGCCTCCAGGGCGACGCGCGCCTGGAGTGCCGCCTCGCGCGGCCGTCCGCCGTCGAGGTCGAGCCGTGCGCGCAGCACGAGCTCCTCGGCGACCAGGGCGGTATCCGACCCGCTCAGGATCGCGGCCAGCCGCTCCTGCGGCGCGAGGCCGTCGGCCCGGGTGCGCGCAGGCGGCTCCGGGACCTCGTACGCCGCGTCGAAGCGGCCCTCGGCAACCTTCTCGCCGCTGCCGTAGCCGATCCGCACCACGTTCGCATGCCAGCGGGCGAGCTCACCTGCGTACGGGTCGGCGGCCGCGGCGCGGTGCGCCCGCAGGAGCGCGTTCAGCTCCCGGAGCGACGCCTCGACCACAGCCTCGCGAGCGGACGCGTCGCCGCGCAGCGAGTCGAGCCAGGCGTCGCCGTCGTCGAGCGGCTCGACGCCGATCAGCGTGGCCCGAACGGTCGGTACGTCCTCGGGCTCGGGCGCATCCCACACCGCCTGCGGACCGCGCCGGCGGACGAGCCGCCGCTCGCGCGCGCCCAGCGTGCGGAGGACCACGATCCGCTCCGGCTCACCGCCGCCGCCGGGCGCACGGCGCAGATAGCGGCCGTCGGCCGGCCCGAGCGGGCACGCCAGCTCGAACTGGACGAAGCCGAAGCGGCTGTCGCCGGGCACTACTCGCCGGGCGCGAGGCCGCCGACGTTCTTCGGCGTCTTGACCGGGATGGCGAACTTCGAGGGCGTGGTGGGGACCGTCGGCTGCTCGAGGCTCCCGAGGCGCTTCATCAGGTTCTCCCACTGGCCCGGCTTCAGGATCGACGCCGTCTGGCGGCCGAGCTTCGCGTTCGTGCCGAACAGCGGGCGGAAGCCCACGTGCACGTGGTTGGCGTGGTCGGGCAGCGCCATCGTGTTTCCGCCGTAGTCGAGCAGCGAGATGATCTGGTGCGGCTGCATCGTGCCCTGGAGCAGCATCAGCCGCTTGACGGTCTGGTCGGCGACGTCACCCGGATCCTGGTGGCCGAGGATCGGGATCCCGTTGATCGCGGAGATGTCCACCGCGTTGCCCGAGGAGTGCTCCGACACGTTGCCCGACGTGGTGAGGAAGCTGTGGCCGGACTTGAGGCACGAGACCGTCGGGTTCAGGCCGGACTCGGCGAGGTACTCGAGCGTCGCGAGCACGCGACGGTCGATCTGGCCGGTGCGGATGTCGTTGCGGCCGCCGGAGTAGATGTCGATCCGCGGGTCGCTCAGGACGCGCTTCTCGAGCAGCGGCTTCGGCAGGAGCAGAACCTGGCCGATCGAGAACGAAGAGCTGTCGCCGTACAGCGCGTTCTTGCCCTTGGCGCGGTAGATCGCGGTCGACTCGAGCAGCTTCCAGCCGTCGAGGATCGGCTTCGGGTCGATCTTCGGCGCGCCCTTGCCTGCCGGCCGGATCTCGAAGTAGAGGTGCGGCGCCTTGGCCGGGTCGGTCTTGCCGACGCGCCCGATGACCGTCCCGGAGACGACCTTCGAGCCCTTGCGCAGCGGGCGCAGCCGGGCGTTCGAGGCGTTGAGGCCGACCGGGCGAGCGAAGTAGGCGTCGTAGGTGTCGAAGCCCTTGCCGCCGGTCTGGCGGTCGAACATCTGCTGGAGGCCGCCGTTGCTGCGCGCCGCGGGACGGCGCGGGTTGGCGAACAGCCGCGCCTTGTAGGTGACGTTCGGCGAGGCGGCCGCCGGCCGAGTTGCGGGCTTGGCGTGCGCGCGCTGCTTGGCGGTCGGGGCGGCCTGCGGCGCCTGCGCGCTCGGCTTCTGAGTACCCGCTGAGGCGGGCGCCGACGGCTTGGGATCGCGCTGCTGCGCCTGCTGGCTGTGCGTGTGCGCCGCGAGCGCGCGGGCGGCCGTCTTGTCCGGCCTCAGGTCGGCCTTCGGCACCGGGTAGTACTGCTGGACCGAGCCGAGGTGCGAGTACGTGTACTGGTTGCCGTACACGTCCTGGAGCACGAGGTAGCGGCCCTTGCTCTGCGACTGGCCGATCTTCTTGACCACGCCGTCGTTCACCGCCACCACCCGCGCGCCCTGGCGCGAGTAGATGTCGATGCCGCTGCGGCTCGAGCTGCCGTTCACCATCTGTGCGGCGTTCTGGCCCGGCTTGACCTTCTTCTTGCCGAGCTGCGCCTCGAGCGGGTCGTCCGCGTACTTGGCGCGCGCGGCAACGGGGAAGCGACCCTCGGTGAGGCCGGTCAGCGAGCCCACGAAGTCGGGCGGGTAGCCGGCGATCAGCCGCGCGCGCAGCATCACGCTGTCGACGTACCAGCCGGCGTGGTTGTAGGCGAAGACCGCGCGGCGGATGTCCCTGTCGCCGCCGGCGGCCTTCAGGTAGCGCGCGGCGGAGAAGATGGCGTCGACGGGGTTGTAGGGATCGGCCTTGCCGTCGCTGTTGCCGTCGGTGCCGTAGAGCTTCCACGTGGACGGGATGAACTGCATCCAGCCGACCGCGCCCGCCGACGAGACGTTCAGGTTGCGCCCGTAGTCGGTCTCGATCTCGTTGATCGCGGCGAGGACCTCCCAGCGGATGCCGTACTGGATGCCCGCGGCCTGGTAGATCGGGAGAAGGAAGATCGGGACCTTGAACTTCTCGATGACGAAGTTCGGGACGCCCGTGGTCGCGGGGCCGGGCAGAGCGTCGAAGAAGGTCGGGTTGCTCGCGGTCGGGACGCCGTCGGCGTGGCGCTTGTGCTTCTTCCGAGCATTGACCTCAGCTTGAGGGTTCGTGTTCGGGTTGGCATGCGCGTGCGATCGCGACCCGTCCTGCTTGTGGCCCTTGTGGCTGGACGGGCCCGATCCGTTCGAGTGCGGGCGGCTGCCGTTGCTGCCGCCGCGCGGCGGAGTGGCCGGCGTGGTGGGCGTGCTCGGCGTCGTGGGCGTGGTGGGCGTGGTCGGCGTCCCGCCCTGCTGCGGCGGCGGGCACTCCGACGGCGGCGTCAGGTCCTCGACCGGAGTCCCCGGCAGGCCCGGGATCTGGTCGAGCGGCACGCACGGGGCGTTGACCGACACGGTGACGATCGGGCCGGTGGCCAGGCGAACCTTCACCGTGCGGGTGGCCGCGGAGGCCGGAAGCACGAAGGACACGAAGCCCAGTGCAGCAAGCGCCACGGTTATCGCGGCGTTGAGGAGCCTGCTACTCATCCGTGGTCGCTTCTCTCCACCCCAACCCAGCTCCTCCAAGAGCCCACCGTGACAAGGCGCGGCAAGCTAGCAGAAGCCGCCGTCCGCCTCGGAACGCTACTTGCTGGGATTTTTGTCTGCAACTGGGAACCGTCAGGGCTTTCCGGGGTACGCGCGCTGGTGCCGAGAACCCCAGCCAGGGGGCCTGCGTCGCGCTGGTCGTTCCCCTCGAAACCGGCAATTAGTCATACACCCGCGTTAAGAGGCGCAGGTTCAAGCTCGACTGGAGCCTCAGGTAGCCGCTTTCGCGCGCGTCTTGGAGTACCCTGCCGCGCGTGACCGACGACGACGAAGGCATCCGCGGCAAGATCTCGCGCCAGGGCGAGGAGGCGCTGGGGCGGATCGCGGAGGAGCTGGCCGGAAACCCGCTCGTGGTGGGCGCTCTCTCGCGCGCGCTCGAGGCGCGCGAGAAGGCATCGCAGGCGCAGGAGGCGGCGATGGGCGCGCTCGGCATCCCGTCGGCCGCGGACATCGAGCGCCTGACGCGCCGCCTGCGCTCGGTCTCGCAGCGGCTCGAGGGGATCGAGGACACCGTCGACCGCCTCGACGAGCGCCTCGCCTCGATCGACGACCGGCTCGGCAAGACCACCGCCAAGGCGGGCCGCGCGAAGAAGCCCGAGCCGGACCCGCGGCTCGAGGAGATCGCTCGCGACCTGGCCGCGCTGCGCGCCGCCGTCGCCCCGGGCGAGGAGCCGCCGCCGCGGGCGCAGGAGCGCCTGACGGTCACCGAGTCCTAGCGAGCGCCGCCAGGCCCGCTCGCCCGAGCTCCACGCCGACCTCCTCGATCCGCTCCTGGTCCATCCGCACGCGGCCGTCAGCGAGCTCGTCGGTCACGGCCAGGACGCAGGCCGCCCGCGCGCCGCGGCGCCGCGCCACCGAGAGCACGGCCGCGGCCTCCATCTCGATCGCCTCGGCGCCGGCCTGCACCCACTGCTCGTGGACGTCAGGCCGCGGGTCGTAGAAGAGGTCGGTCGAGACGACGGTGCCGGTCCGCGCGTCGAGCGCCTCGGTCAGGAGCGGGTCCGCCTCGACGCGGCCGTCGGCGCCGAGCGCCTGGCTCGCGCCGTCGGCGCCGATCGCGGCCTCCACCGCCAGCAGCTCGCCGAGCCGCAGGCCGGTGACGAGCGAGCCGCAGGTGCCGATGCGGATGAACGTCCGCGCGCCCAGCTCGATCAGCTCCTCCACCACGATCGCGGCGCTCGGCCCGCCCATCCCGGTCGACTGCACGGTGACCGGCCGGCCGTCGGGCGCCGTCCCCGTGTAGCCCCAGAGCCCTCGCCGCGCGTTCAGCATCCGCGGCGAGTCGAGCAGCGCCTGCGCCACGGCCAGCGCCCGCTGCGGGTCGCCCGGCAGCAGCACGCGCTCGGCGACCTCGGTGGCGGGGTTCAGGTGGACCGGCCTGGTCATCTCGCGCACCGACGATATGGGAGACTCCTTCCGCGATGGCCAAGCGGAGGACAACGCCGCAGCAGCTTCCCGACGCCGTGCGCGACGCGGTCGAGCGGACGATCCAGGCGACCGTGGGCAGCGCCCAGCAGACGCGCGGGGCGCTCGACGACGTGGTGAGCGGCGCGGAGGCGGGTGCCAAGAACGTGCGCGCGCGCGTGCGCGAGGCGGTCGAGAAGACGCGCCCGGCGACCTCCGACGACATCAAGGAGCTGCGCGCCGAGATCCGGGCACTGTCTCGCCGGCTGGACAAGCTCGAGAAGAAGCCGGCGCCGAAGTCGCGCTCCGCGAAGCGCTCGTAGTGGCCGGCCGCCGCATCCTGATCACCGGCATCGCGAGCTATCTCGGCACGGAGCTGGCGCGCCGCCTCGAGCAGGACCCCGACGTCGAGTACGTCGCCGGCCTCGACACGCGCAGGCCGAAGGCGACGCTCGAGCGCACCGAGTTCATCGAGGCCGACATCCGCAGCCCGGTGATCGGCCGGCTGATCGCGCCGACCCGCGTGGACACGATCGTCCACAACCAGATCGTCCGCCGCCCCGCCGCCGAGCGCATCTCCCCGCGCGCCGCGCACGACATCAACGTGATCGGCTCACTCCAGCTGCTCGCCGCATGTGAGAAGGCCGAGAGCGTGCGCGCGATCGTCATCCGCGGGTCCGCGGGCATCTACGGCGCCGAGCCGGGCGCGCCGCAGTTCTTCAGCGAGGACATGGCGCAGCTGTATCCGCTGCGCAGCCGCTTTCAGCGCGATGTCGGCGAGATCGAGAACCTCTTCGAGACCTACCGCCGGCGCCACCCGCACGTGACCTGCACGATGCTCCGCTACCAGCCGACGATCGGCCCGACTCAGGACACGCAGGTGAGCCGCTACCTTGCGATGCCGGTCGTCCCGACCTATCTCGGATTCGACCCGCGCCTCCAGTGGATCCACGAGCGCGACGCCATCGAGGCGTTCGTGGCGGCGGTGAAGAAGCCGGTGCGCGGCGCGGTGAACGTGGCGGCGCCGGGCACGATCGGGCTGACGAAGATGATCCGGCGCGCGGGCAAGCTCTCGCTGCCGCTCGCGGCGCCGGTCTTCCCCACCGTCGTGACGATGGGCCGCCGGCTCGGGCTCGTCGACTTCTCGCCGGACTTCCGGCGCGTGCTTCGCTACGGGCGTGCGGTGGACACGACCAGGCTCGTCGAGGAGGTCGGCTACCAGCCGCAGTTCGATGCGGTCGGGGCCGTCGAGGACTACGTCCGGACGCTCGGCGGACGCCGGCTCGTGCCGCCGCTGCGCGAGGCGGTGACGCGATGAGCGCGCCGCCGCGCCGGACCGTCGAGCGCGAGCGGCCCGCGCCGGGAACGTTCCCGCCGCCCGCGGCCGCCGGCGGCCACCGGCCGCGCGACGAGGGTCCGAGCCTGTGGCCGGCCATCTCCTTCCTGCGGCGTGTGCGGCAGGGGATGGAGTCGGGCCGTGACCCCGTCTCGGCGCTCGCCGGCGCCGGCCTGGCCCTGCCGTCGGACGCGCGCGAGAGCCTCGACGCGGTCCGGCGCCGGCTCGCCGGCCTCTACTCCGAGGACGACTGGGGCTTCGACGAGGAGTTCGCCGAGGCGGCGATGCCGTTCATGGAGTTCCTGTACGGCCGCTGGTGGCGGGTGCACGTCGAGGGGATCCTCAACGTCCCGAGCCACGGCCGCGCGCTGCTCGTGGGCAACCACGCCGGCAGCCTGTTCCCGTGGGATGCGTTCATGATCGGAACCGCGATCCTCGAGGAGCACCCGCTTCCGCGCTTCGCGCGCTACCTCGTCGTGAACTGGGCGTTCGAGCTGCCCTACGTCTCGCTCGCGATCCGCAAGTTCGGCGGCGTGCCCGCCTCGCCCTACAACGCGATCCGGCTGCTCGAGGAGGACGAGCTCGTCGGCGTCTTCCCCGAGGGCGTGAAGGGGACCGGCAAGGACTTCAAGGACCGCTACCGCCTCCAGCGCTTCGGGCGCGGCGGCTTCGTGGAGATCGCGCTGCGCACCGGGGCGCCGATCGTGCCCGTCGCCGTGGTGGGCAGCGAGGAGATCTACCCGAAGCTCGGCGAGTCTGGCGCCCTCGCTCGCCTGACCGGTGCGCCGTTCTTCCCGATCACCCCGACCTTCCCGCTGCTCGGCCCGCTCGGCGCCGTGCCGCTGCCCTCGCGCTGGCGAATCGAGTTCTGCGACCCGATCGACGTCTCCGGCTACGGCCCGGCCGCGGCCGACGATCGCACGCTCGTGTTCGAGATCTCCGAGCGCGTCCGCGACACGATCCAGCAGAAGGTCTACGAGAACCTGGTCAAGCGCGGATCCGCGTTCCCTTAGGGTTACACCGAATGGGGAGCTTCAAGTCGGCGGACGAGTTCCGCGAGGTCATGGATCGATGCTTCGGGCTGATGTCGGCCGACCCCGACATGGGGCCGAAGCTGCGCGACGCCGACACCCCGCAGCGCTGGGAGTTCCCGGACCTCGATCTGGTGGTGAACATCGCGCCGGCCGAGACCGGCGACTCCGAGCACAACCTCACATGGCAGTGGACGGACGAGATCGCGTGGGAGCCGGCGGTCCAGATGCAGATGACCTCCGACATCGCCAACCGCTACTTCCAGGGCAAGGAGAACATCGCGATGGCGGTCGCCCGCCGCCACATCAAGCCGTCCGGCGACTACAAGGCGGCGCTGGCGCTGGTGCCCGTGACCAAGCCGGTGTTCCCGCAGTACCGGGCCATGATCGAGCGCGACTACCCGCACCTCGTCGAGTAGCGCTCCGCTCGGCAGCGGACCAGGTCGAACGTGCATTTCACCGGCCTATAGGCCCACAAAATGCACGTTCGCCTGTCGGTGAACGCGGTACGGGTGCGGGGTAGGGGGCCGGGTCGAACGTCCGTTTTTGGCCCCTATAGGGGGTAGTAATGGACGTTCGTCTCCCACCGGCGATCGAATCCGCACTCCTTTACCCAGCAAATCCGCCGGCGCGAGAGCCCGCCGGGCCGCGCCCGAGCGGAGCGCACCAAAGCGCCTAGAAGTACACGCCACGCATCAGGTACGCCAGCGCGGTCGCCTCCGACGAGATCTGCCCGTCGCCCTCGGCCAGCTCGCGGCCCTCCTCGCGCGCCCGCCGCTCCTCTTCCTTCTTCTTCGGATCCTTCTCCGGGAACAGCCGGTAGATCGTGTGCGCCAGCTGGTCGGTGACCTTCGGGTTGAGCGAGTACAGGACCTGGGCGGTTGTGCCGAGCCGCTTCGCGACGCGCTTGGGCTTGTCGATCATCGCGTCGGTAACGAGCTGGGCCGCCTCCTCGGGCTCCAGGGCGGGCAGCGTCTTGTAGAAGTCGGTCGGCGCGATCATCGGCGTGCGGACTAGCGGCATGTAGACCGTGGTGAGGAAGATGTTCTTGTCGACCACCTCGGCGGCAAGGCAGCGTGAGAACTGGTCGAGCGCGGCCTTGGACGCGGCGTAGGCCGAGAAGCGCGGCGTGTTCATCTGCACGCTGTAGCTCGAGATGTTGATGATGTGGCCGCTCTTGCGCTCGCGCATCCCGGGCAGGAACGTGAGGATGAGCCGCAGCGCGCCGAAGTAGTTCAGCTGCATGGTGCGCTCGAAGTCGTGGAAGCGGTCGTACTGGTACTTCACCGACCGCCGGATCGAGCGCCCGGCGTTGTTCACGAGGATGTCGATGCCGCCGTGCTCCTCCACGACCTCGTTCGCCATCCGCTCGATGTCGGCGATCTCGGAGAGGTCGGCGGGGTGCACGTGCGCGGTGCCGCCGCGCTCCTCCACCTCGCGCTTGACCTCCTCGAGCTTCTCGCGCGTGCGTGAGACGAGCATGACCGTGCCGCCGGCCTCGCCGATCTTGAGCGCCACCTCGCGGCCGATCCCGCTGGAGGCGCCGGTGATCAGGATTCGCTTGCCCTCGATCGAGTGGGCCAGGCTGCGCTCGCGGTGGAGGTCGGGGTCGAGGTTGCGCTCCCAGTAGTCCCACAGCTTCGCGGCGTAGTCGGCGAGCGGCGGGACCTCGATGCCGGTCCCCTCGAGAGCGCGGTGGGTGTCGCGGGCGTCGAACTCGCAGCGGAAGTCGCGGATCTCCATCGCGCCCTCCGGGATCCCGAGGTCGCTCATCAGCGTCCGCCGCGCGCGTGCGAGCGGTGGGAAGGCCCTGAGCCCCATCCTCACCGGCTTCGGGATCGCATTGGTGATCTTCGAGTCCACGCGCATCGCCAGCTCCGGCGCGTGCGCCGCACGGGCGAACTCGTTGATGACCTGCCCGAAGCTGAGCTGCTCGGTCCCGACGAGGTGGAAGGTGTTGCCGTACAGGTCGCCGTCCTCCATGTGCGCGATGTGGTCCATCGCGCGCGCGACGAAATCGACCGGGACCAGCGGCATGTTCTGACCTTCCGGCCCGGCGAGGGGGAACCACTGCGGCAGCGCGTAGCGCAGCTTCTGGATCAGCTTGAAGCCGTAGTAGGGGCCGTCGATCTTGTCGGTCTCGCCGGTCTGCGAGTCGCCCACGACGATCCCCGGCCGGTAGATCCGCAGCGATCCGCGCAGCTCGCTGCGGACGACCTGCTCGGACTCGTACTTCGAGCGGTGGTAGGCGTGCGGCAGGTCCTGACCCTCGTCGAACATGTCCTCGCGGAACGTGCCCTTGAAGCGGCCGGCCACCGCGATCGAGCTCGTGTGATGGAAGCGGCCGACGTCGATCGAGTTGGCGAACTCGACCACGTGGCGCGTGCCTTCCACGTTCGCCCGCGTCATCGCGTCCTCGTCGGCGGCCAGGTCGTAGATGGCCGCCAGGTGGAAGAAGTGGTCGATCGGCTCGTCGAAGCCCTCGATTCCGAGGCGCTCCTCCGACAGGTCCCCGATCACCGGCCTGATGCGGGCGCCGGACTGGAGGCGGTCGCGCGACTCCTCGCGCACCAGCGCGTAGATGGTGGCGTCCTCGCGCTTAAGGAGCTCTCCGAGCAGGTGGCGCCCGATGAAGCCCGTGGCCCCCGTCACGAAGTAATTCGCCATGGGACGGGACTCTATGGGAACACCGGCCCACTCCGTTGTAGCTTGCAGGGCCGTGACTGACGACAGGGTCAGCCTGAAGGAGGCGGCAGCGGAGGCCGGCGTCAAGCCGGACACTCTGAGGCGATGGGCCAAGAGCGGGGTGATCCCCGGGACCAACGGGTCGCAGAGCTGGACGCGGCCGGCCGTGGCCCACGCACGGATCGTCGCGCGCCTGCGCGAGCGCGGCCACAGCCTCGACGAGATCCGCGAAGCCGCCCAGGACGGCAGGCTGGCCTACGGGTTCCTCGAGGACCTCTTCCCGGACAGCCGCGGCGGCATGAGCCTGAGGGACGTGTCGAAGGAGACCGGCCTGCAGGAGGCGCTGATCGAGCGCATCTGGACGGGGCTCGGGTTTCCGCGCGCGGAGCTCGACCGAATGACGGAGGAGGACCTCCAGGCCACCCGTTACATCGCGTCGGTGATCGAGGCGGGATTCCCGCTGGTCGCCTTCCTCCAGCTCATCCGCGTCTACGGCCAGGCGCTCGCGCGGATCGCCGACGCCGAGGTGCGCCTGTTCCACCTCTACGTGCACGAGCCGCTGATGCGTGACGGCGTGCCCGGCCTCGAGATCTCGGACGAGATGGAGAACCTCGCGCGCGACCTGCTGCCGGTGGCCTCGCCGGTCATGGACTACGTCCACCAGCGCTACCTCCAGCACTTCATCGAGCAGGACATGGTCGGCCACATGGAGGTCGAGCTCGACGAGGAGGAGTCACTCGGACGCGTGCGCGTGGCGATCGCGTTCGCCGATCTCGCCGGCTACACGCGCTTCACCGAGGAGGCCGGGGAGGAGGAGGCGTTCTCGACGGTCGAGCGCTTCATCGACGCCGTCACCGACACCCTGCCGGAGGACGCGCGCGTGGTGAAGACGATCGGCGACGAGGTGATGCTCGTCGGGCAGGACGTACAGGCGCTCACCGACTGGGCCGTCGGCTTCCAGCGGCTGTACCGCGAGCGCCCGATGGCGCGCATCGGCGTGCACTCGGGCGTGGTGCTCTACCGCGACGGCGACTACTTCGGCCGCGAGGTCAACCTGGCAGCGCGCGTGGTGGCGCGGGCGCGCGGTGGGGAGGTCATCGTCACCGACACCGTGATGGAGCAGATCAAGACCTCCGAGTGGCTTCAGTTCGACACCATCGGCGAGGTGAAGCTGAAGGGCTTCGACCAGCCCACGACGCTCTGTCGCGCGCAGACCGAGGAAGGCGAGGAGTGACGTGGACGCGCTCGAGGCGGCGCGCCGCAGCGGGCTGATCGCCGCCGGCGAGCCGCTGCTCGTGATGCTCTCGGGTGGGGCGGACTCCACCTGTCTGCTGGACGTCGCGCTGAAGCTGGGCGCCCGCGTGAGCGCGCTGCACGTGAACTACGGGCTGCGCGGGGAGGAGTCCGACGCCGACGAGGCGCACTGCCGCTCGCTGTGCGAGCGGCTCGGCCTGCCGCTGCACGTGGAGCGGGCCGAGCTGGCGCCGGGGAACGTGCAGGCGCGGGCGCGCGACGCGCGGTACGAGGCGGCCGCGCGCCTGACCGACGGCGACTACGCCGCCGCTCACACGCGCTCCGACCAGGCGGAGACCGTCCTCTACCGGCTGGCCACCTCGCCGGGGCGGCGCTCGCTGCTGGGCATGGCGCCGCGCCGCGGCCGGCTCGTGCGGCCGCTGCTGGAGGTCTCGCGTGAGGACACGCGCGCGTGGTGCCGGGCCGCCGGGCTCGAGTGGCGCGAGGACTCCTCGAACGAGAACCGGGCGTTCGCCCGGGCGCGGATCCGCCACGACGTGCTCCCGGCGCTCGGAGAGCGAGCGGAAGCCGCCATCGCCGAGACCGCCCGGCAGCTTCGCGACGCCGGCGAGCTCGACCGCGAGGTGCTCCGCCTCGTGCTCGGCGCGCCGCTGCCGCGCGAGCACGCCGAGCGGATCCTCGAGCTGGCCGAGCGCGGCGGGACGGGCTACGTCGACCTGCCCGGCGGCCGGCGCGCCGTCGTGGAATACGGACGCGTGCGTTTCACGCATGCGCGCGAGGAGCCGCCCGCCCCGGCGCCCGTCGAGCTGCCGATCCCCGGCCGCGTGCGCTTCGGCGAGTGGGAGTTGCGAGCCGGCGACGGTGGTGACTTCGACGCCGCCGCCCTCGGCGAGCGCGTGCTCGTCCGCCCGTGGCGCGACGGCGACCGCATGCGCCCGGCCGGCCTCGGGGGGACGAAGAAGCTTCAGGATCTCTTCACCGACCGCAAGGTCCCGCGCGAGCTGCGCCGGTCGATGCCGGTGCTGGACGCGGGCGGCGAGATCGCGTGGGTGCCCGGAATCGCGGTCGGCGAGCGCTTCCGGGCACGTGACGGCGCGCGTTCCGTCGGGCTCGCGGCTAGGCTCGCGCCTCGATGAACGACGACCCCGCGATCGGCCCGACGCTCGTCGAGGAGGAGGCGCTCGCGCACCGCGTCCGCGAGCTCGGCGCCGAGATCTCGCGCGACTACGACGGCCGCGAGATCTTCCTCGTCGGCGTGCTCAAGGGCGCGGTGTTCTTCGTCGCCGACCTGATGCGCCACCTCGAGGTGCACTGCGCGATCGACTTCATGGCCGTGGCGTCGTACGGCTCGTCGACCCACTCGAGCGGCGTCGTGCGGATTCTCAAGGACCTGGACGTCTCGATCGAGGGGCGGGACGTACTGATAGTCGAGGACATCGTTGACTCCGGTCTCACGCTCAACTACCTGCTGCGCACCCTGCGCGCCCGCAACCCGGCCTCGCTGGAGGTGTGCGCGCTGCTCACGAAGCCCGAGCGGCTCAAGGTCCGCGACCTGCCGATCCGCTACGTGGGCTTCGAGATCCCGAACAAGTTCGCGATCGGCTACGGCCTCGACGACCGCGAGCGGTACCGCAATCTCCCGTACGTCGCAGCGCTTGCCGACCGCTCCTGAGCTGCCGAAAACGCGGTGTGGAGGGGCCTTTACCCCTGCTAGCCTCTTTCGTTACTCCTTCGGAGAGAGTCCATCGTGAGCCGGTTCTTCAAGTCAGCCCTATTCCCGATCCTGATCGTGGTCGTGCTGGCGTTTTTCGCCCAGAAGATCATCAGCCCGGGTGACACGAAGAAGGCGCCGAACTTCACGCAGTTCCAGAGCCAGATCGATCATGGCCAGGTCAAGGACGCGACCTTCAACACGAAGGACAACACGATCGACTTCACGTCGACCGCGGGCGGCTCCAAGCCGCAGAAGTACACGATCGGCTACCCGGACAACACCGAGCAGTCGCTCGTCAACGAGATGGAGAAGGCCGGCGTCCAGATCGACGTCAAGGGCAAGGGCGGCTCGAGCTGGGTCTCGATCCTCACCTACGTCCTGCCGTTCGTGATCTTCCTGCTCTTCTGGCTGTTCATCATCAACCAGATGCAGGGCGGCGGCTCGAAGGTCATGTCCTTCGGCAAGTCGCGCGCGAAGCGGATGTCGGTCGATTCGCCGAAGATCACCTTCCGCGACGTCGCCGGGGTCGACGAGGCCGTCGAGGAGCTCCACGAGATCAAGGAGTTCCTGGAGAACCCCAAGAAATTCCAGGCGCTCGGCGCGCGAATACCGAAGGGCGTGCTGCTCTACGGCCCGCCGGGCACCGGCAAGACGCTGCTCGCCCGCGCGGTCGCGGGTGAGGCCGGCGTCCCGTTCTTCAGCATCAGCGGCTCCGACTTCGTCGAGATGTTCGTCGGCGTGGGCGCCTCGCGAGTGCGCGACCTCTTCGAGCAGGCCAAGCAGAACAGCCCCTGCATCATCTTCATGGACGAGATCGACGCCGTCGGCCGCCATCGCGGCGCCGGGCTCGGCGGCGGCCACGACGAGCGCGAGCAGACGCTCAATCAGCTGCTCGTCGAGATGGACGGCTTCGAGATGAAGGACAACATCATCCTCATCGCGGCCACCAACCGCCCGGACATCCTCGACCCCGCGCTGCTGCGCCCGGGCCGCTTCGACCGCCAGATCGTGGTCGACCGCCCTGACCGCAAGGGCCGCGCCAAGATCCTCGAGGTCCACACCCGCGGCAAGCCGCTGGCGAAGGCCATCGACCTCGACAACCTCGCCGCGCAGACGCCGGGCTTCACCGGCGCCGACCTCTCCAACCTCGTGAACGAGGCCGCCCTGCTCTCGGCCCGCCAGGGCAAGCGCGAGATCGATCACCAGCAGCTCGAAGAGGGCATCATGCGCGTGATCGCCGGGCCGGAGAAGAAGACCCGCGTGATGAGCGAGAAGGAACGCCGGATCACCGCGTTCCACGAGATGGGCCATGTGATCGTCGCCCACTATCTCGAGAACACCGACCCGGTCCACAAGATCTCTGTGATCTCCAGAGGGCAGGCGCTGGGATACACGATCTCCCTGCCGACCGAGGACAAGTTCCTCACCACGCGCGCGGAGCTCTCGGACACGATGGCCATGACGCTCGGTGGCCG
>JAICRZ010000153.1 GCA_025937135.1 Thermoleophilaceae bacterium
GGTGCCGTGCTCGTCGAGGCCGAGCTCGCTGGCCTGCTTGCGCAGCTCCGTCTCGTGCGTGCCCGAGCCCGCCACGATGAAGCGCACGTTCCCCAGCCGCTCGATCAGCCCCGGCAGCGCCTCCAAGGCGATCTGGAAGCCCTTCTCGTACACGAGCCGCCCGACCAGCAGCACGAGCCGCTCGGACGGGGACGCGAAGCGCGCCCGCAGCGCCTCGAGGTCGTCGACCGGCACGAGGTCGCTCGGGTCGATTCCGTTCGGGATCACGGTCACGCGCTCCTCGTCGAGCCCGTAGATGTCGGCCACGTGCTCGCGCATGTACGCCGAGCAGGTGACGACGCGCTCGGCGCGGTTCGCCATCCACTTCTCGATGCCGTGGATGTGCGACTGCGGGTGCTTGTCGACCCAGCCCTGGTGGCGGCCGTACTCGGTGGCGTGGATCGTGACCACGAGCGGGCAGCGAAAACGCTTGGCCAGGTGGTCGCCGGCGACGGCCACGAGCCAGTCGTGCCCGTGCACCACGTCGAAGCTGTAGCGGTCGCCCAACTCGACGCCGGCCGCGAGCATGTCGGCGTTCATGTGCTCGATCCAGGCGACGAATTCGGAGAGGTCGCGCGGCCGCCGCGGCTCGCGCACGCGGTGCACCATCACGCCCTCGACCTCCTCCTCGGCGGGCGACTCCTCGCCGCCGCGGGTGAGCACGTGCACCTCCACGTCCTGGCGGACGAGGTTCACCGAGAGCTTGCGCACGTGCCGCGCGAGGCCGCCCTCGATCAGCGGGGGGTACTCCCAGGAAAGGATCAGGACGCGCATCAGATGCCGAAGAGGGGGGCCAGGTCCAGCTCCGGCGCGAGGTTGCGCACGGCGGGCTCCGGCACGGCCGCGGAGTCTGTCAGAGCGGCGAGCGCGGCGTCCAGCGCCTCGGCGTGGCCCTGCACGCGCCTGCGCGGGTAGTCGCCGGCCAGGTCGTAGGTGACCTGGAACGCCCAGTCGCTGGCCTGGAGCGCCAGCAGCTCGCGCGCGGCGTGCGCGAGCGCCGGGTCGCCGGTGCGCGCGCGGCCGGCCGCGGCCACCGTGCGCAGCTCGGCGCCGCGCTGGGCGAACGCGATGTCGGCCACGCCGGGGGCGTCCCAGGTGCTCAGGTCCTTCGGCCGCCCCCAGGTGGCGGCGGCGATCTCGCGCTCGACCGGCTCGTGGCGCTCGAGCGCGCCCGGCAGCGTCGCGAGGTCGAGCCCCTGCAGCCGCGCCTCGTCGATCACGCAGCGCAGCCAGTGCATCCCCTCGTACCACCAGTGCCCGAGCAGCTCGGTGTCCAGCGCGAAGCAGCACAGGCCGGGCCTGCCGCGCTCGTCGCGATAGCTGTCGAGCCGCGCGATCACCCGCTCGACGAAATCGCGCGCGTGGCGGCGGGCCACCACCAGCGCCTCGTAGTGGCGATACGGCTCGCCGCCGATGTTCCACGGCTTGAGGTCGTGCACCGTTCGGCCGTGGTAGTCGCGGTAGGCGGGATGCGTCGGGTAGCCATCGACGCCGTCCCACACGAGCCGCACGATCTCCCAGTCGATCGGCACCGCGACCGGGCCCGCGGGGGTCGCGATCGGCTCGAGCTGGTCGAGCGAGCCGAGCCCGAGCTGCTCGGTCTGGTCGACGCAGAAGGCGCTGACGCCGTACTCCGCGAGGTCGCGCTCGAGGCCCGGCCGGTAGGCGCACTCGGGCAGCCAGAAGCCGCCGTGCCAACTGCCGAAGCGGCGCTCGTGCGAATGGACCCCGGTGCCCACCTGGAGGCGGACGCCGGCGTCGGTGGCGAGCATCGGCAGGACGGCGTGGGTGGCGGCGCCGGTCCACAGCTCGAGCGGCCCCGTGCGCGCCATCTGCTCGATCGCGCCGAGCAGGTCGCGATGGACGCGGCGGAAGCGGTCGGCGGCGCTGCTGAAGTCGCCCGCCGCGCGCCGCACCTCCACCGCCAGCTCGTGCTCGCCGCCGCCGTCGAGCCCGGCGGCGTCCTCGGCGTGGATGTCGGCGCGGACCCCGTCCATGAAGCCGAGGAAACGCTCGCCGGCGTCGCCGCGCAGGGCCTCGAGCTGGTCGCAGAGCACCGGGGTCAGCCCGAGCGTGACCGGCGCCTCGCGCAGCGCGTCGAGCATCGGGATGTAGACGCCCGCGAGCGCGTCCCAGAGCCACTCCTCGCCGAACGGCCACGTGCCGAAGCCCTCCACGTACGGCATGTGCGAGTGAAGGACGATCGCCAGCTCGCCGCGCTGCCTCATCGCAGCACGGCCAAGAAGTCGAGCGCGCGGTCGAGGTCGTGCTCGCGCAGCACGAAGTCGCGTTCGGAGATGGCCGGTGTGAACCATTCGTAGAACGGGCGGGTGATGCCGAGCTTCGGATGCAGGTCGTCCCAGCCGCGCTCGATCGCGAGCTCGTGCACGCGCAGCTTGCGCGCATGGAAGAGGCCGAGCAGCTCGACGCTGCCGAACACCGATTCGCAGAGCTCGCGGAACTCCTGCGAGCGGTACTCCTTGACATGCCACGGGTTGCCGGACTTCTCGGCCCCCTCGGGCGCCAGCGTCAGCACGTTCGGGGTCGAGACGTACGCGACGCCGCCGGGTCGCAGCATCGACCTGAAGTGCTCGAGGATCTCGCGCGGGTTCTGCACGTGCTCGATCGTCTGGAGGAAGACGACGGCGTCGCACGGCTCGCCGAAGCCCTCGACCAGGTCGCGCACGAAGCGGACGCCCGGCCGTGTGTACTTCAGGCGCGCGTGCTCGTGCGCCTCCGGGTTGGCGTCGACTCCGGTCACGCGCGCCGCCCGCTGCGCCAGGACATCCGTGCCGTAGCCCTCGCCGCACGCCATGTCGACCACGTCGAGGCCCGCGCAGCGCGCCGCGATCCAGCGGTAGACGACCAGGTGGCGCCGATACCAGTAGTTCTCGGCGGGCACGTCCGGAAGCGTCCGCTCGCCGGTCAGGGAAAGCGGCGGCACGCCCTCCGGCTGGTCCTGCTGCGTGGTCTCGTGAAGCACCGACAAGCGGCGGGCGAGTATACGTCGCGACAGTGATGTACGCCCGTGTTTCGCGGGTATAGTGCGCGCGCATGCCGGCTCCCTCCGCCGACGAGATCCGGGACGTCAACGCGCGCTACCACGACGTGGCCGCCGCCGAGTACGACGCCAAGTGGGGCATCTCGTACGAGGAGCCCGGGCGCCAGCTCGTGGTTGCGAAGCTGCGCAAGGCGCTCGGTGGCCCGATCCGCCGCTTCGACCGCGCGCTCGAGATCGGCTCCGGCACCGGCTACTTCTCGCTGAACCTGGCACGCGCCGGTCTGATCGGGCAGCTCACCTGCACCGACATCTCGCAGGGGATGCTCGACGAGCTGGCGGGCACGGCCGGGCGGCTCGGGATCCCGGTCGAGACGGTCTGCACCGACGCCGAGCGGCTGCCGTTCGACGACGACTCGTTCGACCTCGTCTTCGGCCACGCGATCCTGCACCACATTCCCGACCTCGACACCGCCTTTTCCGAATTTCGGCGCGTGCTGCGGCCGGGTGGGCGGATCGCATTCTGCGGCGAGCCCTCGCACCACGGTGACCGGCTCGCGGCGCTGCCGAAGCGCGCGGCGCTCGCGCTGTCGCCCTGGTGGCGGCGGCTGCTGGGGGTCGGGCGGCGCGTCGATGCCTGGGACGACGCCGAGGCCGTCGAGCACGGCCTCGAGCACGTGGTGGACGTCCACGCCTTCACGCCGTCGCAGCTGGAGGACTTCGCGGCGCGCGCCGGTTTCGGTGACGTGCGCGTGAGCGGCGAGGAGCTCGTGGCCGGCTGGTTCGGCTGGGCGAACCGCACGCTCGAGTCGACCGCCGAGTCGCGCCAGATCCCGTCGCTCTGGTTCCAGTACGCCTACCGCGGCTACATGGCGCTCAAGGCGGTCGACGACCACCTGCTCGAGCCCGCGCTGCCGCCCGCGATCTTCTACAACCTGCTCGTCTCCGCCGCGGTCCCGCCCGCCGGCGCCGAGCGCGCCCGCCCCGCGGCCCGCGCACGGACGGTCGCAGCCGCGCGCTGAGCGTAGGGTTCGCCGCGTGGGCGAGGCGCGCGACAGGTTCCCGCTGTTCCCGCTCGGGATGGTGCTGCTGCCGAGCGAGATGGTGCGGCTGCACATCTTCGAGGAGCGCTACAAGCTGATGATCGGCGAGTGCCTCGATGGCGGCGGCGAGTTCGGCATCGTGTGGCTCGCCGACGACCGCCTGCACGACATCGGCTGCACGGCGCGCGTGAGCGAGGTGCTCGAGCGCTTCGACGACGGGCGGATGAACATCCTCGTGGCCGGCGGCCGGCCGTTCCGGCTGCTGCGGCGCATCGACGACCTCCCCTACCCGGCGGGCGACGTCGAGTTGCTCGACCTGGACGACGAACCCGCCGAACCGGGCCTCACCGCCGAGGCGCGCGAGCGCTACGCCGACCTGGTCGAACGCGTGACCGACGAGCGTCCCGAGCTCGACTCACTGGCCGACCTCGACGCGTTCGCCATGGCGGGGACGATCGAGTTCAAGCCGGCGGAGAAGCAGCGCCTGCTGGAGCTCGCATCCGAGGGCGAGCGGCTGCGGATGGTGGCCGACCTGTTCGCCACCACGCTGCGCCGGCTCGACGAGTCGGAGCGCTCGGCGGAGGTGGCCAAATCGAACGGCCACATCCGGCGCTAGAACCCCGGCGGGCACGTATCGGCCTTGAGCTCCTGCGTGAGCACGATCCCCTTGGCGATCGCGGGCGGCGCGCCGCGGGCACCCTCGGCCCACGTCACGACGCCATCCTTGGTCGACGCCGTATAGGTGCGGGCACCGGCCGGCGCGCCGCTGGTGAACGAGGCGTGCTCCTGCGCGTATTTCGTCAGCCTTCGCTCCACGTCGCGCGCGTCGAGCACGTGCGCGCTCGGGAGTGCGTGCTCCTTGCCGCCGTTGCACGATCCCTGCCCGTCGCCCGTCACGAGGACGTGGTACGGCGGCCCGCCGCCGCTGCTGGTGGAGATCGCGATCAGGTCGCCGGCCGAGCCGCCGCAGCCGGCCAGCGCAGCCGCGGTCAGAGCGGCCACGATCGGTGGCGCCCACCTCATACGAAGATCAGCTCCGCCCCGCGCGCCTCGCGCAGGAAGCGCGGCGTGGACATCACGCCGGCGAGCGGCTCGCCCTCGAGCCCCAGCTCCTGAACCGACGCGCTGCAGGCGTAGAGCTCGAGCGCGCCGATGTCCCCGGCGGCGGCGATCAGCTCCTCGAGCGAGCGGTCGAAGCGCTCGCCGCGGCCCGACGCCGGCCGCTCCAGCAGCAGCTCGAGCGAACGGAAGGTCGCAAGCGCGAGGCAGCGCTCGCCCTCGACCGCCCTCGAGACGAGCACCGACAGCCCGGAGTACAGGCGCTCGGGCTCACCCGTGGCGAGGATCGCGGCGATTGCGGCCGAGGGCGCGGGCGTCACACTTGCGATTGTGACGATCGTGGATGCGCGCGGCCTGCTGTGCCCGCTCCCGCTGACCATGGCGAAGCAGCGGATGACCGAGCTGGGGCCGGGCGAGACGCTCACGGTTCTGGCCACCGACCCCGAGGCCACGATCGACCTGGGCGCCTGGGCCGCCGCCGAGGGTCACGACTTCGCCGAGCGGCCCGCCGTGTCCTGGTCGGAGTACGTGCTCACGAAGCGCGACTGAGCGGCGCGAGCGGGCCCACGATCAGGTCCGCCGCCATCGCCGTCCCCACGCGCGAGCCGCTGCCGATCGCGATCGCCACCGAGCGCACCGGCGCCGACGCGTCGCCGGCGACGTACACGCCCGGCAGCTCGGTGCGCCCGCCGTCGTCGGCCGGGATCAGCTCGTCGTCGTTCAGCTCGAGGCCGAGGCGCTGGGCGATCTCGGTGGGCTGCGTGCGCCGCGGGCGGACGAACAGCGCCTCGCGCGCCTCGGGGGGACCCTGCTCGAAGGCGATCTCGGTCAGCCGGCGGCGGCGCGAGCCGAGCCGGTCGATGCGCTCCTCGCGGATCCGGACGCCGCCCGCGTCGAGCTGCGCGCGGGCCTCGTCGGACAGGCCGCCGGGGCCATCCGTGCAGAGCAGCACGTCGTCGCTCCAGCCGCGCAGCAGCAGCGCGAGCCGCGCGGCACCGGAGCCCCGGGCATGCATCGCGATCGGGCGGCCGGCCATCTCCCAGCCGTCGCAGAACACGCAGTGGAAGACCGATCGGCCCCAGAGCCCGGCGGCGCCCGGGATGGCGGGCGGCTCGTAGTGCAGCCCGTTCGCCAGCAGCAGCGCGCGCGAGCGCACCGTCGTGACGCCGTCGCGGCGCGCGATCGTGATCACGAAGCCGTCGCCGTCGGCCCTCGCGTCGAGCGCCTCGCCGTCGAGCACCTCGACGCTGGGCAGCTTCGCGAGCTGGCGGCGGCCGCGCGCCCGCAGCGCCGCGGGCGAGTCCTCGTGGCCGAGCAGCCCGCCGACGGCGCGCGAGACGCGGTTGGCGGGCCGGCCGGCGTCAACCACCAGCACGCGCCGGCGCGCTCGCCCGAGCACGAGCGCCGCGCTCAGCCCGGCGGGGCCGCCGCCGACGATCACCACATCTCGAATCTCATTGCTCATCACGGCGCAGTGTGACGTGGGTCGTCACACAGCGAATCGGCAGTCCGGATGATCTTGGGTCCTACTCGACGAGGACCGCCGCTCCGCCTCGACGCGGATCCCCGCCACCCGTCAGCGCGCCCGTCTGGGGATCCCGCGCCACCGCCTGGGCGCCGCCGAAGTAGAGGTTGCGCTCGTGCCAGCGCTGCACCTTCCAGCCATCGGCCTCCAGCGAGTCGAGGGCCGCCGCGTCCACGCCCGGTTCGGCCTCGACGACGCCGGCCTCGAAGTGCACGCGCGGCGCCTCGACGGCGTCCCTGGCGCCGAGCCCGCCGTCGACCACGCCGAGGATCGTCTGGAGGATCGCCGAGCGGATCCGATTCGACCCCGCCGAGCCCAGCGCGACCTCCGGGCGGCCGTCGCGCAGCACGACGGTCGGGGCCATCATGCTCGGGATCCGCAGTCCCGGCTCGTGGCGATGGAAGCCGAGCGGGTTGAGGTCCTCCTCGCCGAGCATGTTGTTGAGGTGAACGCCGGTGCCGGGGACGATCACGCCGGAGCACGAGCCGTTCGAGCAGGTCACGCTCGCGCAGCCGCCGTGGTCGTCGAGCACGGCGACGTGCGTGGTCGATCCGAGCCGCGAGCCGATGTCGCTCGCGTGCTTCTCGAGTTCCTCGTGCGCGAGGAAGCTCTCGAGGTAGCCCTCGCGGTGCAGCCCGCGCGCGAAGTCCTCGCTGCGCAGCCGGTTGGCGCGGTCCATCACCTCGAGCAGCGCGCGCAGATCGCCCGGCCGGCCGAGGCGCTCGAGCAGGTGGAGGGCGTAGGAGATCAGGATCCCGCCCGACGACGGCGGCGGGTTGGTGAGCACGTCGACGCCGCGGTAATGCGCGTGCGCGGGCTCCCGCTCGACCACCTCGTATGCCGCCAGATCCTCGCGCGTCACCAGGCCGCCACGCTCGAGCACGTGGTCGCTGATGGCCGCGGCCAC
>JAICRZ010000181.1 GCA_025937135.1 Thermoleophilaceae bacterium
CGCGCGAACCTCTCCCCCATCTTCAGCCTGTTCCCGGACCCGGGAAACGCCGTCTGGCAGACGCTCGCCTCGGTCACGAGCGAGGAGCCGTACGACACCGTCACCGACGCGGACGGCACCGTCAACCGGCTCTGGCGCGTCGCCGATCCGGAGACGATCGGCGACGTCCACCACGCGATGCGCGAGCGCGAGCTCCTGATCGCCGACGGCCACCACCGCTACGAGACCGCCCGGGTATACGCCCAGGAGATCGGCGGCGAGGGCGAGCACTCCTACGTGCTGATGTTCCTGACCGCGCTCGAGGACAGCGGTCTCACGGTCTTCCCCACGCACCGGCTGATCAAGAAGGATCTGCCCGACGACAAGCGCATGGCGCTCGGCGCGAAGCTCCGCGAGGACTTCGACATCGAGGAGGTCCCCGCGGACGACCTCGAGCCGCCGCCCGGTTCCGACCGCGTGCAGTTCGGCTACATGGACGCCTTCCACAAGACGCCGTACCGCCTCACGCTGAAGGACCAGTCGATCGCGGACGCTGCCCTTGAGGGCAGGAGCGACGCCTACCGCCGGCTCGACACCGCCGTGCTCGAGGCGCTCGCCTTCAAGGGCGCGCTGGGGATGAGCGAGGACGACGTGGCCAACAAGCGCGGGATCGACTACTCGAAGAGCTTCGCGGACGCCCGCGAGGCGGTCGAGTCGTGGCGCGTGGACGCCGCGTTCTTCATGCGCCCGACGCCGGTCGAGCAGGTCCAGGCCGTTGCCGAGGCCGGCGAGTCGATGCCGCCCAAGTCCACCTACTTCTTCCCGAAGATCCCAACCGGGCTCGTCTTCAACCCGCTCGAGTAGCCGCGTGGTCAAGATCTACACGCGCAAGGGGGACGACGGCTCGACCGGCCTCTGGTACGGCGGCCGCGTGCCGAAGTCCGACGCGCGCCCGGAGGCGTACGGCTCCGTCGACGAGGCGGCGTCCGCCCTGGGCGTGGCGCGCGCCGCGTGCGGCGACGGCGACGAGGAGATCTACGCCGACGTCCTGCGCATGCAGAACGAGCTGTTCGTGGCGGGCGCCGAGCTGGCGACCGCGCCTCAGGCGGCGGGGCGCCTCCAGCCGGGGATCAGCAAGGTCACGCGCGAGATGGTCGACGATCTCGAGGGCGTGATCGACCGCTACATGGACCGTGTGAACCTGCCGCCCAAGTTCGTCATCCCCGGGGGCAGCGAGCTGTCGGCGCGCCTGGACGTGGCGCGCGCGGCGGTGCGGCGCGCCGAGCGCCGGGTCGTGGACCTGAAGCTGGCCGGCCAGCTCGCCGACGAGACCGTCCTGAACTACCTGAACCGGGCGTCCGACGCGGTGTACGCGATGGCGCGCTTCGCAGACGACCCGGATCCCGAGCTCTTCGAGGGGAGAGGATGAGAACAGCGACCGCCAGGCGCCAGAACGGCAGCTACAAGCACCGCGTGACCGTGCGCGGGCACACGCTGACGGTGGACGAGCCCGAGGACGAGGGCGGCGAGGACGCGGGGCCCGACCCGCAGGAGATGCTGGCGGTGAGCCTCTCCTCGTGCGTGGCCATCACCGTCGAGATGTACGCCACCCGCAAGGGCTGGAACATCGGGGACGTGGAGTGCGAGGTCGAGTACGAGCCGGCTCAGCGCGGCTCGCCGACCAAGTTCCACCTCACGCTGCGGCTGCCGAAGGAGCTGCCCGAGGACCAGCGCGACCGGCTCATGCAGATCGCCGCCAAGTGCCCGGTGCACCGGACGCTCGAGGGCGAGGTCATGTTCGAGGAGGAGCTCGAGCTCACCTGACGTCGGCGCCCGCCGCGCGCATCTCCGCGATCGCGCGCTCGCCGTCGCCCGGCTGCACGTCGACCGCGCGGATGGCGGCGGCGTCCACATCCACGTCGATGCCGAGCCGCCGCGCGTCGAGCACCGTGTTCTTCACGCAGTAGTCGGTGGCCAGACCGACGACGGTGATCCTGTCGATCCCCCGCTCGCGCAACAGCTCCTCGAGCGTGGTCTCCTGGAACGCGGAGTAGCCCTCGGTGTCGCGCGGCTGCCCCTTGTCCACCACCACGTCGACATGCGACCGGTCGAGCCCCGGGTACAGCTCCGCGCCCGTCGTGCCCTGCACGCAGTGCACCGGCCAGATCCCGCCCTGCTCGGTGAACGATCCATGATCGGACGGGTGCCAGTCCCGCGTGGCCACGACGAGGTCGAAGCGCTCGTCGGCGGCCAGCTCGTTCACGCGGTCCGCGATCCTGTCGCCCTCGGGCACGCCGAGCGCTCCACCGGGCGTGAAGTCGTTCTGGAAGTCCACGATCACGAGCGCCTCGGCCATGGCCTCCGATAATAGGTCGATGGTCGAGCGCATCAGCGAGCTCCTGCTGACCCCCGAGGAGGCGGCGGCGATGGACGCGCCCGGTCAGAAGGACGCCGCCGTCCTGGTGCCGCTGTACGTGAAGGAGGACGCGCTGCACGCCGTCTTCACCAAGCGCCGCGAGGACCTCCGCCGCCACGCCGGCGAGATCTCGTTCCCGGGCGGGCGCCAGGAGGAGCCCGACGAGGACCTGCGCTTCACCGCGCTGCGCGAGGCGGAGGAGGAGATCGGCCTGCCGACCTCCGACGTCGACCTGATCGGCGCGCTGCCGCCGGTCGGCACGTTCGTCACCGACTACAAGATCCACCCGTTCGTCGGCCTGATCGACGCCGGCAAGAAGTGGGAGCTCCAGCCGACCGAGGTCGAGGTCGTGCTCGAGTTCTCGCTGCGCGACCTCGTGCGCGGGCACGAGATGAAGCGGCTGATCAAACGCGGCGTGCCGTTCAAGACGCCGACCTACACGGTCAACGGCAATCTGATCTGGGGCGCGACGGGACGCATCGTCGAAGACCTGCTCGAGCGCCTGGCCCCCGTCATCTAGGAAGCAAACGGCCGCCGGTGTTAGCGGCGGCCGTCAGCCCTCCCCCAGAAGAAAAACGAAATGCTCGGTTCCGCTACGGCCTTCCGCGCTGGGCGCGAGCGCCGGCGGGCGGAACCTCCATTTCTTGGGACGGGAGCCTATACGTCTTTCTCGATCGGCACGTTGACGAGGTTGCCCCACTCGGTCCACGAGCCGTCGTAGTTCTTCACGTCGCCCTGGCCGAGCAGCTCGTGGAGGACGAACCACGTGTGCGCCGAGCGCTCGCCGATCCGGCAGTACGCGATGATCGGCTTGTCGCCGTTCACGACGCCCTTGTTGGTGTAGAGCTCGCGCAGCTCGTCGGCTGACTTGAACGTGCCGTCCTCCTTGACCGCCTGTGCCCACGGCACCGACGCCGCGCCCGGAATGTGGCCGGCGCGCTGGGCGCCCTCCTGCTCGTAGCCCGCCATCGCGATCAGCTCGCCGGAGTACTCGGCGGGCGCGCGCACGTCGACGAGCGCGGTGTCGGATTCGAGCTTCGCGAGGACCTCCTCGCGCCGCGCGCGGATCGAGTCGTCGCCGGGCTGCGCGTTGAACGTGGTCGCCTCGAAGGAGGGCAGCTCGGTCGACGTCGGGCGTCCCTCCGAGATCCACTTCTCGCGCGGGCCGTTCATCAGCTTCACGTTGTCGTGGCCGTAGTACTTCAGGTACCAGTACGTGTAGGCGGCGAACCAGTTGTTGCGGTCGCCGTACAGGACGACGGTGTGGTCGTTCGAGATGCCGCGGCCGCCGAACAGCCGGCCGAACTCCTCGGGACCCAGGAAGTCGCGCTTGACGGGGTCCTGAAGGTCCTTCTTCCAGTCGAACCCGATCGCACCCGGAATATGGGCCTCGGCATAGAGCGCCGGGTTCTCGTCCACCTCGACGATCCGGATCGAGTCGTCGGTCAGGTGCTGCTGCACCCAGTCCGTGTCCACCAGTACGTCGTTCGCGTAGTCGGCCATATGGCGACCCACCTCCAAGAAAGATATGAAACTCGCACGGAATTCAGGTTATTCCTAGCAGACCCAGCGCCGCTGCCCTCGCGTCCGCCAGCCAGCGCTCGTGATCCGCAGGGTCCGTCTCGAGGATCTCTACCGGCATCTGGTAGGTCTCAACCGCGCAGCGGACCGCGAAGACACCGTCCTCGCGCTCCACGCCCCCGGTTTCGTAGACCAGGCCGCGCGCCGGCGTGTCGACGATGAACTCGAGCATCGACTCGAGGCGGGTGCCGTGCACCGGCCCGTCCGCGGTGCCCATCAGCCACAGGACCGCGGATGCGCCGTCGAGGTACGGCATCAGCGTGGCGAGCCGGTGCGGGTCCGCCACGACGGCCTCGGCGCCCGCCGCCTCGATGGCGGCCACGCGCGCCGGGTCGCGCGTGGTGCCGCGCACGGGGTGGCCCGCGGCGATCAGCTCACGCGCGAGCGACTGCCCGCGGCAGCCGCAGCCGACGATCAGGAAGCGGGCCACAGCGCGAGGCTATTCGAGCGTCCGCCGCCGGGCGAGCGTGACGACCGCGCCCAGGGCCGCGAAGCCCGCCGCGGCCAGCAGCGCCTGGCGCCAGCCCGCGGCGTCGACGATCCCGCCGCCGGCCGCGTTCCCGATCGCGATCCCGAGCACCACCGCCATGATCAGCCACGTGAACGCCTCGGTGATCGCTGCCGGCGGCGCCACCCGCTGCAAGACCTGGTTCTCCGCGATCGTCAGCGGCGCGAGCACGGCGCCGCTCAGCGTGATCAGCGCGGCCATGGCGCCCACCGAACCCGCCGCCGCCAGCAGTGCGAACGCCACCGGAACGGCGCACAGCAGCACCAGATACGCGCGCCTCGGACCACCGAAGCGCCGCTCCGCCGCGCCGAACCAGAGCCCGCCGACCAGGCTGCCGCCGCCCTGGAGCGCCAGCAGCAGCGCGGGCAGGCTCGCCGATCCGTGCTGGGCGCCGAACGCCGGCAGCGCCACCTCCATCGCGCCGATGCATGCGCCGAACGGCAGCATCGCGACCGTCAGCGTGCGGATGCCCGGCGCGGCGAGCGCCCCGAGCGCGCCTGCCGGCGGGCCCGACGCGCGCCACGCGCGCGACGGCTCGAGCGAGGCGAACCACAGCGAGCCCGCCAGCACGAGCCCGGCACTGGCGAGAACCGCCGCGGCCGTCGAGAACACGGCCACCACGACCGCGGTGAGCGCGGGCCCGACGATGAAGACGACCTCGATCAGGATCGCGTCGAGCGCGTACCCCGCCGACAGCAGCTCGCCATCACCCACGAGGCCCGGCCAGAGCGGCCTGAGCGCGGCCGAGACGGGCGGCACGCTGGCCCCCGCGATCGCCGCCGACAGGCCGATGAGCACGAGCGGCGCATCGGCCAGCCCGAGGGCGACCACACCCACGAGCCCGGCCACGTGCCCGAATGCCAGCGGCACGATCACGCGCGGCTGCCCGAGCCGGTCGACGAGCCTCCCCTGTAGCGGCGCGCACAGCGCGCTCGCCAGCGCGAAGACGCCTGCGACCGCACCCGCCGAGCCATACGACCCGGTGTGCTGGCGCAGGAACAGGACCAGCGCCAGCGCCAGGACCGCGATCGGCATGCGCGCGACGACGCTCGCCGTGACGAGCGGCACCACGTGCGGCATGGCGAGCGTCCGGCGGTAGCGGGCCAGGGCGGCGTTCACCGCGCCCAGGCTACGATCCGCCGCGTGGAGGAGGCACTGATCGTGGACGCCGTGCGAACGCCGATCGGGCGCTACGGCGGAGCG
>JAICRZ010000202.1 GCA_025937135.1 Thermoleophilaceae bacterium
GCGCTGTACGGCCCGATGTAGGCGTCCACGAGACGCGCGCCGGCGCCGATGATCGCGGGTCCGCGCACGGTCGAGTTCTCGAGCCGTGCGCCCCTCTCGATCACCACGCGGCCCTCGGTGCGCGAGTCGATCAGCTCGCCCTCGATCCGTTCGCTGAGGTCGTCGAGGATCAGGCGGTTGGCGTCGAGCATGTCCTGCACCTGGCCGGTGTCCTTCCACCAGCCGCGCACGATGTGCGGGTCCACGCGCAGCCCCTGGTCGATCAGGTGCTGGATCGCGTCGGTGATCTCGAGTTCGTTGCGCCACGACGGCTCGATCGCGCGCGCGGCAGCGTGGATGGCGGGGGTGAACATGTACACGCCCACGAGCGCCAGGTCGGAGACGGGCTCCTTCGGCTTCTCGACGAGCCGTTTGACCTGCTCGCCGTTCAGCTCGGCCACGCCGTAGTGCTCGGGGTCGGGCACCTGCGTGAGCAGGATCAGCGCGTCGGGCCCCTGCGCACGGAACGCCTCGACGAGGTCGACGATCCCGTCGCGCAGCAGGTTGTCGCCGAGGTACATGACGAACGGCGAGTCGCCCAGGAACGGCTCGGCGGTAAGGACAGCGTGCGCAAGTCCGAGCGGCGCGTCCTGCTCGATGTAGGTGATGCGCACGCCGAAGTCCGAGCCGTCGCCGGCGGCAGTGCGGATCTCCGCGCCCGTCTCCGGCGCGATGATGATCCCGATCTCCTCGATCCCCGCCGCCGCGAGCGACTCGATCCCGTAGAAGAGCACCGGCTTGTTCGCCACCGGCACGAGCTGCTTGGCGCTCGTGTGCGTGATCGGGCGCAGCCGCGTGCCCTTGCCGCCCGACAGGATCAGACCCTTGAGCGGCGCCACTAGTACACGCCCCCGAGCTTGCGGTGGTCCCACGAGACGGTGCGCGTGGGGGTGAAGCGCATGCCGATCCGCTTGGGCGCCTGCTTCTCGACCATCGCCTCGGCCTCGGGCGCGAGCTCGCCGCCGCCGTAGCGCCGGAAGATCCTGCGGCCGTACTCCGCGACGCGCTCGGGCTCGCGCTCGACCTCCACGTCGCACTCGAACATCACGCCGCGCAGCTCCTGGTACTCGACGCCGGCCTCCACCTGGAGCGTCGCGTGCGGGTCGCGCTCGAGGTTCCTCGCCTTCTGCGACTTCGCGAACGTCCAGCCGATCAGGCCGTCGCCCTCGGGCACGTACCAGAGCGGCACGAGGTGCGGGCGGCCGTGGGGGCCGATCGTCGCGACGCTCACGGTCTTCTGCTCGTCGAGGAATTCCCGCAGCTCATCCGGCGTCATGCGGATCTGGTCCCGTCGCGAGGCCATCGGGCGCGAAGGGTATTGGGAAGCGATCTACGCCGGGTCGAGCCGCAGCGTCGCGGACGCAGGTCGCCCGAAGCGGTTGGTGGCGCCGTGCAGCCAGGGCTCTATCAGGTCGTCGTAGTGCGGGCTGCCCGGATGTCCCGACTGCCCGGTCATGTGCTGCCAGCGCGACTGCGTCGGGTCGGCGGCGTCGGCGAGCAGCCGGAACGACGGGCCCCAGACGCCGGTGTAGTCACCCCCGTGCGCGATGAAGCCGTTCGCGCACACCGTCTCCTGGCTGCCGCCGGCCGGCACACGCCGCGACAGGACGCGATCGAGCACCCGCGGAATCGCCCCATTCCCCTCGCCCAGCACGTGCGCGAAGCGCACGCCGTGCACGCGGCCCCAGCGCCAGCCAGCGGGATCCTCGCCGTAGCGGGTGGTCAGCTCGTCGAGCGCGGAGCCGAGTGCCCGCAGCGCGAGGTCGTCCCACGAGCTGCCGCCGATCAGCTCCTCGTCGGCCTCCTCCCACAGCTCGAGCATCCGCGACAGGAAGCGCCAGGGCGACGAGGTCATCGCGGTGAAGCCGAGGTTCGACTTCGAGAGCCAGCGCGCGGCCTCCTCGTCGTCGCCGATCACGGCGGCGGCGATCGCGCGTGCGAAGTGGACGGTGAAGACCTGGACGATCGTGCCGGCGATCGTCTCCGGGCCGAGCGTGCCGTCCCAGCTCCTGAGACGCTCGAGCGCGCGGATCTCACGCTGCCCCTCGGGCTCGAGGCGGCAGAGGCGACGCGCGGTCTCGCCCCCGGGGATCGAGAGCACGTCGGTCTGCATGCGCTCGAAGTCGTCCAGCGAGTGGCGGTCGCGCTCGGCCAGGAGCTGCTCGATCCGCGCCGCACGGTAGCCGTCGAGGTACTCGCTCGTGATGTGATGCGGGTAGTCGTCCGGCGCGATCCGGTTGTTCGCGGTCACGATCGTGCCGCCGGGCGGGTTCACGATCTCCGGCAGCTCGTCGAACGGGACGTAGCCGTCCCACTCGTACTCGCCGGTCCAGCCCGGCTTCGGCAGGTCCGGGCAGCCGCCGCGGCGGCGCGGCAGCTTGCCGATCAGCTTGTAGCCGATGTTCCCGCCCGAATCGGCCCAGACCAGGTTCATGCACGGGACCGTGTGGTCGGCGAACGTCTTCACGAGATCGGCGCCGCTGCGCGCGTAGCCGCAGTCGACGGCCAGGTGAACCGGCCACGCCTCGCGCAGCGCGGTCCAGGCGAGCGCCAGCGGCTCGCCACTCGCGCCGAGCGGCCGGTTCATGATCGGCCCGTGGTGGGTCCTCCAGATCTCGAGCGGCTCGGGGTGCCCGCCGCGGACGGCGATCCGGTCGTGCAGCACCTCGAGCGGCCGCCACTGCCCCTCGAACTCGTACGCAGCCGGCTGCCCCTCGTGCGCCGAGCGGACGCGTTCCACGTAGAGGTCCTGCACGTCCGCCATGACGTTCGTGAAGCTCCAGGCGACGTCGTTCGTCTGGCCGACCACGATCCCCGGGAAGCCGGGCATCGCGCCTCCGCGCATCTCCATGTCGGGAGACGAGAGCTCGACCGTGTACCAGACGTCCGGTATCGACGCGGTGATGTGCGGGTCGCCGGCCAGCAGCGGCGATCCGGTTGCCGAGCGCTCGCCGGACACCGCCCAGTTGTTCGACCCGACCGGCTCGAGGCCGAAGCCGATCGTCTGGCGCACCTCCGCGATCTGCGCGGCCAGCTCGAGCGCGTCGCCCGACCACGGCACGCCGGGCTGCGTCACGACCGGGTTGCCGCCCGGGTACTGCGGCTCGAGCCGCGCGACCTTCTCCGCGCCGATCAGCGCGACCAGCTCGGCACGGAACAGCTCCGTCTCCATGTTCGTCGAGAAGCCGAGCGCGATGATCTTGCCGATCGAGAGACTGTCCGCGGGCGTCCACGGCTCGAGATCGATGCGCAACAGCTGGAGCTCGATCGGTGGCGCCGGCATCGCTTCGATCGCGGCATTCACCCCGGCGGCGTACGCCTCGAGGTAGGTCCGCCCGCGCTTGTGGATCGTGGCCACCTCGGCCTCGGCCTGGCGGCGGAAGCCGAGCGTGCGGAAGAGCCGGTCGGTCACGAGCCCTTCGCGCCCGGCGAACTCCGACAGCCGCCCCGCCGCGATCCGCCGGTACAGCTCGAGCTGGAAGAGCCGGTCCTGGCCCATGCAGAACCCCTGCGCGAAGCAGAGGTCCTCGACCGTCCGGGCCTCGATCCGCGGCACGCCGAGGTCGTCGCGCGCGATGTTGACCGGGGCGCTCAGCCCGTTGACGGAGATCGCGCCGCGCGTCCTCGGGAGCGGCGCCCTGAAGAAGCGGTGCCAGAGGCCGAGCGAAGCCGCCCCCGCCGAGGCGAGAGCGGCTGCGCCACCGCGTGTTAGCCGGCCTGCCACCCGGACGATTATCCAGGCTGGCGTGAGCGGCGCGCGCTCACCGCCGGAACCGCGGCCACGCAGGCCGCCGCGGCGAGCAGCGCGCCGACCGGGCTCGTGAGATGCGCGACGGCGCCGACGGCTGCCCCGCCGATCGCCACGCCGCCGTCGAACCACGCGAAGAACGCGCCCGCAGCGGCGCCGTGCTGGGCGGCCGGCACACGCGCCAGCGCGAGCAGCCCGAGCGCCGGAACCGCGAGCGCCTGGCCCGCGGCCAGCGTCGCGACACCCACGACCACGAGCACCGTGGAGTGCGCGAGCGTCAGCAGCACGAGGCCCGCCGCCGCAGCGAAGCTGCTGGCGATCAGCGTGGGCGTCGCGCCGAAGCGATCGGGCACGGAGGCGGCCGCGGTGCGCGTGAGGATCACCACGGCGGCGAACGCCGGCACCACCAGCGCCGCGCCCGTCGGCGCATGACCCGCCACGACGTCGCTCCCGAACGACAGCAGCGCGACGTAGCCGAAGTTCACGAGCATCAGCCCGGCGCCGGCTCGCGCGGTCCTGCGCACGACCTCGCGCATCGGCGCCCGCTCGTCGTCGTCGCCCGGCATGCGCTCCGGCAGCCGCCCGGCGAGCGCGCCCAGGACAGGCAGGACGGCCGCCGCCGCGAAGATCCTCCCGGCGTGCGAGGTGCCGAGCGCGTCTGCCAGCAGCGGGCCGAGCGTGAGGCCGCCGTAGTTCGCGAGACCGATGTGCCCGAGCGCGCGCCCCCGGCGCTCCGGGCCCGCCAGGCGCAGCAGCCACAGCACGGCCGCGCTCATCATCAGCCCCTCGCCGGCGCCCACGGCGAACCGTGATGCGAGCAGCGCAGGGAGCGAGGCACCCAGGATCAGCGGCGCGGTCACCACCGCCATCGCGAACGCCCCGGCCACCAGCACCGGCATCGGCCCGCGGCGGTCGGCCTGGCGGCCGCCGAACGGGCGCGTGAGAATCGCGGCCATCGCGGGCGCGCCGACCGCGATGCCCACGGCGAACGGCCCCGCGTGGAGGTGTCCCTGGACGTAGGTCGGCAGCAGCCGCAGGACGGCGCCGAGCGCGGCGTAGCAGAGCA
>JAICRZ010000170.1 GCA_025937135.1 Thermoleophilaceae bacterium
AGCACTTCGAAGACAACGGCCGCCATGACGCCCGCTACATTACCGACGCGTTATATACCTGTCAAGGAATCTAGTCCACGCGCGAGAACTGCCGCGGGTCCTGCGCCGAGTCCGACCGGATCACGTGCATCACCGCGTTGATCAGCGCCAGGTGGGTGAACGCCTGCGGGAAGTTGCCCAGGTGGCGGCCGGTGCGGGCGTCGATCTCCTCCGCGTACAGGTAGAGCTCGCTCGAGTAGGAGAGCATCTTCTCGCAGAGCTGCCGCGCGCGCTGGTGCTCGTTGATCTCCTCGAGCGCCGAGACCATCCAGAACGAGCAGATCGCGAACGTGCCCTCCTCGCCGCTGAGCCCGTCGTCGGTGTCGTCGACGCGGTAGCGCAGGATCAGTCCCTCCTCGCTCAGCTCCTCGCCGATCGCGAGCACCGTCTTGCGGATGCGGTGGTCGGTCGGCGGCAGGAAGCGCACGAGCGGCATGAGCAGGCACGACGCGTCGAGCGCGTCGGTGTCGTAGTGCTGGGCGAAGACGTCGTCGGCGCGGACAGCGTTGGTGGTGATGTCGTCGTGGATCTGGTCGGCCACCGCCTGCCACTCGTCGGCGCGGTCGTCGGCGTCGCGCAGGCGCGCGAGGCGCACGCCGCGGTCGAGCGCCACCCAGCACATGACCTTCGACGAGGTGAAGTGCTGCGGCTCGCCGCGCACCTCCCAGATCCCGTGGTCGGGCTTCTGCCAGTTCTCGATCGCGCCGTCGACGAGGCGCTCGATCAGCGGCCAGAAGCGCTCCGGCATCTCGTCGCGCGACTTCGTGTGCAGGTAGAGCGAGTCGAGCACGGCGCCCCAGACGTCGTGCTGCTTCTGGTTGTACGCGCCGTTGCCAACGCGCACCGGGCGCGCGCCGTCGTAGCCGGACAGGTGGTCGAGCGTCTCCTCGGTGAGCTCCTTCTCGCCGCCGATCCCGTACATGATCTGGACGCCGTCCTCACCGCCCGCGACGTCGGCGATGAAGAAGAAGAAGTCGTTCGCCTCCCAGTCGAAGCCGAGCGTGTAGAGGCCCCACAGCATGAACGTGGAGTCGCGGATCCAGGTGTAGCGGTAGTCCCAGTTGCGCTCGCCCTTCGGCGTCTCCGGCAGCGACGTGGTGGCTGCGGCGAGCATCGCGCCGGTGGGCGCGTACGCGAGCCCCTTCAGCGTGAGCGCGCTGCGCTGGAGGTAGATCCGCCACGGGTGGTCCGGGAAGTGGCCGTGGTTGACCCACTCGCGCCAGAAGTCGGCGGTGCGCTCGAGGCGGCGGGCCGCCTCCTCGTACGTCGAGGGCGGCGAGTGCTCGCTCCACGACAGCGCGGCGAACGCGGTCTCGCCCTCGCGCAGCGTCGTGCGCGCGCGTGCGCGGCGGCCCTCGAAGCCCACGCGCAGGTCGGTGGTGAGCTTGAGCTGGACGTCGACGCCGTCCGCCGTGGCCACCGCATCGTTGTACGCGGGCCCGGTGTACTCCCAGGTGGCTCCCCTGCGGGCGTAGTCGAAGGTTGGATCGCACTCGAGCGTGAGCTCCACGGTGCCCTGCACGCAGATCACGGTGCGCACGAGCACGTGCTCGGCGTCGTTGTCTGTGGGCGCGCGGCGGTGCGTGCGCGAGCGCTCGTCCTCGTCGTGCCACGGCCCGACCGTGAGCGCGTCGCGCACCACGATCCAGCCCATGCGCGTCATCCAGGTGGTCTCGAGCACGTTCGTGCCGGGCAGGTAGCGGCGACCGGCGGGCACCATCACGTCGGCGGGGCCGAGCCGGAAGCCGCCGGCGTCGCGGTCGAGGATCGAGCCGAACACGCTCGGCCCGTCCATCCGCGGCAGGCACATCCACTCGATGTTGCCGCTCGGCGCGACGAGACAGGTGGTCTCGCAGTCGGAGAGGAACGCGTAGTCGGCGATCGGCGGGAACTGGCTGCCGCCGGGCTGAGCGTGCGCCAGGTGCGGCGCGGACTGGGTGATCAAAGGCGCAGCCGGCTCGCAGCCGGCGGGTCGAGCAGGACCGTCATCCGGCCGTCGCGCGGGCGCACCAGGCTGCCCGGCGCGTCGTGGCTCGGCTCGCCGTCGCCGAACGCGCGCTCCACGGCCTCGGCCTTGCCCTCGCCCGCCACGAGGAACACGATGTGGCGGCCGTCGCAGAGCACGGGCAGGGTCAGCGTCACGCGCGGGACGAAGGGCTTGAGGCCCGCGTCCTCCTCGCCCACCGCGAGGCGGTCGCTCACGTCCAGCGTGGCGTGCCCGGGAAACAGCGACGCCACGTGGGCGTCGGGGCCGAGCCCGAGGAGAACGACGTCGAGCTTGGGCGCGCGCTCGCCGAGCGTCTCGCGCAGATCGCGCTCGTAGTCGTCGGCGCCGGCGTGCGGCCCGCGCTCGCCGTGGATGCGGTGGATCTCCGGCGGGTCGCCGGCGATGCGGTCGAGCAGAGACTCCTGTGCCAGCCGGTAGTTCGAGAGCTCGTCGTCGGGCGGCACGCAGCGCTCGTCGCCCCACCACAGCTTCGCGCGCGACCAGTCCGCGCCCGCGGCGAGCTTGTAGGCGTCGCCAGGCGTCGACCCGCCGGTGAGCGCGATGTGCGCGCCGGCCTCGGCGGCCTCGGCGAGGATGTCGGCGCACTCCTGCGCGGGGTTGTCGGAGACGTTGATGTTCATTTCAGTGGACAGTGGACGGTGGACGGTGGACGGGCGGGGGCGCGAACTGTGCACTGTCCACCGTGCACCGTCCACTCATCCCAACATCTCACAAGCGGCGCCCAGCGCGGGCCCGTACGTCGGGTCGCGCAGCAGCGCCTGGCGGATGCCCTCGCCCAGGATCCCGGCCTCGCCGCGCGACGCGCCCACGACGACCCACGACGACTCCTTGCCGCCCGGCCGCTTGCGCTTGGCCTGAAGACCGCCCGGGCCGCGGAAGAGCGACAGCTTCATGCCCGGCGCCGTCTCGATCGTGATCCCGGCCAGGCCGGGTACCGGCATCGTCTCGTCGACCTCCAGCCGCAGCTTGACCTTGCGCCCCTGCGTACGCGCACGCGTGACCGAGCCGCCGTCCTCGGGCTCGAGCTGCGTCGGCTCCCAGCCGAGCCGCGACGCGAGCCAGCCGAGCAGCAGGGCGCCGCTCACCGTCGAGTCGGGGTGGTGGCTGACGGTGACCGAGGTGATCTCGTGGAGCGCCGGGCGCCAGGCCTTCGGGTCGAAGGTGGCGGCGATCCGCTCGCGCCACGGTGTCGCGCGCAGCCACGCGAGGTCGACCACGTAGCCGTGCTCGAGCAGCCGCTGCGCACGGCCGATCGCCGTCCGCGGGTCGGGCGCCTGCACCGAGTCCACGAGCACGACACCGGCGAGGTCGAGCGAGTCGACCGCCTCGTCGTGGCCGTGTGGCGCCCACGCGAGCGTCATCAGGTCCGGCACCACGAGCGGGTCCACGATCGTCTGGAGCGCCGGCAGGTGAGCCTCGCCGATCGTCAGCTCCACGCGCTCCTGCCCCACGTGGATGCCGCCGCCCGCGTCCTCGGCGGAGCCCATCGACACCCACGCGTCGATCGTCGTCCGGCCGGGCTCCACCGCGCAGATCACCGAGCGCGACGGATGAAAGCGACCGACGCGCTCGAGCCGGTTCTCGATCTCGCCGCGCCACTGGCGGTCGACGATCACGATCAGGTTGACCACCCGGGCAGGCGCGAACGCCTGATCCGCCTCGTGGTGCTGCTGGAGCAGCGAGCGCAGCGCCCCCTCGATGGCGGACGGCGTCGTGTCCTGCGCGTTCCAGACCGCCTCCTCGGTGGCGCCGGCGGCCACGGCTCAGATCGCCCGCCAGCGGTGCCCGGGCTCGAGCAGCCGGCTCGCCTCCTCAGGGCCCTGCGAGCCTGCGGAGTACTGCGGCAGCGGCGCCGTGTCCTTCTGCCACGCCTCGAGGATCGGGTCGCAGATCGCCCACGCCGCCTCGACCTCGTCGTTTCGGGCGAACAGCGTGGCGTCGCCGCGCATGGTGTCGAGGATCAGCCGTTCGTATGCCTCCGGCGACTGCGACATGAACGACGTGCCGTAGAGGAACTCCATGTTCACCGGCCGCACGCTCATCCGCGCGCCGGGGATCTTCGCCACTAGCGAGAGCGACACGCCCTCGTTCGGCTGCACGGCGAGGATGAGCTGATTCGGCTCGACGCCGACCGAGCGCTCCTGCTGGAAGGCGAGGTGCGGCACCGGCTTGAGCGTGACCGCGATCTCGGTCCCCTTGCGCGCGAGCCGCTTGCCGTGGCGGAGATAGAACGGGACGCCCGCCCAGCGCCAGTTGTTGATGTGCAGTCGCACGGCGGCGAACGTCTCGGTGCGCGAGTCGTCCGGGACGCCCTCCTCCTCGAGGTAGCCGGGTACGTCCTGGCCGCCCGTGGCGCCCGCGGCGTACTGCGCGCGCACCGCCATGTCCGGGACCGTCTCGACGCTCGGCGGCGGCACCGCGTGCAGCACCTTGACCTTCTCGTCGCGCACCTCGTTGGCGGAGAACGAGACCGGCGACTCCATCGTGAGGATCATCAGGAGCTGGAGCAGGTGGTTCTGGATCAGGTCGCGCAGCGCGCCCGACTTGTCGTAGTAGCCCGCGCGCGAGCCGATTCCGATGTCCTCCGCCGCGGTGATCTGCACGTTGTCCACGTACGAGCGGTTCCAGAGCGGCTCGAAGATCATGTTGGCGAAGCGCAGGACCAGCATGTTCTGGACGGTCTCCTTGCCCAGGTAGTGGTCGATGCGGAAGACCTGGTTCTCGTCGAAGACGCTCAGGATCCGGCGGTTGAGCTCGAGCGCCGAGTCGAGGTCGGTGCCGAACGGCTTCTCCACGACCAGCCGCACGTCGGCCTCGTCGTGGTGCGCGAGCCCGTGCTCGCCGAGCGCCTCCGCGATGACCGGGAAGAACGACGGCGCGGTCGAGAGGTAGAAGAGCCGGTTGAACGCCATCTCGGCCTCGCGGTCGAACTCCTCCGTCGCCTTGCGGAGCCGGTCGTACATCGACGCGTCGTCGAACGACCCGCTCACGTAGCGCATGCGGCCGACGAGCGAGTCGAGGACGGTGTCGTCCGGTGTGCGCCGTGAGAACTCGGCGATCGACTCGCGCGCCTGCTGCTGGAAGTCCTCGTCGGAGAGGTCGCTGCGCGAGACGCCGATCAGGTTGAAGCGCTCCGGCAGCGCCCCCTCGTGCGCGAGGTTGTAGATCGCCGGCAGTAGCTTGCGGTGCGCGAGATCGCCGGTGGCGCCGAAGATGACGAGCGTGGTCGGATGGACCGGCAGCCGCTCGAGGCCCTCCACGAGCGGGTTGGCCTCGATGCCCTCGGCCTCCTTGATCTGCTGCTCGACCGTTGCCATCGGTATGGCTCAGGCCTTCTTGGCGTGCTCGACCGCGTGGCCGCCGAACTGGTTGCGCAGCGCCGCGTTCACCTTGGCCGCGAACGACTCGTCCTGGCGCGAGGCGAAGCGCTGCATCAGCGACAGCGTGATCACCGGAGCCGGCACCGACTTGTCGATCGCGTCGAAGACGGTCCAGCGGCCCTCGCCGGAGTCCTGCACGAAGCCGCGGATGTCGGCCAGGTCGTTGCCGTCCTGCTCGAACGCGCGCGCGGCCAGCTCGAGCAGCCATGAGCGGACCACCGAGCCCTGCATCCAGAGGTTCGCGATCTTCGCCATGTCGAGGTCGAAGTCGGAGGCGTGCATGATCTCGAAGCCCTCGGCGTAGGCCTGCATCAGGCCGTACTCCACCCCGTTGTGGACCATCTTCACGTAGTGGCCGGCGCCGGGACCGCCCATGTGACCCCAGCCGTCGGGCGGGGCGAGCACGTCGAGCACCGGCGTCAGGCGCTTCACCGCCTCGTCGCTGCCGCCGACCATCATGCAGTAGCCCACCGAGAGGCCCCAGACGCCGCCGCTCGTGCCCACGTCCATGAAGTGCATCCCGTGCTGCTCGGCCGCGGCGCCGTTGGCCGCCGAGTCCGTCCAGCGCGAGTTGCCGCCGTCGATCATGAGATCGCCCTCGTCGAGCAGCCCGAAGAGCGTCTGGACCGTCTCCTGGGTGGGCGCGCCGGACGGGATCATGAGCCAGATGTTGCGCGGCTTCTCGAGCTTCTGGACGAGCTCCTCGAGCGATGCGGCGGGCACGGCGCCGAGCTTCTCGGCCTCGTCCATCGGCGCCTGCGAGCGGTCGGTCACGACCACCTCGATGTCGTCGGCGTCGCGCAGGATCCGGTGGACCATGTTGCCGCCCATCTTCCCCAGGCCTACGAAGGCGATCTGCATCAGCCCATCATCTCCTTGATCTTGTCGGTGAGCTGCTCGACCGCCGCGGCCGGATCGCCCTCGAGCCGGACCCGCTCTGCGGGCAG
>JAICRZ010000112.1 GCA_025937135.1 Thermoleophilaceae bacterium
CCGATCCCGATCACCGGGATCTCGATCTGCGGCATCACGGCCTCGGTGAGCTCGCTCGGCACCGCCTCGAACACGCAGGCGAAACAGCCGGCCTCCTGGAGGGCGAGCGCGTCCTCCACCACCTGCATCGCGCGGTCGGCGGTGCGGCCCTGCGAGCGGTAGCCGCCGAGCGCCGTCGCGGTCTGGGGCGTGAGTCCGACATGGCCCATGACCGGGATGCCGGCGGCCACGATCGCCGCGGCGCGCTCGGCCACCACGCCGCCGCGCTCGAGCTTGACCGCGTCGCAGCCGGCCTCCTTCACGAAGCGCTGCGCGGTGGCGATCGCCTGCTCGTTCGACACCTCGTAGGAGCCGAACGGCAGATCGCCGACGAGCAGCGGCGTCGTGAGCCCGCGCCGCGCGGCGCCGGCGAGCATGATCATCTCGTCGACGGAGACCGGCACGGTGCTCGGATAGCCGAGCACGGTCATGGCACCCGAGTCGCCGACCAGGACGACGTCGACGCCGGCGGTCTCGGCCACCTGCGCGCTCGGGTAGTCGTAGGCGGTGACCATCACGATCGGCTCGCCGAGCGCCTTCTTCTCGGCGAGCTTGGAGAGGGTGACCGTGGGTCGCTTGGCGGGAGGCGCCGCTGCGCGCGTGCCGGCGCTCATGCCAGCAGCTCCGCGACGGCGTCGTCGACTGTGACGATCTCGTTCTCGGCGTTCACGTGGACCACCTTCGGCTCGTAGGTCCGGAGGTCGTCGCGGTCGTAGGAGGCGTAGGAGATCACGATGATCGTGTCGCCCGCGTGGACGAGGCGGGCGGCCGCCCCGTTCACCTTCACCTCATTCGATCCGCGCGCCCCGGCGATCGTGTAGGTCTCGAAGCGCGAGCCGTTGTCCACGTCGACCACGTGCACCTGCTCGTGCTCGAGGATGTCGGCGGCGTCGAGGAGGTCGGCGTCGATCGTTATCGAGCCGACGTAGTTCAGGTCGCTGCCCGTGATGCGACAGCGGTGGATCTTCGATTTCAGCATCGTCCGGTTCATTCAGTGCCCCCCAGGACCGTGTTGTCGATGAGGCGTGCGCGGCCCACCCGGGCCGCGACGGCGAGAAGCGTCCTTCCATCCACCCGCGCTGCGGGCGACAGGTCGGACGCGGAGCGAAGTTCGAGGTACTCGGGCTCGACGCCGCGCGCGTCGAGCTCGCGCCGGGCGGCCGCAAGCACGTCGCGCGCGTCGAGCCGGCCGGCCGCGACCTCCTGCTCGGCGGCTTCGAGCGCGCGGCTGAGGCCCAGCGCGCGCTCGCGCTCGTCCGGCGAGAGGTACACGTTCCGCGAGCTCATCGCGAGGCCGTCCGCCTCGCGCACGGTGGGCAGCACCTCGATCGCCACCGGGATGTCGAGATCGCGGACGAGCCGGCGGATGACGAGGGCCTGCTGGGCGTCCTTCTGCCCGAACCAGGCGCGGTCCGGCTGGACCATGTTGAAGAGCTTGGTGACCACGGTGGTGACGCCATCGAAGTGGCCCTGCCCTCTGCGGGCGGGATGCCCGTCGAGCACCTCCGTCAAACCGTGCACGGCGACCGTCGTCGAGAAGCCGTCCGGGTAGACCTCGTCCACCGGCGGCGCGAACAGCACATCGACGCCATGGCGCTCGGCCAGGTCCGCGTCGCGCCGCTCGTCGCGCGGGTAGGCGTCGAGGTCCTCGCTCGGGCCGAACTGCGACGGGTTCACGAACAGCGAGACCACCAGGACGTCGCACGCGTCGCGCGCCGCGTCGATCAGCGCGAGATGCCCCTCGTGGAAGAAGCCCATCGTGGGGACGAGGCCGATCGAGCTGCCCGCGCGGCGCGCGGGCGCGAGCGTTTCCCGCAGGTCCGCGACGGTGCGGATCGTCTTCATCGCGTGGCCGCCAGTGCGCGGGTGCGATCGGCGAGCGCGTCGAACAGCGACAGCAGCTCGGGCGCAAGCTCGGCGACGGCGTCGCGCTGCGCCCCGACCGTGGCCTCGTCGCCGCGGGCGATCGGGCCTGTGAGCGCGGCGCGGGATCCGAGCGCGACCACGTTCTCCGCCGTCGCGCGGACGAGCGGGCCGAACGGCGCCTCGATGCCGGCGCGCGCCGCGAGCTGCTCCGCCGCCCATTCGAGCGTGACGAGGTAGTTCGAGGCGATCGAAGCGGCCGCGTGGTAGGCGGCGCGCTGGTCGTCGCGGACCTCGAACGGGATCATGCCGAGCCGTTCGGCGAGCGTCCGCGCCAGAGCGAGGGCCGCGGGGGTGGCGCCGGCGATCGCCGCGCCGGCGCCGCGCAGCTCGGCGCCCTCGCCGGTGATCGTCTGCAGCGGATGGAGTGCGAAGTCGAGGGACCCGAGCGGCGTGGCGCCGCTCGTATGGCCCACGAAGCGCGCCGCTCCGGCCACGGCAGCCGCGGCCGCCGGGATCTCGGCGTCGGGGACGCAGAGCAGGATCGCGTCGCCGGCGGGGACCTCGCCGCGCGCCGCCGGCTCGCCGACGGCGTAGCCGCAGTCGCGCAGCGCGGCCGCCAGCGCGCGACCCACGCGCCCGCGCCCGACAATGCCGACGGACGCCACCTCGTGTGGCGCTGCGGGATTGGTTTCGATGGCGGCGTTCCGGTCCAGTTCTCGCATGCGAGATACCGGTCGGGTTCAGTGATTCAGCGGGATTGGTGCTGCGGTGCCGGTCCGCTCCACTTGTCGGTGGTAGCTGCCTGCACGGCGAATTATAGGGACCGTCCGGCCGCCGCCCGCCGTATATTCCGCCCCGTGGGGCGCTCAGCAGAGGAACGCCGCGCCGAGCTCGTGGAGCTCTACAAGGAGCTGCATGCCGAGCACGGCTGCCCGCTCAAGCCGAGCCGCACCAATCTGGTGTTCGGCATGGGCAACGCGGACGCCGAGCTGATGTTCGTGGGGGAGGCGCCGGGCCGCGACGAGGATCTCCAGGGCAAGCCGTTCGTGGGCCGCGCCGGGCGGCTGCTCGATCAGCTGATGGAGGAGATCGGGATCCAGCGCAGCCAGGTTTTCATCGCGAACATCCTCATGTGCCGGCCGCCGGGCAACCGCGACCCGCTCCCCGAGGAGATCGAGGAGTGCAAGCCGTACCTCATGCGCAAGATCCAGCTGATCGAGCCGAAGATGATCTGCACGCTCGGCAACTTCGCGACGAAGACGATCACGGGCAGCCCGATCGGCATCACCAGGGTCTGCGGCCGCCCGCAGCAGCGCGAGATCGCCGGGCTCGACCTGACGATCTACCCGCTCTTCCACCCGGCCGCGGCACTGCGCTCGACAGGCTGCCTGAACGACCTGCGCGAGCACATGACGCGCATCCCGGGGCTGCTCGAGGAGCTGCGCAAGCCGGCCGAGGCGCCCGAGGCGGAGCCCGTGGGCGCGCCGCAGCTGGACCTGTTCGGCTAGGTGGTCGGCGCCTCGTCGACGATGTCGAGGCGCTCGTTCATGCCGGTGAGGCGGAAGATCCGCCGCACGGCGTCGGTGCCCGGCACGATCTTCAGCATCCGGCCGCAGCGGCGCGCGCGCGAGTGCGCGCTCCAGATCAGCCGCAGCCCGGTGGAGTCGAGGAACTTGAGCCTGCGCAGGTCGAGAACGAGCGTTCGCGGCAGGTCGTCGGCCTCGATCCGGCGGAGCTCCTCGTCGAACAGCAGCGCGCTCGACAGGTCGAGCTCCCCGGACAGGGCCACTCGAACTGCTTCCTGCTCATGCGAGGTGGTGAGCGTCAGGAGGCTGATGGCTTCGGCAGCGTACCCCCGTATTGGGGATCCCACAAGTGCCTGCTATCGGCAGACTGTGCGGCGATGCGCACGGAGACCAACAGCGCGACCGAGACCGAGGCCGTCGCCGCCGAGCTCGCCCGCCGGCTCGGGCACGGCGACGTGGTGCTCGTGAGCGGCGAGCTCGGCGCCGGAAAGACCACCTTCGTGCGCGGGGCGGCACGCGCGCTCGGGGTCGAGAGCCCCGTCACGAGCCCGACGTTCACGATCGGCCACGTCTACGCGGGCGACGGCCTGGAGGTCGCACACCTCGACCTCTACCGGCTGCCGACCCTGGGCGCAGAGGATCCCGCGCTGCTCGACGACTACCTGACGGCCGACCGGATCGGGTTCGTGGAATGGCCGGGCACGCCGGGTGCGGCCTTCGAGCGCGTCGCGGCGCGCGTCGCGCTCGAGCACCTGGGCGGCGACCGCCGGGCGGTGGAGGTCGAGTGAACGTCCTCGGGATGGACACGTCGACTGCCGCCACCAGCGTCTGCGTCCTGCGCGACGACGACCAGGCGTTCGCGGTCGATCCGCCGCTCGAGCGGCTGTTCGAGCCGCCCGGCCACTCGCGCGAGCTGATGCCGGCCGCCGCGGCGGCGATGGAGCGGGCCGGACTCGCCTGGGAGGACCTAGATGCCGTCGCCGTGGGCGTCGGGCCGGGCACGTTCACCGGCCTGCGCATCGGCGTGGCCAGCGCGCGCGCTCTCGCTCACGGCTCACGCGCGAGCCTGCACCCGGTCTCGTCCCTCGCGGCACTCGCGGCGGGAGCCGGCGCGCCGCAGGCGCTTCCGCTGATCGACGCCAAGCGCGGTGAGCTGTTCGGCGGGCTGTACGAGCGCTCGGACGAGCTGGTCGCGCCGTTCGTCGTGCGCCCCGACGAGGTCGCGGCGCGTACGGGCGAACGCGCCCGCGCGGCGCTTGCGGTGGGGGACGGGGCGGTACGATTCCGCTCTGTACTCGAGGCGTCCGGCGTGCACGTCGCGCCCGACGACTCGGAGCTTCACGTGGTGCGCGCCCTGCACGTCTGCCGGCTCGCGGCGAATGTCACGGCGCAACCACCGGAAGCCGTCCTTCCCGACTACCTGCGAGACGCCGACGCCGTTCCGAGCCAGTGACTCCTGAGCCGCTCGAGATCCGCCGCCTCACCTACGCGGACCTGCCCCAGGTCATCGCGATCGAGCGCCGCGCGTTTCCGACGCCGTGGTCGCTCGCGATGTTCGTGCTCGAGCTGTCCAAGCCGTCGGGCATCTGCCTCGCGGCGCTGCGTGGCGGCCACATCGTCGGCTACCTGATCTGCTCGCGCTACGAGACCGTCTGGCACGTGATGAACGTCGCGGTGGACGATCGCCTGCGGCGCGAGGGGATCGCCACGGCCCTGCTCGGGCGGCTCTTCGAGCAGGCCGACGGCCCCGGTGAGCAGTACACGCTCGAGGTGCGCGCGTCGAACGCCGCGGCGATGGCCCTGTACGAGCGATTCGGCTTCCGCCACGCCGGCATGCGGCGCGGCTACTACCACGACAACCAGGAGGACGCCGTGATCATGTGGCGTGTCGTGGAGGGCGGCGCGGACGGGCACGAGTGGGTGCCCGACGACGAGCGCGTGGCGCGCCGCGGCGGCGCGTGATCCTGGCGATCGAGACGAGCTGCGACGACACGTGCGCGGCCGTCGTCACGGGCGACGCCGCCATCCGCTCCAACGTGATCGCCTCGCAGGGGCTGATCCACGCGCGCTACGGCGGCGTGGTCCCGGAGATCGCCTCCCGCCACCACCTCGAGCTGATCGACGCGGTGATCGACGACGCGCTCGAGCGCGCGGACGTCACGCTCGACGACATCGACCGGATCGCGGTCACGCGCGGACCGGGCCTGATCGGCGCGCTGCTCGTGGGCGTGGCGGTGGCGAAGGGGCTGGCGGCGGTGCGCCGGCTGCCGCTCGTGCCGGTCGACCACCTGCACGGCCACGTCGTGGCGAGCACGCTCGGCGACAATCCGATCGAGCCGCCGTTCCTGTGCCTGGTGGCGAGCGGCGGCCACACGTTCCTCGCGAGCGTGGAGGACGCCGGCACGTACGAGGTGCTCGGCCAGACGCTCGACGACGCCGCGGGCGAGGCGTTCGACAAGGGCGGCCGGCTGCTCGGCCTGCCGTACCCGGGCGGGCCGGAGATGGACCGGCTGTCGAAGCAGGGCGACGCCGGCGCCTTCGACTTCCCGCGCTCCTTGCCCGGCGACGGGCTCGACTTCAGCTTCTCCGGCCTCAAGACGGCGCTGCTCTACCGCGTGCGCGACATCGGCGAGGACGAGACGACGCGCCGGCGCGCGGACCTCGCGGCCTCCTACCAGCGGGCGATCGTTGACGTCCTCGTCACGCGCGCGCGCCTGGCGATCGAGCGGACCGGCGCGCGCCGCTTCGCGATCGGCGGCGGCGTGGCTGCGAACTCGGAGCTGCGCGAGCGGATCGCGGGCGCGTGTGCGGAGCTTGGGGTGGACCTGTGGGTCCCGCCGATCGCGCTCTGCACCGACAACGCCGCGATGATCGCCGCGGCGTCGCGCTTCACGGCCGCGCTCCAGTACCCGGAGTACCTGTCACTCGACGCGAGCGCGCGCGTTGCGTAGCTGGGTCGCGGTCGTGCTCGCGGGCGTGGCGCTCGCGGGCTGCGGCGCGACGTCCTCACCGGGCGGCACCGGCGCCGGCTCGCTGCCGCTCGACACGCGCAGTCCGCTCCAGCGCCCGGCCGCGACCATGCGCGTGCTCGTGCAGTTCCACCGCCCATCGCTCGCCGACGCGATGAAGGGCGGCGGCTTCGCGCCCGGACGCCAGCGCGCGTACGTGTCGAGCCTGCACGACGAGGCCACGGCAACGGAGTCGTCGCTGCGCGCGAAGGGGATCAGGCTGGTGCGGCCGGAGCTGTACGGCCGCGTTTGGAACGGCTTCTCGGCCACGATCAGGGCGCGCGACCTGCCGCGGCTCCAGGCGCTCGGGCTGCGGGCGGAGCCGGTGCGGCGCTTCTTCGGCGCGGCGGCGGGCGCGGTATCGGCGGCGGCGAAGCGGCAAGGCCGCGGCTCCCGCGGGGAGCCGGCCGTGGCGCTGCTCGACAGCGCGCGCCACGCCGACACGCTCGCGGCCCTGCTCACGCGCGGCGGGGCGGGGCCGCCGCTGCGCGTGCGCGTGGGCCGTCAGCGTCGCGATCCGGAGAGCGGGGGACGGGTCGACTACGCCACCACCGACGAGCTGCTCGCGGGCCTCGAGCGCGCCGCCGACCCGAACCGCGACGGCGCGGTGACCGACCACGTGCCGGTCGCGCTCGTGGGCGTCAACTCCCCGTACGCCGGGTTCGACGACTCGCCCGAGGCCGAGGCCGTGGCGGGCATCACCTCGATCGGCACGCTGGTGGTCGCCCCGGCAGGGAACGAGGGGCCGAGCGCCGGCCGGCTCGGCACGGTCGGCTCCCCCGGCGCCGCGCCCGACGCGCTGGCGGTCGCAGCGCTCGAGGGCGGCGGCGCGCCGGCCCTGCCGTCGGTGGACCTGGGCCTCGCCACCAGCGAGGGACGGATGAAGGCGAGCGGCGCGCTGCTCGGCGGCCGCGCGCGACGGCCCCTGCGCGCGCAGGTCGCCGCGCTGACCGGCCCGTCGCAGGCGACTCCCAAGGCGCGCGGCCGCGCGCTCGGCGATGCGCCGCTGGAGTACTTCACCGTCGACGCGCAGCCGCGCGCGCGGGCGCGCGTGGTGGTGGTGCCGGCCCGCGCCGGCGGCCGATCGCCCGCGCTCGCCACCCGCGCGGCCGCCGCGTCGGAGGGCGGAGCCGCCGCGCTGATCGTCTGCGAACCGGACCCGAAGCGGCCGCTGCCGGCGCTGCCCGGCGGCGTCGCGAGCATCCCCGTGATCGGGCTGCGCGGCGACGCCGGCCGCAGGGCGCTCGACCTCACGCCGCACGACGGCGGCCTGGTGTTCATATCCGCGCCGCGCGCGGCGACCGACCGCGCTCCGCTGGCGGCAGCGCGCAGCTCGAGCCGCGGGCCGACGTACGCGCTGGCGCCGAAGCCGGACCTGAGCGCGAGCGGCACCGGGACCGTCGGCGGGGCATTCGTGGCGGGCACCTCGCTCGCGGCCGCGCGCGTGGCGGGCGTGGCAGCAGCGCTACGCCGCGCGAAGCCGACGGAGGGGCCCGCGGAGATCGCCGCGCGGCTGGTGCAGACCGCGACGCCGCGCGGCCCGCTGCTGGCCGCGGGCGCCGGCGAGCCGGATCCCGCGCGCGCGGGCGAGGTCAGCGTGATCGCCGACCCGCCGCTGGTGGTCTTCCCGCGCCAGGCGGCCGGCGCGCAGTTCACCGCGACCGCCCGCGCGACCGTGCGCAACACCGGCACGAGCAGCGCGAGCGTCGAGCCCGCGGTGAGCATCCGGGGCGTGAGTGCGACCGTCGCGCCCACAAGCCTGAGCCTGAAGCCGGGCAGGAGCGCGTCCGTGACCGTCACGCTCACGGGCAGCCGCCCCGCCGGCTACCTGACCGGGGCGCTCGGCCTGGGCGCGGCGAAGGTTCCGCTGGCGCTCCCGATCGGTCCGCCGCCGCCGGCCATCCTGTCGCCGCTCCGGATCGAGGGCAGCAGGGGCGTGCGCTTCACGGCGGGCGCGGTCAGCGCGCACGGCGACGCCCTGTCGGTGATGCCGCTCGGCGACCTGACCCTTTCGATCCTCGACGCGAAGGGCTCGGTCGTTCGCGAGCTCACCCCACAGGGCGGCGCGCGCGACCTGCTTCCCGGCGAGTACGCCTACACGCTCACGAAGGACGCGAGCAGCGCGCTCGCGCCCGGCGGCTACCGCTTCCGCGCCAGCGCCCACGGCACCGCCGGCGGGCCGCCCGTGGTGCGCACGTCGCCGCCCTTCACGAAGCGATGACCGAGGTGATCCTCTACGGCAAGGCGGGCTGCCACCTGTGCGAGGAGGCGCGCGCCGAGATCGAGTCGGTGCGGAGACGGAGGGAGTTCGCGCTGACCGAGGTCGACGTATCGCTCGACCCGGTGCTGCACGCGCGTTACGGCGAGCGGATCCCGGTCGTCGTGGTGGCCGGCGAGGAGGTCTTCGAGTTCCACGTCGACGGGCCGGAGCTCGAGAGGGTGCTCGATAGAGTGAGACCGTGAGCTTCCACGAACCCTTGAACGGTGGCGGAGTCGAGCTCGCGGAGGCCGGCGAGCGACTCTCGCTGGGCGTCGCGGCACGGCTCTCGCGCTACCTCCAGGTCCTGACCCAGGCGAAGAAGATGGGCAAGGACACGATCTCCTCGCAGGAGCTCGCGGACTACACGCACGTCAACTCGACGCAGATCCGCCGCGACCTCTCCGGCTTCGGGAAGTTCGGCAAGCGCGGAGTCGGCTACAACGTCGACTCGCTCGTCTCGCAGATCCGCAAGATCCTGCGCACGAGCGGCCAGCACAACATCGCGCTGTTCGGCGCCGGCCACCTCGGCAAGGCGATAGCCAGCTCCGACATCTTCGCCGACCACGGCTTCCGTGTCGTTGCGATCTTCGACACCGATGCGAGCAAGGTCGGCGAGCCCGTGGGGGACAAGAGCGACCTCAGCGTCCGCTCCTACGAGGACCTCGACAAGGTGGTCTCCGAGGAGGACATCGTCGTCGGCGTCCTCGCCGTCCCGAACGAGGCGGCCCAGAGCGTGGCCGACGACCTCGTCGAGGCGGGCGTGAAGATCATCTTCAACTACTCCGAGGCCCTCGTGCAGGTGCCGCCGGATGTGACGGTCCACACCTCCAGCCCCGCCGTGGACCTGCTGTACGCGCTGTACTTCTACCTCACGTGAGGGCCTAGCCCGTAGCCTAAAGCGCGATGCTGGACATGGTTCGCGCACGAGAGGCCTTCGAGGCCTCCACCGACTTCACCGTCGGGATCGAGGAGGAGTTCCAGATCCTCGACCCCGACACGCTCGACCTCGTCCAGCGCTTC
>JAICRZ010000033.1 GCA_025937135.1 Thermoleophilaceae bacterium
CGACCGCCGCGCTCGCGGCGGGCGCCGTCGCCGCTGCCCACGTCCACTCCCGCGGCGGCCACGGCGGCGATTAGAACGGGCTCGGCGACACCTACAAGGCCCACCTCACCGGCCTCTCGACGGCCAGCTCCGCCCGCGCGGTCGCGCGCCTCGAGACGGTCACATCCGGCACCCGGGTGTGGCTGCGCGTCACCGGGTTGAAGGGCCGCCCCGACGATCTCTACGAGCTATGGTGCGTCCGTGATGACGGGAGCAAGATCAGCGCGGGCACGTTCCGCGTCGACTCGAGCGGTCGCGCCGACGTGAACCTCACCAGCGCCGCCTCGGTGGGCGACTACCACCGCCTCAGCGTCGAGCGCAAGTCGCAGCCACCCGCGACCAACGCCGGTCAGCGGGTGATGGCGGGCGAGATCCAGTACGGCACTTCGTAGGACCCGCAAACCCGACTGGGAGGACACAGATGAAGAGGACGCTCACATTCGCCGCGGCTGCGGCGGCTCTGGCCATCGCCGGTTGCGGCGGCGGCAGCAACAACTCGAGCAGCTCGAGCAGCGCTGCGAGCCCGCCGCCCACCCAGACGACCCCGACCACCGCGTCGGGCGGATCCGGCGGCGGCGGTGGCGCGTCCACCAATCTGAAGATCGCCGCCGACCCGAGCGGCGCGCTCAAGTTCGACAAGAGCTCGCTCTCGGCCAAGGCCGGCAGCGTCACGATCACGATGGACAACCCGTCCTCGGTCCCGCACGGCGTGGGCGTCCAGGGCAACGGTCTCGACAAGGACGGCGCCGTCGTGAACAAGGGCGGCAAGTCCACCGTGACCGTCTCCCTGAAGCCCGGCAAGTACACCTTCTACTGCCCGGTCCCCGGTCATAGGCAGGCGGGGATGGAGGGGACGCTCACCGTCAAGTAGCCCGCAGCCGGCAGCCCGCAGCCCGCGGATTCGGCCGCGGGCCGCGGGCCGCGGGCCGCGGGCTAAGCGGCTCCAGCCTGCTCGGCCCAGTCCGAGTACAGGCGCGCGTATGCACCCTGCGACTCGATCAGCTCGTCATGCGTCCCCTGCTCCACCACCCGCCCGTGGTCGAGCACCACGATGCGGCCGGCGCCCCTGATGGTCGACAGGCGGTGGGCGATCACCAGGGCGGTGCGGCCGGCCAGCAGGCGGCGCAGGCCCTGCTCGATGCGAGCCTCGGTCTGGACGTCCACGTTCGACGTCGCCTCGTCGAGGATCAGGATGCGCGGGTCGGCGATCGCGGCGCGCGCGAACGCGACGAGCTGGCGCTGACCCGCCGACAGGTGCCCGCCGCGCTCGCCGACCTCGGTGTCGAACCCATTCGGCAACCGCTCGATGAACTCGTGCGCGCCCACCGCGCGCGCCGCCGCCTCCACGTCCGCGCGCGAAGCGTCCGGTTTGCCGAAGGCGATGTTGTCGGCGATCGTGCCGGAGAACAGGAAGCCCTCCTGCGGAACCATTCCGAGCTGCGAGCGCAGCGAGCGCTCGGTGACCGAACGCAGGTCATGGCCGTCGACCAGCACGCGTCCGCGCGTGGGGTCGTGGAAGCGCGCGACGAGCTTCGCGAGCGTCGACTTGCCGGCGCCGGTCGCGCCCACGAGCGCCACCGTCATGCCCGGCGGGATCTCGAGGTCCACGTCGCGCAGCGCCCAGGCGCCGCCGTCGCCGCCGTAGGCGAACGACACGTCCTCGAAGCGGATGTCGCCGTTGATTCGCGGCAGCTCCGACGCGTCCGGTGCGTCCACGATCTCCGGCTTCTCGTCCAGCAGCCCGAAGATCTTGTCGAGCGCCGCCATGCCCGACTGGTAGGTCGTGTAGACCTGCGAGAGCTGCTGGATCGGGTCGAAGAAGCTCTGGAGGTAGAGCACGAACGACGCCAGCACGCCGATCGTCACGCCCCCGCCGGTCACGACCTGGTGGCCGCCGTAGAGCAGGATCACCGCGGTCGCGACCGCCGACAGGAACTCCACCGACGGGAAGTACGCCGCGTTGAGGTAGACCGTCTTCATGTTCGCCTCGCGGTTCTCGTCGTTGAGCTCCGCGAAGCGCCCCTCGTGTCGCTTCTCCTGCCCGAAGGCACGCACGACGCGCACGCCCGACAGCGTCTCCTGGAGGTAGGCGGTGACGGTCGCGATCTTCTCGCGAGTCAGCCGGTAGGCATCGGCCGATGCGATCCTGAACGCGATCGAGCCGGCCAGCAGGATCGGGATCGTGATGAACGTGACCAGCGCGAGCTGCGCGTCGAGCACGACCAGGATCACCGCGGTTCCGATGAGCGTGAGGCTGGCCTGGAAGAGCGTGACCACGCTGTCGGTGACGAGCTGGTCGAGCGCCTCCACGTCGTTGGTCATCCGCGAGATCAGCACCCCGGCCTTGTTGCGCGAGTAGAAGCCGATCGACAGCCGCTCCATGTGCCCGAACAGCTTGATCCGCAGGTCCTGGAGCGCCCGCTCGCCGACCCAGTTCACGAGATAGGTCTGCGCGTAGCTCGCTCCCCAGTTGAGCAGCGACGCGACCACGAACGCCACCACGATCAGGTCGAGCGCGCCGATGTCCTTGGTCTTGATGCCGGAGTCGATCGCCTTGCCCGCGAGGTAGGGAGGAGCGAGCGACGCAGCCGTCGCGATCAGCAGCGCGACGAACATCAGCGCGAGCCGCAGCCGGTACGGGCGCAGCAGCTCGAGCAGCCCGCCGACCTTGCGCATGCGCTGATCCTCGCCGCGGAAGATCAGCCACCAGCGCCTCAGGCGCGCACGGAATCTCATAGCCCCGCCGCCTCGCGCTCGACCTTGTCCTGGCGCAGGAAGTTGTGCTCGGGGAGGCCGCCCTCGGCGATCTCGCGGTAGAGCGGCGACTGCTCGACCAGCTCGTCATGCGTGCCGCGCGCCGTCACACGCCCGTTCTCGAGCACCACGATCTCGTCGGCGAGCGAGATCGTCGAGAGCCGATGCCCGATGATGAACGTGGTCCGGCCCTGCATCAGCTCGCGCAGCGCGGCCTTGATCTGGGCCTCCGTCGACGCATCCACACTCGACGTGGCGTCGTCGAGGATCAGGATCCGCGGGTCCGCGACGATCGCGCGCGCGATCGCGAGCCGCTGGCGCTGGCCGCCCGAGACCGTGAGGCCGCGCTCGCCGATCAGCGTGTCGTAGCCGTCCGGGAGCTCGGCGATGAAGTCGTGGATGTCCGCCCGCCGTGCCGCCTCCTCGACCTCGTGCTGCGACGCGCCGGGTCGTGCGTAGGCGATGTTGTTGCGCACGCTGTCGGAGAAGAGGAACGGGTCGTCGGACACGAAGCCGACCTGGCTGCGCAGCTCCGGCAGGTCGATGTCGCGTAGGTCCACGCCGTCGATGGTGACGCTGCCCGACTGCGGGTCGTAGAGGCGCGGCAGCAGCATCACGAGCGTCGTCTTGCCGGACCCGGTCGGGCCGACGACGGCAACCGTGCGTCCCGCCTCCACGTCGAGGTCGACCGCGTCGAGCACCGGCCGCGCGCCCGGCTCGTAGGCGAACGTGATGCCGCGCATCTCCACGTGACCGCCGCCGTCCGGCAGCGCGGTGGGACGGGCCGGCGAGGTCATCCGCGGCTCGCGGTCGAGGATCTCGAACACGCGGGCGCCGGACGCCACCGCGCGCTGCGACATCCCCAGTGCGATCCCCAGCATCCGCACCGGCGAGGTGAGCCGCGTGACGTAGCCGATGAACGCCACGAACTCACCCACGGTGATCTGCCCGTGAATCGCCTGGCGGCCGCCCACGAGCAGGACCAGCGCGAGCCCGATCTGGGGGAGGAAGCCGATGAACGGCGAGTAGAACGCGCGCAGACGAGTGGAGACCATCGACTGGTCGAACACGCGTGCCGCGGCGCGCCGCACGCGCGCGAGCTGGCGCTCCTCGCGCGCGAACGCCTTCACGAGCCTGATGCCGCCGATCGACTCGTCGACCTCCGTCGTGAGCTCCGCGATCCGCTGCTGGACCTCCTGCGACGCCGGCCGGTTCTTCTTCCCGAACACGAACGCGACCCAGAAGATCAGCGGCGACGGCGCCAGCGCGAGCGCGCCGAGGCCCGGGTTCACGATGAACATGATCACGCCGGCCACCGCGATCGTGACGAGCGACTGGAGGATGAAGATCAGCCCGTAGCCGAGGAAGAAGCGGACCGACTGCAGATCGACCGTCGAGCGCGACATGAGCTGGCCGGTCTGCTGCTCGTCGAAGTAGGCGAGCTCGAGCGACTGAAGGTGCCGGTAGATCTGGTTGCGCAGGTCGAACTCGACGCCGAGCGACACCCGTCCCGCCACCAGCCGCCGCGAGATGCTGAAGACGAGCTGGATCAGCCCGGCGCCGAGGATCCAGCCGGCGAGCGGCCACAGGTTGGTGTTGCCGCCACGGATCTCGTCGACGGTCTTGCCGACGAGGAACGGGATCAGCACGCCGACGCCCATCGCGACGGCCGCGAGTGCGAACGAGATGATCACGCCGCGCCGGTACGGGCGCAGGAACCCCAGGAGGCGCATGAAGGTCTTCACGACGCCGTTACTTTACTAAGTGAAGTAGCTCTGGGATTGTCTTGCGATCGCGTCGCGGCGGAAGTCGAAGATCGCTGCGAGGTCGCGCCGCACGAGCAGCCTGTGGGCCACCTCACCGAGCACGCCGAGCGGCAGCGCGTAGCGAACGGTGTCGCGCATGATCGTGCCGCCGCGGCCGTCGTCCTCGAAGTCGTGCGTGTGATGCCAGAGCCCGTAGGGCCCCTGGATCTGGACGTCCACGAAGCGCCGCGGCGGGTCCCATGCGGCGATGGTCGTGCGCCAGCGGATCGGCACCGCGTGCAGCCGCAGCCGATACTCGATGAGCGTTCCCGGCCGCATCTCGATCGGGCCGGGCGTCGTCACCGCGAAGCCCAGCCACGGCGGGGTGATCGCCTCCAGGTTGTTCGCGTCCCCGAAGAACGGGAAGATGTCGGCCGGCGTGGCCGGCAGGCTCTGCTCGCGCTGGAGTACGTGGACCGTCAACCGCCGTGCAGCTTCACGCGCTCCGGCTCGACGCGGAACATCACGCGCTGCTCGCCCTCCTGGCGGAACGGGTACTCGTCCTTGTCGAGGTACTTCTTCGCGAGCGCGTCGATGTTCTGGTCGGCGCCCTCGTGCGTGTCCTCGACGACGCGGCCGCGGATCTGCCCGTACTCGTAAGGGTTCTCCGGGTTGATCACGGTGATCGTGATGCGCGGGTCGCGGCGGACGTTCTCGGGCCACTGGCGCCCTTCCGCGGAGTTCAGCACGACGTGCCCGTTGTCGAGGTCCGCCCAGACCACCTTCACGTCGGGCGCTCCGTTCTTGTCGAGCGTGGCCACCGACACCACGTTCGGCGCCTCGAGCAGCTCGCGAACCTTCCCATCGATCTTCTCGGCCATGTCGCTTCTCCTCGCGTTCGTGAAACAGAAGGTGCCTGCTTGCCTACCCGGATTCTGGCGGTTACGCTCGCGCAGCGATCGCGGGGCGGACGCGGGGAGCCGCCCCGCGACGTCGTTCCGCGAGTTCAGCGGCGGAAGACGAGCGGCGTGCCGGGCCGCGCCCGCGCGGCGAGCCACGAGATGGCGCGGTCCGCGAAGCGCACACAGCCGTGCGAGGAAGCGCTGCCGAGCGGCGCCGGGAGTCCCGTGCGGCCGTGCAGCCCGATCTGGCCGGGCCCGCCGGCGAACTCCTGAAGGACGTTCGAATAGGCGGAGGTGGCGAGCACCCACGGGCCGAGCTCGGAGCCGCGCGGCTGCCGGACGCGCTCGGTTACGAAGAAGTCGCCGAGCGGCGTGGGCGTGGAGCGCTTGCCGACGACCACGCGAAAGCTGCGCACACGTCGCGCGCCGCGGTAGGCGACCGCGCGACGCGAGGAGACGTCCACCACGATCCGCCACGGCCGCGCCAGCGGCACCGTGCCGTCCTTCGTGATCCAGCCCGTGGCCCCATTCGGCCGTTGCGGGAGCTCGACGTGCAGCCAGGTGACGCCGCCCGTGACATGCCGCCCGATGACCGGGACCACCGTCGGCGTGCCGGTCAGCGGCTGACGCGGCGCCAGCCGTCCGAGGACCCTGCCCGCGGGCGCGTCGCGGACGACCGCCCGATGCTGGAGCTTGGCCGCCTGCTGCGCGCTCGCCGCCGCCGGGAAGGCGGCGGCGACGAGCGTCGCGGCGATGCAGGCGCGCGTGGTCAGCCGGTCACCGGCGCCGGCCGGACCGCCTGGGCGCGGCGGAGCACGCGCAGGGCGGCGCGGGCCGTGGCGCGGTCGGCGTTCGATGCGGTCGCGCGAGCGCTCGCGCGTGCCTGGCCGGCGTGGGCGTCACGGTCGATCCGCACGAGGATCCGCGCGCCGACCGATTGGCCCGCCCCGAGCGAGGCGACGTCGAAGCACACGCTCTGGCCGGAGAAGCGCGTCGTGCGCGTGGCCTTCCGGAACTGGACGTTGCCGGGGAGTCGTGAGCACACCCGCACCGCGTTGGCGGCGTTGCGCGAGGTGTTGCGCGCGACCACCCTGTAGCTCGCACCCGACCCGGCGTAGGCCTTCCTCGGGTCGGCCGTGAGCTTCACGCCGAGAGCGGCCCGCGCTGCCTGGGCCGGTGCCTGCGGCGTCTGCGGCTGCTGCACCTGAGCCGGCGCGACGACCGAGATCGTCACGCTTCCGGCGCGCGACTGCGGCTGGGCCGCGGCCTGGGCGTGCCGGACCGTGTGGCGGCGCTTGCGCGACTTCTTCTTCTTGCCGGCGGTCCGCTTCGACAGGATCGGCACGCCGCGGCCCGACACGACTGCGTTGAGCGAGACGGTGTAGTCGCCCGCGGGCGTGCCCGCCGGGACCTGCACGTCGACGTTCACGGGGTTGTCCGAGTCGCTATCCGGCTTCAGCGTCGAGCGGCTCAGCGAGATGGTGCCACCCGGCACGTTGGCCGAGCCACTCAGGTCGAAGTCGGCCTGGTCGTCGGCTTCGCCCGCGTAGCGCAGGTTGAACGGCACCGTGACCGTGCCGCCGGTTCCCGCCACGACGGTATTCGGCGTCGCGCCCGCCAGGACGCCGAGGTCGCGTGTGGGCTGCTTCACGTCGTTGGTGGAGGTCGGGGGCGTGGTCGTCACGCAGGTGTTGCCCGTTCCCGAGCAGGAGACGTCCGAGCTGCCGTCGTCGGACGACGCGAGCGTGCGGTAGCCGCCCACGACGAAGTACGGGTACGGGCCGACATACGGCTTGCCGGGGGTGGGGAGCGTGAACTGCGGCGTGACCTCGAAGCTGTAGGAGCTGTTTGCCGGCACCGTATGCGGGTCGGAGATGTAGCCGACCCACTGCATGCCATCCTCGTGGTAGGTGCTCTCGAGGTAGGTCGTGTACGAGTCGCTGCGGCGGAAGTTGAGGCTCGAGTCGGTCGACGGCAGGGTGTCGGGAGCGGCGGACCCGGCCGGGATGCGGTAGCCGACCAGCACCTGCCCGCGATGCTCGCTGGAGTCCGTCGCGCACGGCGGGAGGACGATGATCCCTGCCGAGTGGACGGTTTTCAGCCTGACGTCCGTCGCCGAGTTCCCGGGTCCTGCGCAGAAGGTCGTCGAGATCTGCACATCGCCGATCACGTCCAACTGCGTGCTGCTCTCAGAAGTCTTGTTGATGCCGCAGCCGCTGAGCGCGATCGCCGCGCATGCCGCGACCGCGGTGAGGATCCTCGTCTTCATGGTCCGAGCCGTTCCCTTCCGTGGTGTGCAGACCATGCATACACCGGGTCTGGCGCGTTCGCCAGCCCTCCACGGGCTACGGGTTACGCGGTCGGCTTGGGCCAGTGGCTGGCGGGGAACTTCGCGTCCGCGGCCTGCGGGCCGTTGTAGCGCAGGTAGATCTGTTGCAGCGCGGGGTCGTCGTTCGACGCCTTCGCAGCCTGCTCCCACTTCGCGAGCGGGCTCGCGATCGCGCCCTCGAGCACGTTCTGCACGTAGGTCTCGAAGTCGAGGTCGAGCAGCGGATAGGCCGACTCGAAGAGGAAGTAGTTGCCGTAGTAGCTCGAGGCCGGGTTCTCAGAGCCCTTCGCCACGACCGGCGGGCAGAGCGTCTCGGTGTTGCCGCCCACGTTCTCGGGCAGGTTCGGGATCCGCTGCTCCGAGTCGCGCGACTGGAGCGACGCGTTGCCCGACACCGTGTTCCAGAAGAACACGTCGGACATGCAGTTGCGGTCGTAGAACTTGTCGCCGCGCGGCTTGTTCGGCTGGAGGTTGGTCGCGTCGGAGGAGAAGAAGACGATCGATGCCGGGCTCGTGATCGTCGGGTCGTGTGACGCCGCGTTCGCCTGGCCGGTCGCCTTCGCGTGCGAGACCACCCGCATGCGGTCGGAGTCCTTGAACGTGCCGCGCATGAGGATGTCGGTGGCGCGGTTGCTGTCGCCGCCGGCCAGGTTCGTCGCGTCGGTCTCGAAGACCACGTACTCGCCGTCGTCGTTCGACGCCGGGTTGGTCGACGGCCCGTTGCCGGCCACGCCGCTCGCGGTCGCGGAGATCAGCAGCGTGCGCGGGCGGATGATGCCCTGCTTCTTCTTCTTGCGCGCGTGCCGCCTGACGGGGCGGTAGAACGTGCGCTGGTAGACGTCAGCGACGTTGTTCGAGTCGCGCCCGGCGAGGTTGCTCGCGTCGGAGGTGAAGGCGATGCTGTCGCCCGCGCTCGTGCCGCAGCGCTTCGGGCAGCCGTCGCCCAGGCGGCCGAAGCTGACGTCGTAGGAGTCGCGCGCGCCCGGCACGCCACGGTTCGACGCGGAGGCGAGGAACGTGACGCCCTTCAGCTTGCGGTTGTCCTTCGAGCCGGTGAGCAGCCGCACGTACACCTGCTTGGTGCCGAGCGGCGGCGCCTGGGTCTTCAGGAACTTGCTCGCCCCGCGGCCCTTCGGCAGGTACAGGTTGGTGGCGTTCGAGGTGAACGCGACGCGCGTGCAGCTGCCGTCGATCGCCACGTCGAAGGTGTCGCCGTCGGACTGCACGCCGTGGTTGCCCACCGACACTCGCGTGATGACGCCGGAGCGCAGGTTCTTGATGAACGCGTCGGCCTTGCCGTTCGTGTCGTTCGGAACCAGGTTCGAGGCCTGCGAGACGAACGCGACGCAGTGGGGCGCGCGGTGCTTGGCGTCGCCGTCCGCCTGCGGGTCGTAGCTCGGGCCGTTCGCGGGCTGGCCGCCCAGGCCGGTGGACACGAGCTGCGCGGGACCGGCCGGCTGCCAGGGCTCGCCGCGGTTCTGCGTGAAGCTCCCGCCGCGGCGCAGGACGAAGACGTCGGTGAAGCCGTTCACGTCGCCGGGCACGATGTTCGTGGCATCCGACTCGAAGGCGAGGAACGACGCGCCCTGGCCGTTCTGGGCGAAGACCGCGTTGCGCGACGGGCCGTCGGGGAAGCCGCCGGTGAACGAGCGCGAGACGAGGTGCGTCTCGCGGTCCTTGGTCGGATCGAAGGCGTGCGCGCTCACGGGCAGCGCGGCGAGGATCGCGACGGAAGCGATCAGCGTTCTGAGGATCTGGGTGCGGGGGGAAGAGGCCATTGCCTCTCCTCATCGGCCGTCCCGGCCTCCGCTTGACCCCCGCGTCAGGCGGCGGACTGCTCTCTGAGTGCGCCGACCCGGGCGGTCAGCGCGGCCATCCCGAGCTCCGCGGCCGTCGCGGCCGCCTCGTCGAGGAGCGCGCTGTCGCCCGTCAGCTCGGCCAGCGCCGCCTGCGCATGAGCCACCCACGGACGAGCGCCCCGCTCGCGCGACCAGCTGACAGCGTCCTCGAGGTGCGCGACCGCGCGCTCGCCCTCGGAGACGAGCCCGAGGTAGAAGGCAACACAGCCCCAGGTGGCGCCGCCGGCGCCGATCACGAGCGCCTTGCCCTCGTACGGCCGCATCAGCTCGTACAGCGCGGCCGCCTGCTCGGGCTCGCCCACGTCGCGGCACGCGAGGCTGGTCCATGCCATGGCCGGCCAGAGGTTCGGGTCCTTCGGGAACGCGGCGAAGCCGTCGCGCGCGAGCTCGACGAGCGCGGCCCGCGCCTCGTCGTGGCGGCCGGTCTGCGCCAGGATCATCAGGATCGCCGCCCGCCACGCGGGAATCCCGGGGTAGCGCTCGACGAAGTCGCGGATCGGCGCCTCGAGCGACTCGATCCCGCCGCAGGAGTGGGTGAGCGTGAGCATGTCGAGGCCGTAGAACTGGTGCGCGTCGGCGCCCGGGCGACCGTGGTCGGCGGACAGGATCTCCTCGGCGAGCCGGCCGGCGTCCGCGAACGCGCCGGTGAACAGCGCGCGCATCCCCTCGAAGACCTTCGTGTACATCAGCTCGTAGGGCTGGCCGAGCGTGCGCGCCAGCTCGGCGTGCGCCGCGATCTCGGTCTGCGCCTCGTCCATCCGCCCGAGCTCGAGCAGAGGCACGATCCGCCAGCGGCGTGCCTGCGCGGTCAGCTCGGCCTGCCCCTCGCGCTGCGCCAGCTCGAGCAGCTCCTCGGCCATGGCGAGGCGCTCGTCGACGCCGTCGGGATGCCACAGCGCATAGAGCTGCGCCCCGATCGCCTCCGCGAGCGCCGTCTGGTCGCCGATCCGCCGCGCCATCCGGAGCGCCTCGTCCGCGGTCGCTGCCACGCGGCCCTGGTCGCCCGTGAAGTAGAGAGCGATCGCCAGGCGCGCGAGCGTGCGTGCGCGCAGCGCGCTGTCGTCCCCGCTGAGCGCCGCGAGCGCCTGCTCCAGCAGCTCGATGGCGCGCGTGTCTATCTCGCCGAAGCTGCGCCAGGGCTGACCCGCGAAGCCGAGCGCCGCGATCGCGACCGCCTCCGGCTCCCCGAGCGCGGCGGCCTGCTCGAACGCCTCGCGCGCCCGCTCGATCTCCCCGGCGCGCGACTCCGCCTCGCCCAGCAGCAGGAGCAGATCGGCCGACTGCTCGCGAACCGCGGTCAGAGCGTGGCGCAGGTGCTGCGCGGCCTCCTCGTACGCGAGCTGGCGCGACGCCTGCTCCGCCGCGAGCGTCGAGTAGCGAATCGCCTTGTCGCGGTCGCCGAGCGGCGCCGCCTCGAGGTAGTGGTAGGCGAGCTGGCCGTAGGGGGGTGGCGACTTCTGTTCGAGCGCCTCGCCCACGCGTAGGTGCAACCGCGCGCGGCGTGTACGGCTGATCCCGTCGTGGAGGGTCGCGCGGATGAGCGCGTGACGGAAGATGTAGCGGCCGACGGTCTCGGGCGCCTCGACGACGACCCGCGCGCGGACCGCCTCGTCGAGCGCGTCGACGAGCTCGTCGCCGCTCCGGCCGGTGACCGCCTCGAGCAGGTCGACGCCGAAGTCGCTGCCGATCACCGATCCCATGGCCAGCGCATCGCGGGAGGCTTCCGACAGGCGCTCGAGGGTCCGCAGGATCGCGTCGCGGACACCCTCGGTGATGCCCGCGTCCGGGGCCCCCGGATCGTGGCCGTGGCGCAGGATCTCCTCGATGAAGAACGGATTGCCCTCGGTCTCGCGGTGGAGCGTCCGTACGAAGCGCTCCTCCCGGGCGTCGCCGACCAGCTCGGCGACGTCGCTCTCACGCAGGCCGTCGAGCGCGAGCCGCTGGTACATGGTCTCGCGGCGGATGGTCGTCAACGCCGGGCTGAGCGGATGGTCGCGCCCGACCTCGTTCTCGCGGTAGGTGCCGACCACCAGCAGCCGGGCGGTGCTCGCCGAGCGGATGGCATGCAGGAGCAGCAGCACGGTCGGCTTGTCGGCCCAGTGCAGGTCGTCGAGCACGAGGACGGTGGGCGCGCTGCCCGCGATCCGGCCCAGGACTCCGGCGAACGCCTCGAACAGCCGGTAGCGCTCGGTGTCGGGCTCGGCGCGCAGCGGCTCGGGCAGGCCGGGTAGGCGATCGGCCAGCGCGGGCACGACGCGGGCCAGCTCGGGCGCGGCGGCGCCGGCGAAGCGGCGGACGTCCTCGATCGGCGCGTTCACGACGAGATGGCGCAGCGCCTCGACCCACGGCTGGTACGGCGCGAGCGCCTCCTCGTCGCAGCGACCGAACAGCACGGTCGCGCCCCGGGCGTGAGCGGCGCGCGCGAACTCGGTGGTCAGCCGGGTCTTGCCCATGCCCGCCTCGCCGGCCACGAGCACGACGCGAGCCTCGCCCGCGCGCGCGTGCTCGAGGGCGGCGTTCAGCTCCTCGAGCTCACGCTCGCGACCGACCATCTCGCCCTCGTGGTTCGGCATGCCCGCCGGGAGCGGAAGCTGCTCGCCCGGGGCGGCGTCCACCGGCATGTCGCCGCGCAGCTCGGCGACGAGGGCGCGCGTCTCGGCGCTGGGGGCCACACCCAGGTCGCGGCGGAGCCGCACGCACAGCGCGTCGTAGGCCGACAGCGCCGCCGCACGGTCACCGCCGGTAGCCAGCCGCCGGATCAGCCGGCGCTGCGCGTCCTCGGAGAGCGGGTCGAGCGCCACCAGACGGCGCGTGAGCGCGATCGCATCGACCGCATCGCCGCGCTCGTCGGCACGTCCTGCCAGCGTCTCCAGCGCGTCGATGATCCGGTCGCGGTGGAGCTCGCGCGCCTCGTAGATCCAGTCGTCGTCCATTCCCGCGAGCAGCTCGCCGCCGCCGCCCAGCTCCAGCGCCTCCTCGAGATCCCCCGCATCCGCGAGCCGCGCGACCTCGAGCACGTCGACCCCGGCGCCGGCGAGCCCGACGGTCGTCCTGCCCGAGCGCAGGCAATCGGCGCTCGAGCCGAGCGTCCGCCGCAGCTCGAGCAGCGCGCCGCGGAGACTCGTCCGTGCGCTGGCGTCGAGGACGTCGGGCCAGAAACGGGCTGCCACCTCGGAGCGGGGGTGCTCGCCGGGATGCAGGGCGAGCCAGGCCAGCACTGAGCGCGCACGGCGGCTCTGCGGCGGCGGGACCTCGGCCCCATCCACCTCGATCGCCATTCCCCCTACCAGCCAGACACGGACCACAGACACCAGCGTAATAGCCCTCTTAGGGGACCGCCACGGGAACTTTCACGCTGGGCGAACGCTGGGCGAACGGTCGTGGCCCACCGTTCGGGGGATGAGCTTGCGAGCCTGGTGCACGACGGCGGTGCTGGGGCTGCTGGTAGCGGCCGCTCCGGCGGGGGCTCAGACCTTCCACGTCGACGCCGCCGTGGACGCCGTCGACGACAGCCCGGGCGACGGATCCTGCGCCACCTTCTGGGGCGCCTGCACCCTGCGCGCAGCCGTGCAGGAGGCGAACGCGTCGCCGGGCGCCGACGCGATCGCGCTGCCGGCCGACACCCTCACCCTGTCGATCCCGGGGACCTTCGAGGACAACGGGGCTCAGGGCGACCTCGACATCAAGGGCGAGCTGACGATCGCCGGGCTCGGCGCGCGGCGCAGCATCGTCGACGGCGGCGACCGCGACCGCGTCCTGCACGTGCTGCCTGGTGCCGTCGCCACGGTCACCGGCGTCACCATCACGAACGGGAGCGCGCCGCCCGACGACGGCGTGGACCCGAAGGGCGGCGGCGGCATCCTCAACCGCGGCAACCTCACGGTCTCGAACAGCGCGATCGTCGGCAACGAGTCCGGTCCCGGCAGCCTCTATGAGTACGACGACGGCGGGGGCGGGATCTCGAGCCTGCTCCCCGTCGGCACGACCGCGGACCCGGCTCCGGCACTGACCGTCGAGCGCAGCACGATCGCGGGCAACCGCGCGGTGGGAAGCGGCGGGGGCATCTACAGCGACACCCTCATGACCGTCACGAACTCGACGATCAGCGCGAACGAGTCAGAGCTCTGCAACATCCTCGGCTGCGGGGCCGTCGGCGGCGGCATCTACCAGGCGGCCGGCGACGCGACCCTGGAGGCCGTGACCATCGCGGGCAACAAGGCCGACGAGAGCGCGACGGAGGCCCAGCCCGGCAACGACATCGGCACCGGCCCGTACGCGGCGCTGAGCGCCCACAACACGATCGTCCAGCGTCCCTCGGGCGAGACCGTGGGGTGCAGCGCGCCGATCACCTCGCTCGGACACAACATCGAGCTCGACGACAGCTGCGGGTTCCACGGCGCGGGCGACAGGCCGAACACGAGCGCCCAGCTCGGTCCCCTCCAGAACAACGGCGGCCAGACCGACACGCACGCGGTGTTCGGCCCGCGCCCGCCGTTCGCGGCGGGCCCGGCGTTCGACGCGGGCGCTGCCTGCCCGGCGGTCGACCAGCGCGGCGCGCCGCGGCCCGCCGGCGCGGCGTGCGACATCGGCGCGTACGAGGCGGGCGCGGCGGTGCCCGCCGACGCGGACGGCGACGGGCGCGACCTCGCCGACAACTGCCCGTCCGACCCGAACCCCGACCAGGGCGATGCCGACGGCGACGGTATCGGCGACGTCTGCGATCCCACGCCGTACCCGCCGGCGCCGCCGCCCAGTCCGCGCCAGGATCCCGCTCCTCCGCACGACCAGCCGCCGCCGGTCCATGTGGACCCGCCCGTCCTCGTCACCGACAGCGCAGCGCCCACGCTCTCGCGCCTGAAGCTGCGGCCGCGCAGGTTCCGTGTCCGCTCCCGGGGCGTCATCTTCCGGTACGTGCTGAACGAGCCGGGGACGGTCGAGATCGCCATCGAGCGCGTCGTCCGGCGCCGTCACCGGACGCGCTTCGTGCGCAAGACGGTGCTCGGGAAGGCGGGGAGGAACGGCGCGAATGCGCTGCGCTTCCGCGGTCGCATCCGGCGTCGCTGGCTGACGCCGGGCACATATCGGGCGAGCGCCGTGGCCACAGACGCCGCCGGGAACGCATCCGCGGTGCGGCGCGTCACGTTCCGCGTCCTACGCGCCAGGTGAAGCTGCTTTCACGCTGGCCGAACGCTGCACGAACGCTGCCCGCCCATTCTGGTGAGAAAGCGGGAGAGGAGACAGGGTGACTCGTACAGCTCCACATTTGCGCGCCGCGCTCGCGGCCGCCGTCCTCGCGGCGGCGCTGCTCGCGGTCCCGGCCGTCGCCGACGCGGCCAAGCTCAAGATCAGCGGCGGCACGCTGCCGGTCGACGACGACGGCGTCGCGGCGATCAAGCTGAAGAACCCCAACCGCAGCACGGCCAAGGGCAAGCTCACCCTGAAGTCCGGCGGCATCTCGATCGGCGCGCGCAGCTTCAGGGTCCGCGCGCGGCGTAGCTCGACCGTCAAGGTCGCGGTCACGCATGTCGACGCGCTCCAGATCCTCGCGAACGGCGATGGTCTCAGGACGACCGCGCTCGCGAAGGCGAAGGGCAAGGGGACCGCGCGGAAGAGCCTCGTCCTCTACTACCCGGGCGCCTCGAGCGGCGGCGGTGGCGGCTCGCAGCCGGGCGGACAGCAGCAGCCGCCGCCCCAGCAGCCTGCGTCGCAGTCGATCGACGGCCGCTGGCAGGGCACGTACGAGACGAGCAACGCCAACCTCGCCTTCAACATCCAGGGCAACCGGCTGTACACGGGACCGTTCGACAGCTTCTACATCGAGCCCATGTGCGCCGACGGGAATCGGGATTCGACCGCGATCGAGCCGGTCGAGGCCACGATCAACCCGGACGGGAGCTTCTCCGGTTCCGGCACCTACCGGCCGAGCCCGGACATGGCGATCCCGTGGACCCTCACCGGACACATCTCCGGGCGGACCATGACCGGTACGTTCTCGGCCACGTACGAGGACGGCGTCCAGGGCCACTGCAGCGGCTCGATGAACTTCACCGCGGCCTGGTACGGCGACTACACGCTGTAGGAAGACGCCCGATAGCTCCGGGTGGGCTCGAACCACCGACCTCACGATTATGAGTCGTGCGCTCTAACCAGCTGAGCTACGGAGCCGTGCGTGCGAGAGTCTAGATCGTGCTCGTTTCGGTGCCCAACGTCAGCGAGGGGTCGCGCGAGGACGTGATCGAGGCGGTCGTGGAGGCCTTCGCGCCGGCTCGACTGCTGCGTCTGCATCGCGATCCCGACCACGGTCGCAGCGTGTTCACGCTGGCGGCGCCGCAGGGCGAGCTGGCGCCAGCTCTGGCGCACGGTGCACAGTGCGCGGTGCGCAGGATCGACCTCCGTGAACACGGTGGGATCCACCCGCACGTCGGTGCGATCGACGTGGTGCCGGTCGTCTACCTGGACGACGATCAGCGCGGCGCCGCGTGCGCCGCGGCGCTCACCGCGGCCGCGCTGATCGGCGACGACCTCGGCCTGCCGGTGTTCCTCTACGGCGAGCTCGCCACCGACCCGCGCCACCGCGAGCGCGCGGATCTGCGCCGCGGCGGGCCGAAGGCGCTCGCGCGGCGAGTCGCGTCCGGCGAGCTCGAGCCGGACTTCGGACCGAACCGCCTCGATGGGCGCTCCGGCGCCGTCCTGGTGGCCGCGCGGCCGCCGCTCGTGGCGTTCAACGTCGACCTGGCCACCGACGATGTCGAGCTCGCGCGCTCGATTGCCGCGGACCTCCGCGAGCCCGGCCTACCCGGCGTGCGCGCCCTCGGCCTCTATCTGCCCGCGCGCGGGCGCGCGCAGGTGTCGGTCAACGTGCACGACCACCGCGCCGTCCCGCTCGCCGACATCGTCGCGCGCGTGCGCGCGCGAGCGCCCGTAACGGAATGCGAGCTGGTCGCGCCCGCGCCGACGGCGGCGTTCGACGGCTTCCCCGACGACGTGCAGCTGCGCGACTTCGACCCCCGGCGGGATCTGCTCGAGAACGCGTTAGGCTCAGTCGCGGGCAATGGCACAGACCAAGCGCAAGCGAAAGCGTAGGCACCGCGGCACTCAGGCCGGCACGATCGAGCGCGCCGGCCGCACAGGGAAGCCGCCCGAGCACAGCGCGAAGCGCACGAAGGGCAGCACCAAGCTCGAGGGCCGCGCGCTGGCCCAGCAGCGCCGCGAGGACCGCATGAACCGCGTGCCGACCTGGCGCGGTGCGCTCAACCGCGCGGCGCTGGCCGCGATCGTGCTCGTCGTGTTCATCTCGGTCGTCCAGAAGGACATCAGGGCAGGGATCGTGATGGGGGTCATCGCGCTCATCATCTACGTGCCGATGAGCTACTACACGGACATGGCTCTCTACCGCCGCCGCCAGCGGCGGAAACAGGCCACCGGCCGATAGCCTGAGCCGCATGGACGTCCGCATGTTCACCGTCGGGCCGGTGGCGGAGAACTCGTACATCTTCCGCCGCGACGGCTCCGATCGCGCCCTGATAGTCGACCCCGGCGAGGAGGCTCCCAAGCTGCTCGCCGCGATCGACCAGCTGGGCGTGACGCTCGACGGCATCCTGCTCACCCACACCCACTTCGACCATGTCGGGGCGGTGGCGCCGGTGGCCAAGGCGACCGGCGCCGAGGTCTGGGTCCCGCAGCTCGAGAAGCCGGTGCTGGCCGACATCATGAGCTTCGTTCCGTGGCCCGGCTTCGGCCCGTACGAGAGCTGGGACGCCGAGCACACCGTCGCCGGCGGCGAGACGCTCGAGCTTGCCGGCTTCCAGATCGAAGTGATCTTCACCCCCGGACACAGCCCAGGGCACGTGACGTACTCGATCGCCGACGAGGCCGCGGTCTTCTCCGGCGACGTGCTGTTCCAGGGCTCGGTCGGCCGCACCGACCTGCCCGGCGGCGACTGGCCGACGCTGCTCGACTCGATTCGCGGCCTGGTGGACTCGCTGCCCGAGGAGACGCAGGTGTTCCCCGGCCACATGGGCCTCACGAGCCTCGGCGCCGAGCGCGCGACCAACCCGTTCCTCGCCGAGCTCGCCAGGTAGGCGTGGCGGGCAAGGTCCAGGCCCCGAAGGGGACGTTCGACGTCCTGCCGGAAGGCGCCGGCCCGCGCCTGCGCCTCCAGCACGCGGCCGAGGAGCTGCTCGGGCGCTGGGGCTACGACTACGTCGAGACGCCGATCTTCGAGGACACCGAGCTGTTCGCGCGCGGCGTCGGCGAGACGACCGACATCGTCCAGAAGGAGATGTTCACCTTCGACGACCAGGGCGGCCGCTCGATCACGTTGCGCCCTGAGGGGACCGCGCCCGTCGCGCGCGCCTACATCGAGCACGGCATGCACAAGCGCCCGCAGCCCGTGAAGCTCTGGTACTGGGGCCCGTTCTTCCGCTACGAGGCCCCGCAGGCCGGGCGCTACCGCCAGTTCAACCAGGTGGGCGTCGAGGCGATCGGTACGGCGAGCCCGTCGATCGACGCCGAGGTGATCGGGCTGCTGGCCGACCTGCTGTCCGGCACGCGCGGCCTCCGCCTGCGGATCTCGAGCATCGGAACCCCGGAGACGCGGCGCGAGTACTCGGACGAGCTGCGCGAACATCTCCGCGCCCACGAGGACCAGCTCTCGGACGACGTGCGCGCGCGGCTCGACGCCAACCCACTGCGCGCATTCGACTCCGACCACGCGGGCACGCAGGCGGTCATGCGCGACGCGCCACGGCTGCTCGACAGGCTCGGCGATGAGGACGAGGAGCATTTCGCGCAGGTGCGCGCGCTGCTCGACGCCATGGAGATCGCCTACGAGGTCGACGGGACGCTCGTGCGCGGGCTCGACTACTACACGCGCACTGTGTTCGAGTTCACGAGCGACGCGCTCGGCGCGCAGTCGGGCGTCGGCGGCGGCGGGCGCTACGACCTGCTGATCGAGCAGCTCGGCGGGCCGGCCACGCCGGGCATCGGCTGGGCGGCGGGGATCGAGCGGATCCTCCTCGCCTCCGAGGCGGAGGACGCGGGCGAGAGGCTCGACGTGTACGTAGCGCACAGCGACGACCCGCTGACCGCCATCTACGTGGCCAGCCGGCTGCATCGCCGTGGCAAGAGCGCGCAGCTCGAGCACGCGGGACGCTCGATCAAGGGTCAGATGAAGCAGGCCGACCGCCTCGGTGCGCGCGTGGTCGTGATCGTCGAGGACGGCAAGCTCGCGGTGCGGAACATGGCGACCGGCGAGCAGCAGGAAGCGCGCGACCGCGACGACGCGATCGCGCTGGCGGAGGCGGTCGCGTGAGGCCGCCGCGCGCGAACGGCTACCGCACCGCGTGGGCCGGCGACCTGCGCAGGGAAAACGTGGGCGAGACGCCGCGCGTGGCCGGCTGGGTGCACCGCCGCCGCGACCACGGCGGGCTGATCTTCATCGACCTGCGCGACCGCAGCGGGCTGCTCCAGCTCGTCTTCCACCCGGAGTCCGCGCCGCAGGCGCACGAGGCGGCCGGGCGGCTGCGCGCCGAGGACGTGATCACCGTGTCCGGCGAGCTCGTCGATCGCGAGCAGGGCGCGGTGAACCCGAACATCCCGACCGGCGAGGTCGAGCTGTCGGTGAGCGAGCTCGAGATCCTGGCCGACGCCCAGACGCCGCCGTTCGAGATCGCCGAGGAGAAGGGCGACGTGGGGGAGGACACGCGCCTGCGCTACCGCTACCTCGACCTGCGCAGGACCCAGATGCAGCGCAACATCGAACTGCGCCACCGCGTCGCGCAGGCCATCCGCGCGTACATGAACGAGCGCGACTTCCTCGAGATCGAGACGCCGATGCTCACCCGCTCGACGCCCGAGGGCGCGCGCGACTTCATCGTGCCGAGCCGCCTCCAGCCGGGGTCCTGGTATGCGCTGCCGCAGTCGCCGCAGCTCTTCAAGGAGCTGCTGATGATGTCCGGCTTCGAGCGCTACTACCAGATCGTCCGCTGCTTCCGCGACGAGGACCTGCGCGCCGATCGACAGCCCGAGTTCACCCAGCTCGACGTCGAGCTCTCGTTCGTCGACGAGGAGGACGTGTACGAGCTGGTCGACGGGCTGATGAGGGATCTGCTCGCGCTCGTGGACATCGAGATCGAGCTGCCGCTCGAGCGCCTGACCTACGACGACGTGCTGCTGCGCTACGGCTCGGACCGCCCCGACCGCCGTCTCGGCCGCGAGATCCACGACCTCGGCGAGCTGTTCGCGGACTCCGAGTTCCAGGTGTTCCGCGGCGCGCTCGAGTCCGGCGGCGTGGTGCGCGGCTTCAAGACGCACGGCGAATTCCCGCGGCGGCGTGTCGACGAGCTCACCGAGCGCGCGAAGCGCATGGGGGCGAAGGGGCTCGTGTGGGCCGAGGTCGAGGGCGACGTGTGGCGCTCGCCGATCGCCAAGTTCCTGAAGCCCGAGGAGATGCAGCGCGTCTCGTCGGCGCTCGGCGCGTCGGAGGGCGACTACATCTTCATCGTTGCCGACGCGCCGGAGATCGCAGCGCGCGTGCTCGGCGACCTGCGCCCGGCGGTCGCCGACGAGCCGCCGACCGGAACCGACCTGTTCTGGGTCGTCGACTTCCCGATGTTCGATTGGAACGAGGACGAGCGCCGCTGGGACGCGATGCACCACCCCTTCACCGCGCCGAGCGGAGACCTCGACGCCGATCCGGGGAGCTGGCGCAGCCGCGGCTACGACATAGTCATGAACGGCCTCGAGATCGGCGGCGGCTCGATCCGTATCAACCGCCCCGACGTCCAGCAGAAGGTCTTCGACGCGATCGGCCTCGACGCCGCGGAAGCCCGCGAGCGCTTCGGCTTCCTGCTCGAGGCGCTCGAGTACGGCGCGCCCCCACTGGGCGGGATCGCGTTCGGCCTCGACCGCATAGCCGCCCTGCTCGCCGGCCAGGACTCGATCCGCGAGGTGATCGCCTTCCCCAAGACCGCGAGCGGAGCCGAACTGCTCACGGGAGCGCCCGCGCCGGTGGACGAGATTCAGTTGCGTGAGCTTGGGCTCCGGGCGCAGAAGAAGAGCTGAGTGGACGGTGGACAGCGGACAGTGGACAGGCTCGATGCCCCCTGTGCACTGTCCACCGTGCACTGCGCACCAGCTCCGATCCCGCCGCTAACGTTTGCCCAGGCCCTCGCTTGTTCGCCAGCCGCCTACACCGGTTGAGCCAACACCACGAAGGTGGGAGCCCTGCTCGGGACCGGCTCGTGGGCCGGCCCGGGGGGCACCCGAATCTGCAGAAGCAGGTTCATACCCGACGGTGGCAGCGGCAAGCTGGGGCCTATCCTGAACGCGTGCCGCTCGACCTCTCGCCGTTCGACGACCATCTCGACGCCCCGCGCGGGCGCGGCCGGCTGCGCGGCCACCCGCACGCGGGCAGCGCGGGCGGCGCCGCCTGCGGCGACGAGATCCGGATCGCCGTGCAGGTCGAAGGCGACCGCGTGACCGACGCCGGCTTCGAGGCCACGGGGTGCGCCGCCGTGCGCGCGGCCGGCAGCGCCGTCGTGGAAACGGTGCGTGGCGCGTCGTTCGCCGAGGCCGCCCTCGTGAGCACCGAGTCGATCTCCGACGCACTCGGCGGTCTCCCGCCCGGGCGCATGCACGGCGCGGCGTTCGCCGCCGACGCGCTGCACGAAGCGCTC
>JAICRZ010000118.1 GCA_025937135.1 Thermoleophilaceae bacterium
CGCCCGTGGACCAAGCGCGACGAGGTGATCTTCGGCGGGCGGAAGGGCTGGATCCGGATGGCGCTCGAGGCGGACGTGCCGATCGTGCCGGTCGCCAACCTCGGCGCGAGCGACACGCTGTTCGTCCTGACCGACGGGCAGACGATCGCGAAGGCCCTGCGGATGGACAAGCTGCTGCGCGCGAAGGCGGTGCCGATCGCGCTCGGCTTCCCGCTCGGCCTGACGCTGGGCGTGATCCCGCAGATCCCGCTGCCCGCGAAGCTGCGCTCGGAGATCCTCGAGCCGATCTACCTCGAGGGCGGCGACGGCATGCGCTTCGACGACGAGTACGTCGAGCAGAAGGAGCGCGAGGTCGTCGCGGCGCTCCAGCGCGGCGTCGACCGGCTGGCGAAGCGCCGCCGCTTCCCGATCTTCGGGTAGCCGCGGGTCTCGCACGACGCGGGAGAAACGTGACACGGCTGCCGTGCTGCCCGGGCCGCGTCACTTTCCGTCACATAGTGCGAGGGAAAGTGACATCGCCCTGCCGATCTCGCGAACGCGTCACGTTTCCCCCACGCCTGCACGCACGTCCAAGTGGACGTGGGACCTTCTTCGGTCCCTATAGAGGGCCCAAAAGGTCCCACGTCTCGCCGTGCGGCTAACCGCGCAGGAACTCCTCCAGCCCCCGCGCCTCCTCGCGCAGCGCGTCGCGGTCGGCCTTCGAGATGCGGTGGAAGGGATCGAGCTCGATTGCGCCCGTCCTGCGGTCGCGCGTCCACGCGCCGGCCACCTCGCCGTCGACCAGGAACGCCGAGAGCAGCTGCCCGACGCGGATCTGGATGCGCGGCTTGTGGTCCTCGCTGATCACGCGTGTGCGGTCCCTGTGCGAGAGCAGCAGGTTGTCGTAGACGGGAAGCAGGCGCGGCGGGGCGGGCGTGTCCGCCGGCGGGCGCGGCGCGTCGGGCAGGTCGAACAGCTCGCGGCCGCCCTCGTCGCGGAACGTGACCAACTCGGAACGCATGGCCTCGAACACCGGCTTCAGCCCGCTGCGCCCGGACCAGATCGTGGCATCCGCAGGTGTCGCCGGCCCGAAGGCGGCGAGGTAGCGCCGGACCAGCTCCTGGACGCGATCCGACTCCTCGGGCGCAGGGTCGGCGAGCGCGAACGGCGAGTTGCCGCTGAAGCCCCAACCGGCGTCGTCGGGCACGCGCAGCATCGGCAGGTGGGTGCGCACCGTGTAGGCCAGCGCCCGCGGGTCGCGATCCGGCCAGCGCGCCGCCACGTGGCGCTGGATCTCAGCCCAACGGCGCGGAGCGGACGCCAGGTAGTCGCGCGCCTCCCCCACGACTTCCTCGGCCGCGAGCCCGTCGAGCCGGCCGCGCATGTGCCCGCTCCAGCTCCGGACGAGCGCCGGCAGGATGGCGCCGTGCAGCCGCACGTAGTCGCGCGCGCTCACGAGATGCACCGTGTGGCGCATGAGCGACGCGCGCACGACGCGGCGATCCCGGCACAGCTCCGCCAACTCGTCACGCTCGAAGCCCGCGAGCCGCGACCACAGCGCGACGAAAGGCGGCGGCACGTCCTGCGCCTGGAGCCCTGCGAGCCGCTCCACCGCCTCCTCGGCCCGCAGCTCGCGGCGATCGAGCAGCATCTGGCGCGCCAGCGTCGCGCGGTTGAGCTCGCGGGAGGTCAGGACCACCGTCGCAACCTAACGCGGACCGTTTCGCGCGGCACCGCGCGGGTACCGCGCGCTAAAGGAACAGTCGAAGGAGGCAACCCCAAATGGGCATCACGGACAAGATCACGGGCCGCGCGAAGCAGGCCGTCGGCGACCTGGCAGGCGACGAGTCGCTGAAGCGCCAGGGCCGCGACGAGGAGCGCAAGGCCGACGCGAAGGACGAGCTCGCGCGCGAGCAGATGCGCGCCGAGGAGCGCGAGGAGCGCGCCGACCGCGAGGCCGAGGCTGCCGACGCCCGCGCCGAGGCGGCCGCCCAGCGTGAGTACGAGAAGTCGGACGCGCGCATCGAGCAGCAGGAGCGGCGCGCCGAGGCCGATCGCGAGCGCGCCGACGCCAAGGCCGACGAGGTGGCGGACCTCGAGCGCCGTACCTGAGACGATTTCCCCCTCTGCGAGCAGTTGGTATAACTGACCGCTCGTTCAGTACGGGGAGGGGTCGTAGCCGAGAAGGGCACAAAGCCGAAGGTCCCGACGCTCCAGAGGCGAGTGCTGGACGCCGTGCGCGCGTTCACCTCGCCTCTGCTGCCGGACGACTACCTGGAGCTGATCAACCCGCTCTGGTCCACGCGCGAGCTGCGCGGCAAGATCGTCTCGATCGATCCCGAGACCGAGAACGCAGCCACGGTGCTGATCAAGCCCGGCTACGAGTGGGAGGGCCACGAGCCGGGCCAGTACCTGCGCATCGGGGTCGACATCCAGGGCGTCCGCCACTGGCGCGCGTACTCGCTCACGAGTGACCCCCAGCGGCCGGACGGCTACATCAGCATCACGGTGAAGAACGTGGACGAGGGCAAGGTCTCGCCCTATCTCGTCCGCAAGGGCCGGCCGGGCGCGATCGTCGGACTCGGCGGGGTCGAGGGCGACTTCGTGCTGCCCGAGAAGCTGCCCGACAAGCTCCTGTTCATCAGCGCGGGCAGCGGCATCACGCCGATCATGAGCATGCTGCGCAGCCTCCACCATCGCGACGAGATGAACGATGCCGTGCTGCTGCACTCGGCGCGCGGCGCTCACGACGTGATCTTCGGAGACGACCTGCGCGAGCTCGCGAAGAAGCACGAGGGCTTCAAGCTCCACGAGCAGGACACCTCGAAGGACGGTCGCCTGACGCCAGCCGCCCTCGACGAGGTCTGCCCGGACTGGAAGGAGCGCGAGACGTTCCTCTCCGGCCCCAGCGAGATGCTCGACGCGATGGAGGAGCACTGGGACCAGCACGGCGACTGCGACCTCCTCCACATGGAGCGCTTCCAGCCGAAGCTCGGCCTCGACGGCGAGCCGGGCGAGGGCGGCACCATCAAGTTCCTGAAGTCGGACTGTGAAACGGATTGCGACGGCTCCACGCCCATCCTCGTCGCCGGCGAGGAGGCGGGCCTCGAGCTGCCCTACGGCTGCAGGGAGGGGATCTGCCACACGTGCGTAGGCACGCTCAAGTCGGGGCAGATCCGCGACCTGCGCAGCGGCAAGGTCGGTGGCCAGGAAGGCGAGACCGTCCGGACATGTATCAACGCCCCCGAGGGGCCGATCGAAATCGAGCTATGACCACGACCCACACAGAGTCCAAGGCAAGCACGAACGGGAACGGCCACGAGCCCGAGAACCCGCTGAACCGCCTCACCGCCGAGCAGATCGAGGCGATCGGAAAGGAGTTCGACGAGCTCCACGAGCAGGTCAAGGCTGACCTCGGCGAACGCGACGCGGCCTACATCCGCGGCGTCATCTCGCTCCAGCGACGGCTTGCGCTCCTCGGCCGCGTGATCCTGCTCGGCTCGCGCTTCCGCGCGCCGTGGGTGATCGGCGCCGGCACGCTCGGCGTGGCCAAGATCCTGGAGAACATGGAGATCGGCCACAACGTCCTGCACGGCCAGTGGGACTGGATGAACGACCCGGTCATCAACTCGCAGACCTGGGACTGGGACACCGCGTCCACCTCGGAGTCGTGGAAGCACTCGCACAACTACATCCACCACACCTACACGAACATCCGCGGCAAGGACAAGGACCTCGGCTACGAGATCATGCGGATCGACCCGCATCAGAAGTGGCACCCGGTCTACATGCTCCAGCCGGTCTACAACCTGCTGCTGATGGCCTTCTTCGAGTGGGGCGTCGCGTTCCACGACCTCGACCTCGACGCGGTGCGGGCCGGCGAGAAGTCGCACAAGCAGGTGCTCCAGGAGGTCGCCGGGATCTCCGGCAAGATGCGCAACCAGGTCGTCAAGGACTACATCGCGTGGCCCGTGCTCAGCGGGATCGTGGGCGTGGCGATCGACGCGGCGATGGCCGCGGCCAAGGACCGCGACCTAATTCGCACCGGCAAGAAGGCGAAGGCCAAGCGCAAGGGCAAGTCGCTGATCGGCCGCGCCCGCCGCAAGGCGCCGGCGACAAGCGACAGCCTGATCGGCCGGCTCGTCGAGCGGCGCTCGTTCCGCGAGCCCTACAAGCGGACGGCATGGGCGGACTTCTGGGCGAACATCATCCGCAACGTGTGGGCGCACGGAATCATCTTCTGCGGCCACTTCCCGGACCAGACGTACACGTTCAGCCAGGAGGAGACCGAGGACGAGTCACGCGGCGCCGCGTACGTGCGCCAGCTCATCGGCGCCGCGAACATCGAGGGCGGGCCGATCTTCCACGTGATGAGCGGCAACCTCGGCTACCAGGTCGAGCACCACCTCTACCCCGACATGCCGAGCACGCGCTACGGCGAGATCGCGCCGAAGGTCCGCGAGATCTGCACGCGCTACGAGCTCCCGTACAACACCGGGCCGCTGTGGCAGCAGTGGAGCATGGTCATGCGCACGATCGCCCGCCTCGGGTTCCCCGGCGGCAAGCCGCGGCCGAAGCCGGGCCCGTACCAGGGCGAGCTGATCATCGGCTCGGGCGAGGGCCCGCGCGAAGGTTCCTAGGGCCTGGAACGAAAAACGCCGGCCGCGGAACCGCGGCCGGCGCTCGACACTGCAAGTGGTTCGGCGTCAGGCGGGGGTTACGTTGACGGCCTTCGGGCCCTTGTCGCCCGACTCCGCCTCGTAGTTGACCTTCGCGCCCTCGGCAAGGGAGCGATAGCCGTCGCCGTTGATGCCGGTGTGATGGACGAAGAGGTCCTTCCCGCCGTCATCGGGAGTGATGAAGCCGAAGCCCTTCTCGTCGCTGAACCACTTGACGGTTCCGGTTGCCATGTACGTCCTCCGTTGGAGTCTCTGTGCCGCGTACGAAGGGAGCTACAAGAACCGTCCGTCGAGCGCTAACACTGCTTAGCCGAGCCTTGTGCTCAGCCCTACCCGGCGGAGGCTACCAGCGATTCAGCGCTTTGTGCCCTTCGGCGGGCGCTCCTTTGCAGGAAAGCGCTTTCGCTCGGACGCCGTCATCTTGCGAATCACGAGCCGCCCGCCCTCGACGGCCTCGTCGATGTCGCGGAGCTTCTGATCGCGCTTCTCCGCGTCGCGCTCACGCTGGCTCTTCATGCCACAAGTCTATCTGGCGGCCCCGCTAGACGCTGTAGAGGAACGAGTAATCGGCGGTCGGGCCGGTCTGCTCCCAGTGCGTGAGGCAGTAGCGAAGTGTGCCGCCGCCGTCCTCCGGGACGTCGATCGTCTTGGGCGGGCGGCCCTCGATGGTGTCGACGTCGAGCCGCCGGCCGCGAAGCGGGCCGTCCTCGAGGAGCGCGGTCACGGTGGGCCCTTGCACGCCGCGAGTGTACGCTTGCATGACGGGCGCTTGGTTCTTGGACTCTCTCCTCCCGGCTGGCCCGCCACCTCAGAGAGAGTCGTCAGGAGACGCCCATGTCGAACTCTGCCGAGCCTAGGGCCTGGAAGGACGACACGCAGCGCATCGCCGCCGCCAACGCCGAGGCGCAGCGCGCCGGCAAGAAGCGCCGCGAGGCCCACGAGCGCCAGGTGGCGAAGCTTCACGCCTCGACTCACACCAAGGGCACGCCCTCCGAGGTCTACCGCTAGGTCTTCTCGAAGACGAGCCGGAAGTGGTCGAGCAGCTCGCGCTCGAACGTCACGCTGTTGGCGCTGACGCCTGATGTGAAGGCGAGGCGGAACTCGCGGCTGGTCAGCCAGCGCGGGATCAGGCGCGCCTTGACGAGCGTCTTGCGGAAGCTGGGCTCGGCGAAGCGGGCGCGCCACTGCTTGATCGTCTCGATGTAGTCGAGTCGCCCGCTGGTCGCCTCCACCAGGCGGAAGCGGGGCTCGGCGCACTTCACCACCTGCTCGTGCCCGAACGGCAGGAACGAGCCCGGGAACTGGTATCCCATCAGCGCCAGGTACCAGGCGTCGGAGTCGCGCGGCGCGTCGATGTCGATCTCGTCGACCGGGATCATGTTGCGTCCCCAGGTCATCGTCTGGAGGTAGAGCCGCCCGCGGACCGGGAGCATCGTCGCGATGTTCTCGAACAGCCCGCGATAGACCTCCTCCTGCTTCCCGGCGTAGTAGTCGTCGGGGGAGCAGAAGTGCTCGAAGGCGCCCAGGCTGGCGACGGCGTCGAACTCGCCGAACCCCTCCCGGTCGACCTCCCGCGCGTCGTGGATTCGCACGTCGAGGCCGTGACGCCGGCACGCCTCCGCCTGCGCGCTCGACAGTGTCACCCCCACTCCCGTCGCGCCGCGCTCGCGCGCGTAGGCGAGCAACGGTCCCCAGCCGCAGCCGAGGTCGAGCATCCGCCGCCCTGGCCCGATGCCGATCTGCTCGGCCACGTAGTCGTGCTTGCGCCGCTGCGCCTCCTCGAGCGTCATCGAGAAGTCGCCGTCGTACTTCGCGCCGCTGAAGTCGGCCAGCTCGCCCAGGCTCAGCCGGAAGATCCGGTCGATCAGCGAATAGGTGAACTCGAGGTCGCGGCGTTCGGCCATTGGCGGGCGCGAGACTAGCCAGTGCGGGTGCGCGGGCGTAGTGTGACCCCGTGAGCACGACGGAGACACGCTGGGGGTCCGGCGCCAACGCCGAGGCCATCGCGGCGTGGGACGGGCCGCTCTACGACCGCTTCGTCCGCTTCCGCCACGTGCTGACGACCGGCCTCGCGGCCCACGGCGAGGAGGCGCTGCGGCTCTACCCGCCGCGGCCGGGCGATCGCGTGCTGGACATCGGCTGCGGCTTCGGCGACACCACCCGGCGGATCGCCGGGCTCGTGGGCGACGCGGGCGCGGCGACGGGCGTCGACGCATCGGAGCGCTTCATCGAGAGCGCGCGAGCCGAGGCGAGGGATGCCGGCGTGCCGAACGCGCGCTTCGTCGTGGCGGACGTGCAGTCGACGGCCCTCGACGGGCCGTACGAGATGGCCTTCTCGCGGATGGGGACGATGTTCTTCGCCAACCCGGTCGCCGCGCTGCGCAACGTGCGCTCGGCGCTCGTGCCCGGCGGGAAGCTCGTGATGGTGGTCTGGCGCCGCCGCGAGGACAATGCCTGGCTCTATCGCGCGCAGCAGATCGTCGAGCGGATCGTTCAGCGGCCGGAGCAGTACGACGATCCCACCTGCGGTCCCGGCCCCTTCTCGATGTCCGGCGCCGACACGACGTCCGACATCCTCCTGCACGCCGGCTTCGGCGAGGTCGCGCTGCATCGCTGCGACATCCCCGTCCTGATCGGCCGCGACGTCGAGGAGGCGATCGACCTCGTCATGTCGCTGGGGCCGGCCGGCGAGATCGTGCGGCTGCTCGGAGACCGGGCGGCGCATCTGCACGGGGAGATCGACGCGGCGCTGCGCGAGGGGCTGGCGGAGTTCATCACCCCCGACGGCGTGGTCGCGCCCGCGTCCACCTGGATCGCAGCGGCCTCGGCATAGCTCGCGGCCCGAAACTCACCGGGCGCGCGCGGGTTCAGAGGAGGACGGACTCGACCACAGGAGTGACGATGCGCAAGCTTCCAGTAACGATCGCGGCGCTGGCCGCCCTGGCGCTGCCGGCCGCGGCCGACGCCCACCGCCCCGCGCACGCCGCCGGTGCCGGCAAGGCGCGCGCCGCCTGCAGCACCGAGCGCCAGGCCGACGTCACGGCGTTCCGCACCAAGTACGCGAACAAGCGCGGCCACCGCGCCTTCCGCCGCTGCGTGCGCCAGCACGTCGTGCAGGCCCGCAAGACGTGCCGTGCCGAGCGCAAGACCGATGTCGCCGCCTTCCGTGCGAAGTACGGCAACCAGCGCCACCGGCATGCATTCCGCCGCTGCGTGCGCACGCACGCCGGCGACGCCGTCGCCTGATCAGCGTCGCACCGGCTCCGTCGCGTACGGTGGAGCCGGTGCGCATCGCCACCTGGAACGTCAACTCCGTCAAGCAGCGTCTCCCCCGGCTGCTGCCATGGCTGGACGAGCGCCGGCCCGACGTGGTCTGCCTCCAGGAGACGAAGCTGGCCGACGACGCGTTCGCCGAGCTGCTCCATGACGAGCTCGCGGCCCGTTCGTACGAGGTGGCCGCGCACGGGGAGGCCGCCTGGAACGGCGTGGCCATCCTGTCGCGCGTGGGCCTCGACGACGTGGTCGCCGGACTGCCCGGCGGCCCCGGTTTCCCGCATCCGGAGGCACGCGCCGTGTCCGCCACGTGCGGGGGGATCCGGGTCGTGTCGGTGTACGTGCCGAACGGCCGGGCGCCGGGCTCCGAGCACTACGAGTACAAGCTCGCCTGGCTGGCCTCGCTGCGCGACCTGGTCGCCGGCGGCCCGCAGGAGGTCGTGGTCTGCGGCGACATGAACATCGCGCCCACCGACGACGACGTGTTCGACCCCGAGGCGTACGAGGGCCACACGCACGTCACGGCGCCCGAGCGCGAGGCGCTCGCGGAGCTCCAGGCGCTCGGCCTGCACGACGTGGTCCGCGACCGCTGGCCCGGCGAGCGCGTGTTCTCCTACTGGGACTACCGCGCGGGCATGTTCCACCAGGACCTGGGGATGCGGATCGACCTGATCCTGGCCGGCGCGCCGGTGGCGGAGCGCGTCCGCGCCGCGTGGATCGACCGCCAGGCGCGCAAGGGCAAGGGGCCGAGCGACCACGCGCCCGTGATCGTGGACCTCGACGAGGCGCCCGACGGCCACATCGGGCCGGTCGTGCCGCCGCCGTCGCGGCCGGTCGTCAGGCGCGGCGCGAAGACGCTTCCGCAGACCCGAGAGTGAAGGTCAGCGCGGGCGGTCGCGGTCGCGCGAGGGCTGCACGCGCTTCGGCTCGCCCGGCATCTTCGGGTAGTCCGGCGGGTACGGCATGTCGCCGTCGGGGTCGGCCTCGTAGATGTCGAGCAGCGGCTGGAGCGAGTGCGCCCTGTCGTCGATCGCGGCGTGCAGGTCGCCCAGCTCGGCGAAGCGCGCGGGCATCGTCGCGACGGTGAAGTCCTCGGGCGCGATCTCCGGCAGCTCGTCCCACGTGACCGGCGCCGAGACCGGCGCGCCCGGCTTGGGGCGGATGCTGTAGGCGGAGGCGATCGTGCGGTCGCGCGCGTTCTGGTTGTAGTCGACGAAGATGCGCTCGCCGCACTCCTCCTTCCACCACTTCGTCGTGACCTCGCCGGGCAGGCGCCGCTCGAGCTCGCGCCCGAACGCGATCGCG
>JAICRZ010000097.1 GCA_025937135.1 Thermoleophilaceae bacterium
GAGGCCGTTCTTCTGCACCTCGAAGTAGACGTTGTCGTCGCCGAAGATCCGCACGAGGTGGTCGGCGTGCGCGCGCGCCTCGGCCGCGTTGTCGGCCAGCAGGCGCTGGCAGAAGCGCGACTGCAGGCAGCCCGAGAGCACGATCACGCCCTTGGCGTAGCGCTCGAGAATCGCCAGGTCGACGTTCGCCTTGCCGCGCTTGTAACCATCGAGGAAGCCGGCGGAGCTGAGCTTGACCAGGTTGCGGAAGCCCTCCTCGTTCTCGGCGAGCAGCGTCAGGTGGTTGCGTTCGAAGCGGACCGCATCGGTCTGCGCGTCGTCACAGAGGTACGCCTCGACGCCGAGGATCGGCTTCACGTCGTGCTTCTTGCAGGCCTTGTACATCTCGACCGCGCCGTTCATGACGCCGTGGTCGGTCAGGCCCAGCGCGGGCTGTCCGAGCTCCGCCGCGCGCTTTGCGAGCGAGTCGATGTTGGCGGCGCCGTCGAGGAGCGAGTACTCGCTGTGGACGTGCAGGTGGACGGCAGGGGACGGAGACATGGCGGCCGAGCCAGTCTAGGTTCCGGCTCCGACAGATCCAGTGCGTTCAAGCCGCTCTTTGCGGGGTATGGTCCGGGCATGGTCAAGCAAGGTCCCATCCCGGCGTTCGTCCACGGCCTGTACGAGTACGTGGGCGGCGCGGCCCTGATCGTGCTGCCGCTGATCCTGAGCTACGACTCGGGCGCGGCGACCGCCGCCTCGATCGTGCTGGGGGTCCTCCTGATCTTCCTGACCGCGACCACGGCCCTGTCCACGTCGCTGATCAACCAGATCCCGCTGCCGGTCCACATCCTGCTCGACTACGCGCTCGCGGCCGTGCTGATCGCGGCGCCGTTCCTGTTCAGCTTCAGCGACGAGTCGACTCCGACCGCGATCTTCATCGCGGGCGGCGTGCTGCACCTGCTCATCTCGATCGGGACGCGCTACCGCAAGGAGGACGCGGCGGAGCGCGGGAAGCGGCGGCTGCGCCCGTCACGGCGCGCCGTCCGCGACGACGAGATCCCGGAGTTCGAGCCGCCCGCGCGCTAGTCGTCGCCGCCGGCCTTGGCGGCCACCACGCCGCCCACCAGCACGAGCAGGACGACGCCCGCGGCGCCGATCTTGACCCGGTTCTGCGCGATCTTGCGCTTGGCGACGCGTGAGGCGACCTGCCAGACCACCCAGCCGAGGACCGTATAACCCTTTGAGCTCATGACTCGGCCTTACCCCGGTTGCGGATCCCGTACGCCATCCGCGACTGGAGCGACCAGAGCTCGATGAAGCCGGGCGATGCCTGCTGGGAGAACAGCCCGCCGGACGCGCCGAAGCCGGCCAGCTCCGGGTCGTAGAGGGCGTTCGGGGAGCGGCGTGCCACCGCCCGCACCGAGCCCTTGTAGAGCTTCAGCGTGATCACGCCCGTGACCTGCTCGTTGACGGCGTCCATGTAGGCGTTCAGGTCGCTCAGCAGCGGCTCCTGCCAGAGGCCGGCGTAGACGAGGAACGCCCACTGGTTGTCGACCTGCGGCTTGAACTGGTTCTGGTGGATCGTGCCGACGAGCTTCTCGAGCTCCTTGTGCGCGGTCAGGATGATCGCGGCGGCCGGGACCTCGTACAGGTCGCGCACCTTGAGGCCGACGATGCGGTCCTCGATGTGGTCCACGATCCCGACGCCGTGGCGGCAGCCGATGTCGCCGGCGCGCTCGAGCAGGTCGACCAGTCCGAGCCGCTCGCCGTTGAGGGCGACGGGGCGGCCGCGCTCGAACTCGACCTCCAGCAGCTCCGGCTCGTCGGGCGCCTCCTCGGGACGGGTGACGAGCTGGAAGACGTCGTCGCGCGGCGGCTCGTTCAGGTCCTCGATCGGGCCGCCCTCGGACGAGCGGCCCCAGATGTTGTCGTCGATCGAGTACGGCGGCGCCTCGGTGCCACCCTTCACCGGGATGCCGTTGCGGCGCGCGTACTCGACCTCCTCCTCGCGCCCCATCTGCCAGCCGCGGACCGGCGCGATGATCTTCAGCTCCGGCGCGAGGGCGGCCACGGTGGCCTCGATGCGCACCTGGTCGTTGCCCTTGCCGGTGCAGCCGTGGGCGATCGTGTCGCAGCCGTGCTTGCGCGCTGCCTCGACCGCCAGCTTCGCGATCAGCGGCCGCCCGAGCGCGGTGAAGAGCGGGTAGCCGCCGCCGTACAGCGCGTTCGCCTTGATGCCCGGCAGGACGTAGTGCTCGGCGAACTCCTCGCGCGCGTCGAGGACCTCGCAGTCGAGCGCGCCGAGCTGCAGCGCCTTGCCCTTGACCACCTCGAAGTCCTCACCCGGCTGGCCCAGGTTCACGGTGAGCGCCACGACCTCGGCGTCGTACTCGTCCTGGATCCACTTGAGCATCACGCTCGTGTCGAGGCCGCCCGAGTAGAGCAGCAGCACGCGGCCGACATCGCCGGGCTCCGCCTCGTAGGAGGCGGTCTTCTTCAGGATCGTGCGTTCCTTCTCGACGGCCATGAGCGGCGCTGACCCTATCGCGGGCGCGCCGGGTCAGTTGCGGCGCGCGCGGTGAACGGTAAGAGTCGCTTCATCCAGGTCTCGGGCGGCAGGGCCGGAGGCACGACCACCAAGAGGAGGCAGGAAATGCAGCTCTACGCAATCAGGCGCCGCGACGCGTGGGCCACTCCGGACGAACTGAAGTCCACGGCCGAGCGATCGACCGCAGTGGGCAACGAGATGCCCGACGACGTGCGCTGGATCCGCTCCTACGTCCTCGCGGAGGAGGACGGCTCGCTCGGCACCCTCTGCATCTACCAGGCGTCGAGCCCCGAGGCGATCCGGACCCATGCGCAGCGGGTCGGCATGCCCGCCGACGAGATCACGCCGGTCGCGGACACCGTGCTCGTCCGCCCTGACCCCGAGGCGGCGTCGGTCTAGGCGACGAGCCGCGCGAGGCGCTCGAGCGCCTCGTCGATCTCGTCCTCGGTCACCGTCAGGGGCGGCAGGAGCCGCACCGTGTCGGGTCCCGTCGCATTGAGGACGAGGCGTTCGTCGGCGAGCGCCCGCTTCACGAGCGCAGGCCCGTCCTCGGTCGCGAACGCGCACATCAGCCCGCGCCCGCGCGCGCGGCCGCCGGACAGGTCGTCGAGGCCGCGCAGCAGGCGGTCCCCCTTCGCGCGCACCTCGTCGAGGAAGCCGTCGGCGAGCACGACGTCGAGCACCGCGTTCGCCCCCGCGGCCGGGATCGGGCCGCCGGCGAACGTGGAGCCGTGGTCGCCGGGCTGGAGCACGTCGGCATACTCGGGCGAGGTCACGCAGGCGCCGATCGGCAGCCCGCCGCCGAGGCCCTTGGCGAGCGTCATCACGTCTGGGCGCACGCCGTACTGCTCGTAGGCCCACAGCGTGCCGGTCCGCCCCATGCCGCATTGCACCTCGTCGAAGATCAGCAGCGCGCCGGTCGCGTCGCATGCCGCGCGCGCGGCACGCAGCGTCTCCTCCGGCAGCGGGTGGATGCCGGACTCGCCCTGGATCGGCTCCAGGATCACCGCCGCCGTGCGTTCGTCGACGGACTCGAACGCGTTGTCGATCCGGAATCCCGGCACGAGCGGTGCGAACGGCGCCTGCTTCGCCTCCTGCGGCGTCGCAGAGAGCGCGCCGTAGGTGCGGCCGTGGAACCCGCCCTCCACCACGACGACGTCGCCGCCCGCGCGGTGGCGGCGGGCGAGCTTGATCGCGCACTCGTTCGCCTCGGCGCCCGAGTTGGCGAAGAAGACCTTGCCGCCGAGCGAGGACTCCGAGAGCCGCCCCGCCAGCCGCATCGCGGGCCCGGTGTAGAAGAGGTTGCCCACGTGCGCGAGCCGCGCCGCCTGCTCGCGGACCGCCTCGACCCAGTGCGGGTGCGAGTGCCCGACCTGCACGACCGAGATCCCGGTGAGGAAGTCGAGGTATTCCTCGCCGTCGGCGTCCCACAGCCGCGTGCCCTCGCCGCGCACGAACTCGACGGGCAGGCGCGCGTAGGTGCCCATCACGTAGTCGCGCTCGAGCGACTGGAGGTCGGCCAGGCTCACGGCACGACCTTCGTGCCGATGCCCTCGTCGGTGAACAGCTCGAGCAGCACCGAGTGCGGCGCGCGCCCGTCGATGATGTGCGCCGCGCGCACGCCGCCCTCGACCGCGTGCAGGCAGGCCGCGAGCTTGGGCCGCATCCCGCCGGAGAGGTCGTCGAGGCGCGTGCGCACGTGGTCGGTGGTCGCGAGCGAGATGCGGGTCGCCTCGTCGGAGGGGTCGGCCAGCCAGCCGGGGACGTCGGTGAGGAACACGAGCTTGTAGGCCCCGAGCGCCTCGGCCACGGCCCCGGCCGCCTCGTCGGCGTTGATGTTGTACGACTGGCCGTTGATGTCCGCCCCCACCGACGCGATCACCGGGATGTAGTTCTCCGAGATCCGGTTGAGCAGGTCCACGTCGACGCGCTCGATCTCGCCGACGTAGCCGAGGTCGACGTCACCGGGCGTCTCCATCTTCCGCACGCGGAAGAGATTGCCGTCGTCGCCGCAGATCCCGACCGCCGACTGGCCGTGGCGGTTGAGCGAGAGGACGATGTCCTTGTTCTGCTTGCCGACCAGCACCATCTTCGCCACCTCGACGGTGTCCGCGTCGGACACGCGCAGGCCGCCGACGAACTCCACGTTCATGCCGAGCCGCTCCATCAGGCGCGTGATCATCGGCCCGCCGCCGTGCACGACGATCGGGTACAGCCCGACGTAGCGCAGCAGCACGATGTCCTGCGCGAAGTCGTGCGTCAGCCCGGCGTCGGTCATGGCCGCGCCGCCGATCTTGATCACGACCGTCCTGCCGTGGAACTCACGGATGTACGGCAGCGCCTCGAGGAGTGTTGCGACGTCTCGGGTCATGTCGTGTACTCCGCGTTGATGGTCACGTAATCATGGGACAGGTCGGAGAAGAAGACCTCGGTCTCGCCGCCCTCGCCGGGGATCGTCAGGGCGAACTCGACCTCGTCGCCCTGCACCGCGTGCTCGAGTTGTCGCAGCTCATGCTCGGACAGTGGCACGCCCTCGCCGGCGCTCACCACCTGGTGCCCCTCGATCTCGAGATCGACCACGAACGGTCCCGCGAGGACCTGCCCGGCCGCCTGGAGGATGCGGCCGTAGTTCGGGTCGGCCCCGTGGAGCGCGGTCTTGACGAGCGGCGAGTTGGCGACCGAGCGGGCGACGCGCTCGACGTCGTCGCTGCCACCCCGCACGACGACGCGGCCGGTCCGCCGGGCCCCCTCCCCGTCGCTCACGATCAGGAGCGCCAGCTGGCGCATCAGGGCGTCCAGCGCCTCGCCCAGCAGCAGCTCGTCGCGCGACTCGGGCTGCACACGCACTCCCGAGGCGCCGCTCGCCTGCACGAACACGGTGTCGCTCGTGGAGAGCTGGCCGTCGACGGAGATGCGGTCGAACGAGCGCTTCACGCACACGCCCGTCAGCAATTCGACGGTCTCGGGGGCGAGCGCCGCGTCGGTCTGCACGAAGCAGAACATCGTGGCGTAGCGCGGCGAGATCATCCCGGCGCCCTTGGCCTGGCCCGACAGGCGCACGGTCCCGGCCTCGAGCGCCACCTCCAGGCAGGCGTGCTTGGACCAGCGGTCGGTGGTCATGATCGCCCGCGCGAGGCCCTCGGAGCTGTCGCCGAGCTGCTCGATCGCGGTGCGCGCGCCGGCCACGACCCTGTCGCGCGGCAGCTCGGCCGCGATCACGCCGGTGGAGGCCACGCCGACCTGCTCGGGCGCGATGCCGAGTGCCTCGGCCGCCGCGGCCTGAGTGGCGAGCGCGGTCTCGATCCCGCGCTGGCCGTCGCCGGTGTTCGACCCGCCCGAGTTGGCCACCACCGCGCGCAGCCGGTCGGTCGCCGACTGCTGCGAGACGATCACCGGCGCGCCGAGCCGCGCGTTGGAGGTGAAGCGCGCCGCGGAAGTCGTGTCCTCGGGCTCGGCGAACAGCACGCCCACGTCGAGGCCCTCGGCCTTGAGCCCGGCCGCGGCGGCGCCGGCGCGGAAGCCCTGCGGGAGCGCGTCCGGCTCGGCCTCGGTCACGTGCCCGGGGCGCTCGACCCAGCGCGATTCGAAGAAGGTCATTCCAGGCCCTCGCGCTCGTCGAGGCCGAGCATGAGGTTGAGGTCCTGGACCGCCTGTCCCGCCGCGCCCTTCCAGAGGTTGTCGATCGCGGCGAACGCCATCACCCGGCCGGTCGCGGGCTCAACCGTGGCGTGCACGCGGCAGATGTTCGTCTCCCGCACGTCGCGCACGCCGGGCGGCGAGTCCGCGAGCTCCACGAACGGCTCGTCCTCGTACGCCGCGCGGAAGAGGTCGCGCACCTCGTCGGCGCTCACCGCATGCGCGGGAGTCACGTACGCGGAGGCGAGCAGGCCCTGGTCGATCGGGACGAGGTGAGGGATGAACGTGATGGGAAGATCGCGGCCCAGCTCCGCCTCGAGCTCGGCGCGATGGCGATGGCCCTCGACCTTGTACGCGTTCATGTTCTCGGCGACCGAGACGAAGTGCGTGCTCTCGGTCGCGCCGCGGCCGGCGCCGGAGACGCCCGACTTCGCGTCCACCACCACGTCGCGGGCGAGCTCGCGCAGCGGCCAGAGGGCGAGCAGCGCCGCCGTCGGGTAGCAGCCCGGGCCGGCCACGAGGTCGGCGCCGCGGATCTCCTCGCGGTGCGTCTCGGTAAGGCCGTAGACGGCGCGGTCGAGCAGGCCCGGCGCCTCGTGCGGCTGGTACCAGCGCTCGTACAGATCGAGCGGCACGCGGAAGTCCGCCGACAGGTCCACCACCTTCAGACCGCGGTTGAGCAGCTCCTCGACGACCGGCGCCGCCGCGCCGTGCGGGTACGCGACAAGCGCGGCGTCGGCGCTCTCGGCCACGCGATCCGGGTCGTAGGTCTCGAGCTCGCGGCGCACTCGGTGGCGCGGGTAGATGTGGTCGAGCCGCCGGCCGGCGTCGCTGCGGGCGGTGACCATCGTGAGCTCGAGCGACGGATGCCCCTCCACGAGGCGAGCGCACAGCGCCCCGGCGAACCCGGCCGCTCCGAGGACTGCGACCCTAGGCACGCAGCCGCCCGCCGATCTCCGCGAGCGCGGCCTCGATCGCGCGCCGCTCGGCCACGACGTCGTCGTCGGTGAGCGTGCGGTCGGGCGCACGGAACTCGAGCCGCAGCGCGAGCGACTTGCTGCCCTCATCCACCTGTTCGCCGCGGTAGACGTCGAACAGCTCGACACGGTCGACCAGACCGCTCGCCGACGCGATCGCGTGCTCCACGTCGGCCGCTGCCGCGTCCTCGGGGACGACCACCGCGATGTCCTGGACGACCGGCGGGAACGTGGTGACGTCGCGATAGCCCGCGGCGCCGGGCGCGATCTCTGCGAGCAGGTCGAAGTCGATCTCGAAGCACCCGACGGTCCGCTCGAGGTCCCACGCCGCCGCCACCGACGGGTGCAGCTCGCCGACCCAGCCGAGCTTGCGCTCGTCGCCCGCGAGCACCGTCGCGGAGCGGCCGGGATGCAGGAACGGGCGTGCGTCGGGCTCGAACCACGGCTCGATGCGCAGCGTGGCCAGCAGCGCCTCGAGCAGGCCCTTGGCAGCGTAGAAGTCGGCCGGACGCCCATCGCTGCGCCAGCTCCCGGGCATCGCCTCGGTGAGCAGCGCGCCGATGTGGTGGCGCTCGTGCGCCGGCGCTGCGCCGCGCGGGCTGCCCTCGGGTGCCTGGTCGAGCGAGCCGGCGGCGCGGTATACGTGCGCGGACTCGAACAGCCGCACGGCCGGCCGGCCGTGCGCGGCGTTGTGGCGCGCCGCGTCGAGCAGCCCGGGCAGGAGCAGCGGGCGCATCACGCTCTGGTCCTCCGACAGCGGGTTCGCGATCCGCAGCAGCGGCACGTCGCCGAGCCGCACGCGCTCGATCGCCTCGGCCGACGTGAAGCTGTAGCAGACGACCTCGGTCGCGCCGCGGTCGCGCAGCGCATCCTCGGCGCGCCGCCGCAGCCGTTGCGTGGACGTGAGCCTGCCGACCGCCTCGCGGCGCGCGGGCAGCGTGATCGGCAGCGCGTCGAGCCCGTGGATGCGACCCGCCTCCTCGATCACGTCGGCCTCGCGCTGCACGTCGCCGTCGCGCCAGTAGGGCACGAGCACCTCGAGTGTCTCGGGACCGCTGCTCGTGCCGAAGCCGAGCCGCCGCAGGATCGCCTCGATCTCGCCGCTCGGCAGCGCCACGCCGAGCAGCTTCTCCACGCGCGCGACGCGCAGCGGCACGGTGCGCGGCTCGAGCGGGCGCGGGTAGACGTCGACCGTCTCCCCCACCATCTTCGCGTCGCAGAGCTCCACCATCAGCCGCGCCGCCAGCCGCTGCGCCGCCATCGTCAGCGACGGGTGCAGCTGCTTCTCGAAGCGCGCGCCCGCCTCGCTGCGAAGCCCGAGCGCGGACATGGTGCGCGAGATGTTGGGCCCGACCCAGGTGGCCGCCTCCATCGCCACGCGCGTGGTCTCGCCGGAGATCTCGGAGACCTGGCCCCCCATCACGCCGGCGAGCGACGTCGGCCCCTCGGCGTCGGAGATCAGCGCCATGTCCGCCGTCAGCGTGCGCTCGGCGTCGTCGAGCGTCACGAGCTTCTGGCCGTCGTCGGCGCGGTGCACGCGCAGCCGCCCGCCGCGCACGCGGTCGTAGTCGAACGCGTGCAGCGGCTGCCCGGTCAGCAGCATCACGTAGTTGGTGACGTCGACGACGTTCGAGATCGGGCGCTGCCCGGCTGCCATCAGCCGCGCCTTGAGCCACAGGGGCGACGGCCCGATCCTCACCTCCTCGAACACGCGGACGGTGAAGCGCAGACAGATGTCGGGATCGACGTCGACCGTCAAGTCGTGCGAGCCGCCCGCGGGCTCGGCGTCGGCGTCCGTCGGATCGGGGGCCAGCGGCGCCTCGGTGAGCGCGTGCACCTCACGCGCGATCCCGTAGACCGACAGGCAGTCGGGGCGATTCGGGCTGATCGCGAGGTCGAGCACCTGGTCGTGGATGGGGAGCGCGTCGAGCAGCGGCGTTCCCGGCTCGTAGCCGTTCTCGAGCACCATGATCCCGGCGTGGTCCTCGCCGATGCCGACCTCGTCCTCGGCCAGGATCATCCCGCTCGACTCGATGCCGCGCAGCTTCGCCTTGCCGAGCTTCGTGCCGTCCGGCATCACGGCGCCGGGCCGCGCCACCGCCACCGTCTGGCCGGCCGCGACGTTGGGCGCGCCGCAGACGATCGTGCGCGGCTCGCCGGATCCGTCGTCGACCGCGCAGACGCGCAGCCTGTCGGCGTTCGGGTGCTGCTCGGCCGCCAGCACGCGGCCGACCACGAACTCGTCGGCCGCGCCCACGCCCACGCGGTCGATCCGCTCGAGCTCGGTGCCCGAGTCGTTCAGGCGCGCGCCGATCTCCTCAGCGGTGAGCGACGGATCGCAGTACGTGCGCAGCCACGAGATCGGGACGCGCATCAGCCGAACTGCTCCAGCATCCGCAGGTCGTTCTCGAAGAGCATGCGCAGGTCGGGGATCCCGTGGCGCAGGAACGCGATCCGCTCGATGCCCATGCCGAACGCGAACCCCTGCACGCGCTCGGGGTCGTAGCCGTTCGTTTCCACGAACCGGAGCACGTTCGGGTCGACCATCCCGGCGCCGAGGATCTCGATCCATCCCGAGCCCTTGCAGAGCGGGTCGCGCGAGCCGTCGGGCAGGTGGCCCTTGCCGCCGCAGGCGAAGCAGGAGACATCCACCTCCACGCTCGGCTCGGTGAACGGGAAGTAGCTCGAGCGCACCTTCACGTCGCGGTCGGGCCCGAACAGGGCGCGAGCGAACTCGCGGAGCACGCCGACGAGGTCGCCGAGCGTGATGTCCTCGTCGATCGCGAGGCCCTCGACCTGGTGGAACATGGGCGTGTGCGTGGCGTCGGAATCCCTCCGGTAGACGCGGCCCGGAACGACCATGTAGATCGGCGGCGGCTGGAGCTCCATCGCCCGCACCTGCATCGGCGAGGTGTGCGTGCGCAGCACGACCTGCTGGGACAGGTAGAAGGTGTCCTGCATCGCCCGCGCGGGATGCGCGGGCGGCATGTTGAGCGCCTCGAAGTTGTAGTAGTCGTACTCGACCTCGGGACCCTCGGCGACGTCGAAGCCGAGCCCCACGAACACGTCCTCGATGTCGCGCCGAGTCGCGTTGATCACATGCAGCCGACCGACGGGCCACGGCGGGTCACCCGGCAGCGTGACGTCGACGCGGTCCTCGGCCAGCCGCCGCTCGAGCTCGCCGGATTCGAGCGCCTCGCGGCGCATGTCGAGCACCTGCTCGATCGTCTGGCGCGCCTCGTTCGCCGCCTGGCCGGTCGGCCCGCGTTCCTCCGGCGGGAGGTCGCGGATGCCGCGCAGGATCGTGGTCAGCTCGGACTTCCGCCCGAGGTACCGCACCCGCAGGTCCTCGAGCGTCGCGACGTCGCCGGCCTGGGCGATGGCCGCCTCGGCCTCTGAGCGCAGGTCGTCGAGACGGTCAGGCACGGGCGGCCATCCTATTCCGCGCGTACAGCGC
>JAICRZ010000250.1 GCA_025937135.1 Thermoleophilaceae bacterium
CGGCGATGTCGTATTCGTCGTCCGCCGTCCGCCGTCCGCCCACGATCCACTGGCACCGTGTCGGCCGCGTGGCCCTGCTCGCGGTCCTCTTCGTGATCCTCCTGCTCTACATCCGCCCGGTGGTGCACTGGGTGCAGCAGCGCAACACGGCCGCCCACAGCCGCCAGGACCTCCAGCAGCTCCAGGCCGAGCGCGACCGGCTCGCGCGGCGGCTGCGATCGCTCAGCGGCCCGGGCGCGATCGACCGGGGCGCTCGCTCCATGGGCATGATCAAGCCGGGCGAGCGCGCCTACGTGATCGAAGGCCGCTGACGGCGCGACCTGCCGCCGCTACCTTGACGGCGTGGCGTACGCGGTCGAGAACGCGCTGTTCCAGTGGGAGGAGGGCGAGCGCCGCCTGCGCGACCTGGACGAACCCGGGCGCACCCAGCTCGACCACGCCGCCCGCGCGGTCCTCGACGAGCTCCGCAGGCGCCTGGGCGGGGCGTTCACGCTCGGCGAGCTGGCCGACTTCTACGCCTCAGGCACCGACTGGGCCGAGGCGATAGCCGAGCGCCGCCTCGCCGGCACCGACACCTCACACACGGTCGACGCCGCGTTCGCCCGCTACGCACGCTTCGCCTCGGACTACGGCGGCGGGCGGCGCTACGACTAGCTCCGTTCGGGCCTGGCGCCGAGGGCCCGGCGCCCGCGGATTGCAAGTAAGGAGGGTGGGACGGAGGCGAACGTCCATTTCTAGGTGCCGCAGGCCCTAGTAACGGACGTTCGCGACAGCCGGGGCGCTTCGGACGCATCCCCTCATTGCAGACCGACCTGCGCCCGACCCTGGGCGCGGCGCCCGAGCGGAACGCGCGCTAGGCGTCGAAGCGGTCCGGATCCAGCTCGGCGTCGCCGCCGGAGTCCGGTTCCGAATCCGAGCCGTCGCCGTCCTGCTCGCCGGCGCGGCGGATCACGATCTGGTCCTGCTCGACCGTGACCGTGACCGGGCGGTGGCCGGCCCAGTGCTCGGCGTAGACGGGGTCGTCCTGCACGGCCGGGTCGAGCCAGAGGCCGTAGCCCTCGTCGCCGTGGTCGAAGGTGCCCTCGAGCGCGCGGCGGCCGCCGGCGCGCCCTCCGCGGCGTCCGCGTCCTCCGCGACGGCCGCGGCGGCGGGAAGCCGGCTTGGCGGAACCGTCGCCGGAGTCGTCTGACTCGTCGTCGTCGGAATCGTCGTCGTCGGACGCATCGGGCTCGGCGTCGAGCGCGGCAGCCACGAGCGCGTCGTCCTCGGCGCGCAGGTCCGGCTCCTCCTCGAGCGGCGGCCCGTACGGGTCGTCGGCGGCCGGCGCCTCGGCCGCCTCGCCGGGGACCAGCTCGTGCTCACGCTTGAACGAATCGACGTCCTTGACGCTCACCTCGAGCTGGTGCGCGATCCAGGCATCGGTCCGCCCCTGGCGCACCCAGGTGCGAATCTGGTTGAGTTGGGGCTTGAGAGACCGACGGGCCATAAAGCGGCGGCAAGACTACCAATCGGCATAGCTCGGCCCTTACAATGGGTACTGAACGGATTGCGACAGCTTGGGAGGGCCGAGCGGGTGCGGGGGGACCACTCAATGAGTGCATGGAGGCTGGGATGCTGGTTCTGACAAGGAAGTCCAACCAGAGCATCATGATCGGAGACGACATCGAGGTCTCCGTGCTGGCGATCATGGGCGAGAAGGTGCGCATCGGCATCGAGGCGCCGCGGTCGATTCCGGTCTTCCGCAAGGAGGTCTACCTCGAGATCCGGCAGGACTCCTCTCCGGAGGAGACCCGCAAGGAGGTCGATGCGGCCCTCGAGCAGCTGAAGTCCCCGCCGGACGGCTAGGAGCCCGGCGGGCGATACCGGTAGCCGAAGCCGCGCACGGTCTCGACCGGCAGGTCGATGCCCTGCTCGCGGAAGCGGCGGCGCAGGTAGCCGACGTACAGCTTCACGCGCTCGCGCGGGACCAGTTCGTCGTCCCACGCCAGGCGCAGCAGCTGCTCGGCCGACAGCACGTGGCCGCGATGGTGGACGAGCGCGGTCAGCAGCCGTAGCTGGAGCGGCGTGAGCGGCACGACCTTCCCATCCGCGCGCACCTCGAGGGAGGCGTAGTCGATGTCGAGCAGGCCGTCCGCGTAGTTCGCCGGCTCGCTCTCCGCGGTTGGCGCTCGGCGCAGCAGCGCCTCCACGCGCGCGAGCAGCTCCTGGACGCCGAACGGCTTGCTGATGAAGTCGTCGGCGCCGGCGCGCAGGCTCGTCACGCAGGTGGACTCGTCGTTCTCGGCGGTCACGACGATCACGGGCACGTCGGTGAGCTCGCGGATCCGCTCGAGCAGCGCGCTGCCGCTCAGGTCGGGGAGCTGGAGGTCGAGCAGTACGAGGTCGGGCCGCGCGCTGAAGAGCCGGCGCAGCGCGCTCGCCGCGTCGACCGCTTCGATCACGCCGAGTCCGTGGCGCTCGAGCACGCGGGTGAGCAGCACGCGCGCGTTCTCGTCGTCCTCCACGATGAGGATGCGGGCATGTGTGCGCGGCTGGTGCCCCGGCAGCGCCCGGCCGCCGACGCGCGTCGGTGCCGGCACGAGCGCGCGCGGCTCGGGCATCGAGCGATCGTCCTGGGCTTGCGACCTGGTCATTCGCCGTGAATGATCGGCGTAGGAATGCCGCCCGAACATCGGACGATCGGCGGATTTCGCGCGACGGCTCTAGGCGAACCAGAGCGCGAGCATCTGGAACATCACGACGGTGACCAGCACCGTCGTCCCGATGATCGCGAGCACCAGCATGAGGAAGCGCGCCGTCGAGTGCCGCGTTACGCGCTCGTTGCGGCGCTGCACGGACCGCCGGGCGGCCTCACGCCGCAGCCGCTCACGGCGTTCGCGGTCCTCGACGGTCTCCTCATGGAAGGCCGCCTCGAACTGCGCGAGCGATTGACGCATCCGCATGACG
>JAICRZ010000090.1 GCA_025937135.1 Thermoleophilaceae bacterium
ACTGCGCCGGCAGGACGACGGGCTCGCTCGAGCTCTCGTCGTAGTTCGCGCGGAAGTCGACCGTGTCCTTGTCGATGTCGGCGAGCAGGGCATCGGCAGCGCGGGCGAGCCGCGCCTCGGTGTAGCGCATGGCCGCCGGCGGATCGTTGTCGAGCGAGCCGAAATTGCCCTGCCCGTCGATCAGCGGCAGGCGCATGGTGAAGTCCTGGGCCATGCGGACCATGGCATCGTAGATCGCGGCATCGCCGTCGGCATGGCGACCAACATCCCGCCGCACAACCTGCGCGAGGCGATCGACGCGGTCGTGGCGTACATCGATGACCCGCAGATCGACACCGCCGGCCTCATGAAGCACCTGAAGGGGCCGGACTTCCCGACCGGCGGCATCATCGTCGGGCGCCAGGGTCTCAAGGACGCCTACGAGACCGGCCGCGGCCGGATCATCCTCCGCGCGAAGGCGCACATCGAGCCGCTGCGCCAGGGCAAGGAGGCGATCGTCGTCACCGAGATGCCCTACCAGGTGCCGAAGGGCGACGGGCGCGGCGACGGCTCCGGGCTGATCCGCAAGATCGCCGAGGTCGTGCAGGACGGCAAGGTCAAGGAGATCTCGAACATCTACGACGAGTCGTCCGAGAAGGGCGGCGTGCGCGTGGTGATCGAGCTCAAGCGCGACGCGATCCCGAAGGTCGTGCTCAACAAGCTCTACAAGCACACGCCGCTACAGACGACGTTCGGCGCGAACATGGTCGCGCTCGTCGACGGCGTCCCGCGCACCCTCCCGCTCACGGGCATCATCGACGCCTACGTGCGCCACCAGCGCCAGGTCGTGGTGCGCCGCACGAAGTTCGAGCTCCGGCGCGCGGAGGAGCGCGCGCACATCCTCGAGGGCCTCCTCATCGCGATGGGCGACATCGATCGCGTGATCGCGATCATCCGCAACGCTCCGGGCCCGGAGGAAGCGCGCACGGACCTGATGGGCGAGTTCGAGCTGTCGCAGCGCCAGGCGCAGGCGATCCTCGACCTCCGCCTCGCACGACTCACCCAGCTCGAGGCCGGCAAGGTGCGCCAGGAGCACGCCGACCTGGTCGAGCGGATCGCGGAGCTGCGCGAGATCCTCGGCGACGAGCAGCGCGTGCTCGACCTGATCAAGGAGGAGCTCGGCGAGATCAGGGATCGCTACGGCGACGACCGCCGCACCGAGATCACAGCGTCCGAGGACGAGATCGACATCGAGGACCTGATCGCCGACCAGCAGATGGTCATCGCGATCACGAAGTCCGGCTACATCAAGACGCTGCCGCTCGCGACTTATCGCCAGCAGCGTCGCGGTGGTGTCGGCGTCACGGGGATGGAGCTCAAGGACGACGACTACATCGAGCACCTCTTCGTCAGCTCGACGCACGACTACCTGCTGTTCTTCACGAATCGCGGCAAGGTCTACCGGCAGAAGGTCTATGAGCTGCCCGAGATGGGCCGCACCGCGCGCGGGCGCGCGCTCGTGAACCTGCTGCCGCTGCGCGAGGGCGAGTTCGTGCGCGCCGTGCTCGCCACGCGCGACTTCAAGGAAGGCAAGTACCTCGTCTTCGCCACCCGCAAGGGACAGATCAAGAAGACCGAGTTCCTCGCCTACAACACGCCCATCAAGGCCGACGGCATCATCGCGATCAACATCCGGGACGACGACGAGCTCGTGGCCGTGCGCCGGACGAGCGGAGACGACGACATCATCATGGTGTCGCACTCTGGCCAGGCGGCTCGATTCCACGAGTCCGAGGCGCGCTCGATGGGCCGCGACACCGCCGGCGTCAAGGGCATGAACGTCTCGCGCGGCGACAACTATGTGCTCGCGATGGACGTCGCCCGCGACGACACGGAGCTGCTCGTGGTCACCGACAACGGCTACGGCAAGCGCACCCTGATCTCCGACTACCCGGTCAAGGGGCGCGGATCGATGGGTGTGAAGACGATCTCGCTCACCGAGAAGAAGGGCGGCCTCGTCGGCGCGCTGATCGTGCAGGAGCGCGACGAGCTCGTGTTCATCTCGCGCGAGGGGATGGTGCAGCGCACCAGCGTCAGCGGCATCTCGCGCTACGGCCGCGCGTCCCAGGGAGTGAAGCTCATGAACATCCGCGACGACGACGTGGTCAGCGCCGTTGCGCTGGTGATGGAGGACTCCGAGTCCGCCGCGCCCGAGGTGGCCGACGAGCTGCCGGTCGCCGGCGACGACGACGTGACGCCGATCCCGGGCGAAGGTGACAGCGCCGCCCGCGGCGACATCGACGCCGACGACGCCGCGGATGCCGCCCACGGCGAGGGCGCGGAGCCGCGTGGGACGGGACCCGCGGACGATGATGAGTAGCTCTGCCGACTGCCGACTGCCGACTGCCGACTGACCCCCAGCGTCGGCCGCCTCGTGTGCTTCAATGGCGGTACCAGGGAAAGGAGGTGGTCCTAAATTGAGTGACAGTAGTTTCGGGACCCTGGAGGTGACCGGCCGCTAGGTCGGAGCTGGACCGTCTAGCGGAGTCCCAACCGGGGCGCCGTCGGAGTCGGAGCTTGAAAGTGGTCCCCTCAGGCGACGGGGAGCGAGCGAACGCACTGCGACCTCGCGAGCCGTAGTAGGGCCGCCTCCGATCGATCCAGTGGTTGTTTTGAGAGGGCGCTCCTTCGGGGGCGCCCTCTCTGCGTTCGTAGCTTTAGCGAGCGCGCCCGCCCCGATGATTTCTCGCCGATTCGGCGGTCTTTGTTCACATGACACCAACAACCTGCCACATGTCCATCTCTCTCGACGGCTTTGTCGCGGGCCCCGATCAGAGCCGCGACAACCCGCTCGGCAAGCGGGGCCGCGAGCTTCACACCTGGCACCTTGGCGACGAGCGCGCGAACGAGGCGGACGCCACCGCCGCGAGCCGTCTGCTGCGCCCGCGCGGCGCCTACGTCATGGGGCGCAACATGTTCGGCCCGATCCGCGGCGAGTGGGACGAGGAGTGGTCCGGCTGGTGGGGACCCGAGCCGCCCTACCACGCGCCGGTGTTCGTCCTGACCCATCACGCTCACGCGCCGATCGAGATGGAGGGCGGGACGACGTTCCACTTCGTCACCGACGGCTTCGACGCCGCCTACGCCGAGGCCCGCGAGACTGCCGGCGCAGACGGCGTGGACATCGCGGGTGGCGCTTCGACCGTCCGTCAAGCGTTGTTGGCGGGCGTCATCGACGAGCTCTGGCTCGACATCGCCCCCGTGCTGCTCGGGTCCGGCGAGGGGATCTTCGACGGTGTCGCCGAGTTCGATCTCGAGCCCGTCGAAGTCCTCCACTCACCCCTGGCGACGCACATCTGCTACCGCCGGGCGGGCGCCCGGCCCTAGGCCGCCAGGTACTGCTGCCACACCTCCGGCACCTTCGGCACGGCGACGTGCACGAAGATCGTCGACGACGGTGGTGCCGGCTTCGAGCGCGGGTGCATGTTCGCGTGCTTCGGCAGCCGGTCGCCCTTGCGGCGATTGCACGGGGCGCAGCAGGTGACCACGTTGTCCCACGAGGACGGGCCGCCCTTCGAGCGCGGGATCACGTGGTCGACGGTCAGCTGCGAGTGGCCGGCGCCGCAGTACTGGCACTCCCATCGGTCGCGGGCGAAGATCGCGCGGCGGGTGATCTTGCGGCTGTGGGCGTCGCGCGGCACGCGCACGTAGGTCGTGAGGCGGATGACCGTGGGCCGCGGCATCTCGAACGTCTCGGCGTGCAGCGCGCGCTCGCCGTTCTCGAGGATCTCGGCGCGCTGCTTGAGGATCAGCACGGCGGCGCGGCGTACGGTGCAGACGTTGATCGCCTCGTACGACGCGTTCAGTACGAGGACCCGGCCGTTCGCTCCCCCGCGCTGCGTCCGGGCGTCCGGCAGCGCGGGCGCGGGAGCTGGGTCCGTTTCGCCCATTCCTCCTTGAGACGCTGCCGCGTGGACCACTGCCACCGCGAAAAAGTGTACCCGCAAGTACCGGCGGCCAGGTCAGGTTGCGGCCGGATAGCTCCCGAGGATCTTGAGGGTCTCCACATGTCCGCGCAGGGCGTCGAGCGCCTCGGCGACGTGATCGTCCTCGGCGGCGCCGTCGAGGTCGGCGAAGAACATGTAGTGGCCGAGGCGTACGCGGCGCGGCCGCGACTCGATCCTGGTCAGGTTGATCGAGCGGTCGGCGAGCTCGGCGAGGAGGCGCACGAGCGCGCCGGGCGACTCGTCGTTGAAGCCCCAGAAGACCACCGACGTCTTGTCGGGGCGCCCCATCGCGGGGCTGCCGTCGGGCGCGAGCCAGACGAAGCGGGTGCGGTTGTCGTCGCCGTCCTCGACGGCCTCCGCGATCACCTCGCAGCCGTAGAGCTCCGCCGCGAGCGGCGTCCCGAGCGCCGCGAGCGGCTCCTCGGACCCGGCCACCATCCGGACGGCCTCGGCGGTGGAGCCTGCGGCCTGGGTGCTCGCCTGCGGCACCCTCTCGCGCAGGAAGCGCCGGCACTGCGCCAGCGCCTGCGGGTGCGAGATCACGCGCGCGAGCTGTTCGATTCGTGCGCCGGGGCGCGCGATCAGGCTGTGGCTGATCGGCCGCACGACCTCCGCCACGATCCGGACCCCGTCGGCCTCGTCGGTGAGCGTGTCGAGCGTGGCCGTCACCGAGCCCTCGAGTGAGTTCTCGATCGGGACCACGGCGCGGTCGACGGCACCGGTCTGCACCGCCATCACGGTCTCGTACACCGTGGCGATCGGTACCTCCTCGACCGGCGTGCCGGCGGGTGCCGACGCCCGCAACGCCTCCTCGGCGTAGGTGCCGGACGGGCCGAGGAAGCCGACGCGCACGCCGTTCAGGCGCGGGCGGCCGGCGGAGCGGCGAGCGCCTGGTCCACGGCCTCCTGCTCCTCCGGCGAGAGCTCGAGCGAGGCCTCGCCGTCGCGGAGCTGCTTGACGTACAGGCGCGCCTGGTCGCGGTGCACGATCGAGCTGAGCACGACGCCGGTCTTGCGCGAGTCGAGCAACGCGACCGAGCTGGACTGGTGGCCCGACAACTCGTTGTAGGCGTCGTAGCGCACGAGCGCGCTGTAGGCGATGCAGCCGTCGACGCGCGCCTCCACCTCGCCCATCCGCCGCTCGAAGTGCTCGATCGACTCCTCCACCCAGTCGCGCATCTGCGTGAACGCGGTCTGGATCTCTTCGGCATGCTCGACGAGGTCGCGGCGGCCGTCACCGAGCACGGCGCTCTGTGAGCTGCGCATCCGCCGCAGCTTGAACCCGATCACGATCGCCAGCAGCAGCGCCACCACGGCAACCACCGCCGCCGCGAGCGCCACGATCCCCTGGGTGCTCGTCAGATCGTGCATCGGCCGCCCAGCCTACTGAGTGAAGACGGCGGCGAAGGTGCCCTTGTTGTTGTCCAGGTTCTTCTCGCCGGGCACGCCCGCGATCTGGACGGTGATCGTGACCGGACGGCCTGTCGGAGGCGACGCGGCGAGCGGGATCGACACCGTCTTCGACTGCCCGGCGGAGATCGTCGGGAGCTGCGCCTGGACGACGATCGGCTTGCCGGCGCCGCTGATCGTGACCTTCACGGGGATGTTGGTCTCGTCGTTCTCGCCCTGGTCCATCACCTGCACGTCGAACGAGAGGTTCGGCGACGACTTGATGTCCACCGCACCGCCCTGCGTGAGCGTCTGACCGCCGGGCTTCACGGTCACGGTGCCGAGCCCGGTGCCGTGGATGCCGGGCGACGCCGGTCCGGCGCTGCCGCCGCTGCGGATGCGCCCGATCCGGTCGGCGACCGTCGAGGCCGACAGCCACCCGAGGTCGGTGATGAAGTGGCTCTTCGGCACCTGGAGCTCGCCCGCCAGGCCCTGCTTCTTGGCCGGCTTGTGCAGGGCGGGCACGACCTTCTCCGTGTAGAGCACGTCGCTCGCCAGGAAATTGCGCATGTAGACGGCGATCTTGGCCGCGGCGGTCTGCTGGCCGGCATCGCCGAGCGCGGTCGGCAGCTCCTGCGCGACTCCGGCGATCCCGTCGCGGCGCAGCTCGAGCACCTGCACGATGAACTGCGAGGCGTTGTTGAGCTCGCCCGGGTGATCGAGGCCCCTGGCGCGGTCCACGAGCTGGGCCGCCTCGCCGCGGTAGCCGTTCACGTTGGACGCGAGCTGGACCGCGCTCTGGGTGCCCGGGCGCGTGAGAAGACCGAACAGCGCGCGGCTCTCCTGGTTGGACTGCTGCACGAGGCCGTCGACGTCGCGGAAGTAGTCGCGGAAGGCCTGCTTGCGCGCGCTGTCGCGACAGCCCTTGACGGCCAGGATCAGGAGGATGAGCACGACGATCCCGACTCCGACGGCCGCGGCCCGCCGCACCATCAGCGTCTGGCGGTCGGTGCCGGGTCCCCTCGGAGGCGGGCGGCGGGTCGAGGCTCGGCGTGGGCGCTCTTCGCGTTCGTCGAGGAAGGACAAGGTTTCGCTGTCGCTGTAGGGGCAGGTAAGGGGACTGCCAGCCTATTGGAGCAGTATGAAGGCTGGGTCGGCTGTCCCTTTAAGCAGGGAAGGTATGAGGGGGGCAGAACGAGGATGTGACTTGGAACGTCTCGATGTGACAGAAGCGCTGCCGCAGTCGGCAGTCGGCAGTCGGCAGTCGGCAGAGGCGGCGACTCAGTCGCTCGCCATATCCGCGCGGCGCATGGTCCTGGGCCGGTACGTGCTCGAGCGCAAGCTCGGCGCCGGCGGGTTCGGCGTCGTGTGGCTGGCGTTCGACGAGAAGCTCGAGCGCGAGGTGGCCGTGAAGGTGATCCCGCGCGAGGGCGACGAGCCGGTTTCCGAGCGTGCCGAGCGCGAGGCGCGCGTGGCGGCGCGGCTCAACCACCCGGGAATCGTCGCGCTCTACGAGCTGGGCGCCGACGAGGACGCCACCTACCTCGTCTCCGAGCTCGTCCCGGGCCGCAACCTGGGCGAGCTGATCCGCCACGGCGCCGTCTCCGACCGCGACGTGGCCCGCATCGGGATCGCGCTCTGCGACGCGCTCGCGCACGCGCACCAGCGCAAGGTGATCCACCGCGACGTGAAGCCCCAGAACGTGCTCGTGGTGGCCGACCCCGCGGCCGGCGCGGGCTTCGCCAAGCTCGCCGACTTCGGCGTGGCGCACCTGGCCAGCGGCGACCCGCTCACGCGCACTGGCGACGTGGTGGGCACGCTCGCGTACATGGCGCCCGAGCAGGCCGAGGGCGAGCGCGTCACCGCAGCGGCCGACGTGTATTCCCTCGCGCTGACCCTCTACGAGGCATGGACGGGCTCGAACCCGGTGCGCGCCGGCTCGCCGATGGGCACCGCGCGCCGGCTCGGCACCGCGCTGCCCGCGCTGCGCACCCGCCGCCGCGACCTCCCCGTCGAGCTGGCACGCGCGATCGACGCCGCCCTCGACCCCGACCCCGAACAGCGCCCGACCGTCAAGCAGCTGCGCAGCGCGCTCGAGGCCGAGGACGACGACCTATCCGACGAGGGCGGCCTCGTCCAGCCCGGCACGCTCGAGCGGCTCGGGTTGGCGCGCCGGCGCCGCAGCCGCGGCCACGATGCGACGGGCCTGCTCGCGCTGGTCGCGTCCCGCGCCATAGCGGGCGCCGCGGCCGGCGGCATCGTGCTCGGCGCGTTCGAGATCGCAGGGCGCACGCAACGGGTCTCGCCGGCAGCGGCCGCCGGCGTGGTGGCGATCGCCGTGGCGCTGCTGCCGCGGATCGGCTGGCTGCTGAGCGCCACCGCGCTCGTGGCCTGGCTCGCCGCGACCGGGCGCGACGGGCTCGCGCTCGTCGTGGCGGCGGGCGCCGTCCCGGTGCCGCTTCTCCTCGCGCGCGCGGGCACGTGCTGGTCGCTTCCCGCCCTCGCGCCGCTGCTCGGCGCCGTCGGGCTCGGGCCGCTCTACATCGTGCTGGCCGGCGCCGGCCGAACGGCGTGGCGCCGCGCCGCGCTCGGCGCGCTCGGCTTCCTCTGGCTCGCGCTGGCCGAGGAGGCGCTCCAGCGCACCCTGCTGTTCGGCGCCCCCGACGGCTCGATGCGGCTGCGTGCCTGGGATGGCTCGATAAGCCACGCAGCCGAGCACGCGCTGTGGCCGCTGGTGACCACCCCGGCGCTGTTTCCGGCCGTGGCGTGGGCGGCGCTCGCGGCGGTGCTGCCGCTGCTCGTGACCGGTCGCTCGCTCACGCTCGACCTGCTGGGCGCGTTCCTGTGGGCGGCCGGGCTGGTGGCGGCGCACGTCGGGATTGCGACGCTCGTGGGCGGCGATCAGCCGCGGGGCCTCGCCGCGGGCGCGGTCCTGGCGGTGGTGGTGGCTGTCGGCGCCGTGGCGGCGGGACTGCGAAACCCCGCTCCCGATGCGGACGAGGTCCCTAGGATGGCCCTGCCGTGAGCATCCTCAGAAACCTGGAAGCGAAGCTCGAGGGCCTCTTCGAGGGGGCGTTCAGCCGAACCTTCAAGTCGAAGGTGCAGCCCGTCGAGATCGCGCGCAAGCTCGCGAAGGAGATGCAGGACAACAAGACGGTGTCGATCTCGCGGACCTACGTCCCGAACCAGTACATCGTCTACCTCTCGCCCGACGACCGCAGTCAGTTCGAGGGCTATGAGGACGGGGTGAAGAAGGAGCTGTCGGACTACCTGCTCGAGACCGCACGATCCGAGGGCCTGGCGCTGCTCACCCGCCCGACCGTCGAGTTCGAGACCGACGAGCGCCTGAACCTGGGCGAGTTCGGCATCCAGGCGCTGCTCGTGCGCCCGCCCGAGGAGGAGGGCGCCATCGAGTTGGGCGACCCCGAGCCGGCCGACTTCGGCCACACGATGGTCTACTCCGTCGATCGCGAGGCGCGCCGTATCGACGCGCCGGCGGCGTTCGGCGGCCGGGCGATGCTGGTGGGCGGCGGCAAGCGCACGGTGCTGTCGGGCGAGCGCGTGACGATCGGCCGCAGCCGCGAGTGCGACGTCACGCTCGACGACGCGAACGTCTCGCGCCGCCACGCCGAGCTGCGGCGCGAGGGCGCGAGCTGGGTCGTGGCCGACCTCGGTTCGACGAACGGCGTGAAGGTCAACGGGCGACGCGTGAGCCAGCAGCCGCTCCAGCCGGGCGACGAGATCACGCTCGGGATCGAGCGGCTCGTCTTCGAGGTCGAGTAGCCATGCAGGACCCGGTCGCGATCCTCCTGAAGTTCGGCTTCCTCGCCGTGCTCTTCCTGTTCCTGCTCTGGGTGTCGCGCAGCGCGCTCCGCGACGTGGCCGGCCGCGGCGGCGCCGCGATCGTGGACGACACCGGCCCGACGGCACAGCCGCGCGATCAGCGCGGCGGGATGGACCTGCAGTCCGGCGTCTTCCCGCGGCTCGAGGTGATCGCCGCGATGGGGCACGAGCCCGGCGAGGAGTTCGACCTGAACGGCGGGATCACGCTGGGCCGCGCCGCGAGCTCCGACGTGACCGTCGACGACCCGTTCGCCTCGGCCGCGCACGCCCGCATCTTCCCGCGCGGCCAGTTCATGTACATAGAGGACATGGGTTCGACGAACGGGACGTTCCTGAACGGCCGTCAGCTCCGCAAGCCCGAGCAGCTGCGCGTGGCCGACGTGGTCCGGATCGGCGACACCGAATACCGCTACCAGGAGTAGATCGTGGCCCTGCGCATCGCCGAAGTGGCGGCACTCACCGACGTGGGCCGGGCGCGGCAGAGCAACGAGGACTCCTACCTCGAGCGCTCGCCGCTCTTCGTGGTGGCCGACGGCATGGGCGGCGCCCGCGCCGGCGAGGTGGCGTCCGCGATCGCGGTCGAGACGGCCAGGGGCAGCGACGTGGGCGCGCGGCCCGAGCAGGACCTCACCGACGTAGTGAAGGCGGCGAACGCGGAGATCTACCGCAAGGCGCAGGAGGACGCCGAGCACGCCGGCATGGGCACGACCTTCACCGGCGCGCTCGTGACCGGGCGCGACGTGGCGATCGGGCACGTGGGCGACAGCCGCATGTACCGCCTCCGCGACGGCGAGCTCGAGCGCCTCACGCAGGACCACTCGCTCGTCGAGGAGTTCGTGCGCCAGGGCAAGCTCACGCCCGAGGAGGCGGAGGTCCACCCGCAGCGCTCGATCATCACGCGCGCGCTGGGCCCCGAGCCGGACGTGGAGGTGGACACGTTCACCTATCCCGGCCGCGCCGGCGACGTCTATCTGATCTGCTCGGACGGGCTCACGGGAATGATCTCCGAGGACGCGATCGCGCAGATCCTCTCGACGGCGGGCTCGCTCGACGCCGGCGCCAAGGAGCTGATCGCCGCCGCGAACGAGAACGGCGGGCGCGACAACATCACCGTGATCCTGTTCCGCCTCGAGGATGCCGACGCCGACGCCGATGACTCCGACACCCTCGGCGACGACGCCACCATCGCCGGCGTGAGCGCCGAGAACGTCCGCGCCGCGGTGGCGGCGGCGGACGCCACCCAGGCTCCCGCCAGGGCGCCGGCGAAGGCGCCGCCGCGCCCGCCGCGGACCTTCGAGGGCGGTGTGCCCGTGAGCTCCCCGGCCGCCGCGCGCCGGCCGCCCCCGGTCGCGCCCCGGCGCAGGATCTTCGCCGCGGTCGGCCTGCTGCTCGTCCTGCTGGCCGCCGTCGCCGTCGTGTGGGTGGTCGACCGGCAGTTCTGGTTCGTGGGCACCACCAGCAGCGGCCAGGTCGCGCTCTACCGCGGCCTCCCGTACGAGCTTCCGCTCGGCATCGACCTGTACTCGCAGCAGCGCGTGTCCAGCGTGCCCGCCGCGTCGCTCACGCCGCGCCAGCGTAACTACGTGCTCGACCACCACGCCCGCGGGCACGGCGACTCGGCCGACCTCTTCGAGCAGATCGACTCCGGCTCCGGCGCAACGCCCTGATGGGAGCACGCGGCCGAGAGCTGTTCGGGTTGCTGCCCGTGACCCTGCTGGTGACCGCCGGCTTCACCGCCGTGCTCGTATCGCGCACGAGCGGCAGCCAGATCAACAAGGTCACGATCACCTACGGAGCGATCTTCCTGGGCGCCTGCCTCGTGGGCCACATCTTCATCCGCGCCCGGCTGCCCTACGCCGATCCGTACCTGTACCCGCTGGCTGCGCTGATGACGGCGTTCGGGCTCGTCGAGATCTACCGGATCGACCAGAACCTCGCCTGGAAGCAGGCCGTGATCTTCGGCCTCGGCCTCGGCCTGTTCTGCCTGACGGTCCTGTTCCTGCGCGACATCCGCGTGCTCGAGCGCTACCGCTACACGATCGCGATCGTCGGGATCCTGCTGCTGCTCGCGCCGCGCCTGCCGGGGATCGGCAAGCAGGTGAACGGCGCGTACCTGTCGGTGGGCGTCGGCTCGTTCCAGTTCCAGACGGCGGAGTTCGCGAAGATCGCGATCGTCATCTTCCTGGCGAGCTACCTGAACGACGTGCGCGACGTGCTCGTCAGGGGGCGATTGCCGCGGATCAGCATGAAGCACCTCGGGCCGATGCTCGTCATCTGGGGCGCGGCGATGCTGATGCTGGTCGTGATCCGCGACCTCGGCAGCTCGATCATGTTCTTCGG
>JAICRZ010000021.1 GCA_025937135.1 Thermoleophilaceae bacterium
AGGTGATCGTCAACGAGGTCCCGATGCAGCAGTTCTACGCGCTGCCGTACGACCGCTGGGAGGGCTACGCGGCGGAGCGCACTCAGGTGCTCACGACGCTCGCGGGCCTGAAGAACGTGGTCGTGCTGACGACGGACACGCACGCCAACCTCTACAACGACATCCGCTTCCAGACGCTGGAGCAGGGTGGCCCGAAGGACAGCGGCGTGACCGAGATGGTCACCGGGCCGGTCGGGACGAGGACGTTCAGCCAGGAGATCGACGAGGCCACCGGCAAGCAGGGCAACGGCGACCTCGCAACGAACGCGTTCTTCAAGCCGCAGCCGCCGAACGGCGTCGGCATGAAGTGCTACCAGACCAACGCGTTCAGCTACACCGAGGTGCAGGTGTCCGGCGCGAAGCTGGTGCTCCGCCCGAAGGACCAGAACGGGGCTGCACTGAAGAACCCGGACGGCACCGCCTGCGGGCCGTTCACGCTGACGGCGAAGTAGCGATCGCCTGATCGGTCGCGCGTGCCGTGCGCTCCCATGTGAAGCGCGCGGCACGCGCCCGGCCGGCCTCGATCAGCGGCGCGCGGACCGACTCGTCCGTGGAGGCCGCCAGCACCGCCTCGGCGATCGCGCTCGGGTCCTCGGGGTCGACGAGCAGCGCGGCGTCGCCGCAGGTCTCCGGCAGTGCCGCGCGGTTCGACGCCACCACCGGCACGCCGCTGGCCATCGCCTCGAGCACCGGCAGGCCGAAGCCCTCGTACAGCGACGGCAACACGAACGCGCGCGCGCCGGCGTACAGCGCGGGCAGCTCGTCGTCGGGCACGTAGCGCCCCGGGATGCCGTCCTCGGCGCGCATGTAGCCGCGCCCGGAGCCCACGGCCACGAGGTCGATGCCGCGCTCGGCGAGCGCCCGCCGCGCCGCGTCGAGGGCGCCCAGGTTCTTGCGCGCGATGCGCGTGGCCACGGTGAGCACGTAGTCGCGCGGCTCGCCCGGAGCGAAGCGCTCGTCGACCCCGCCGGGGATCACGATGCTGTCGACTCCCAGCGTCGCGGCGATCTCCGCGCGCGAGAACTCGGAGACGGTGATCACAAGGCGCGCCCGGCGCGCCACGCGCGGCAGCAGCGCGTTGTGCCAGGCGGCGTAGGGGCGGCTGTACCAGTCCGGGTGCCTGACGGCGGCCACGTCGTGGATGACCACGATCGTCCGCGCGCTCACCGGCGCCGTGTTGGCAGGCGAATAGATCAGGCCGCGGTGCATCAGCGGCAGCGCCTGCTCCCATACCTGGCCGAGCTTGTGGGCGGTCGGCGGCGTCATCACCCGGTAGTCGCCGAGCGCCGGAAGCCGCCGCACCATCTCGCGCGTGTAGCGTTCGACTCCGCCGATCTCCCGACGCGCCGCAGCTCGGCCGTTTATCGCGATGTACGACGCCATAGTCATAGGGGCGGGACCCGCCGGCCAGGTGTGTGCCGGCGAGCTCGCTGATGGTGGCATGCGCGTTGCGATCGCCGAGCGCGAGCTGGTCGGCGGCGAGTGCTCCTACTGGGCCTGCATCCCGTCGAAGACGCTGCTGCGCCCGGGCGAGGCGGTCGAGGGCGCGCGCGAGGCGCCGGGCGCGAAGGAGGCGGTGAGCGGCGAGCTCGCCGTGAAGAGCGCGCTCGAGTGGCGTGACTTCATGGTGTCCGACTACGACGACTCAGGCGCGAAGGGCTGGCTCGACGACAAGGGGATCGAGCTGTTCCGCGGCGACGCGCGCGTGGCCGGCCCGGGGCGGGTCAGCGTCGGCGAGCAGGAGCACGAGACGCGGCGGATCGTGATCGCCGCGGGCTCCGACCCCGTGACTCCCCCGCTCGACGGGCTCGACGGCCTCGACGGGGTCTGGGGCAGCCGCGAGGTGACCGGGCTCAAGGAGGTGCCCGGCCGCGCGCTCATCCTCGGCGGCGGGCCGGTGGGAACGGAGATGGCGCAGGCTCTCACGCGCCTGGGCGCCGAGGTGGTGGTGGTCGAGGGGGCCGACCACCTGCTCGCGCGGGAGGCCAGAGCCGCCGGCGAGGCGCTGCGCGAGGCGCTCGAGGGGGAGGGGATCGAGGTTCGCCTCGGCGAGCATGCGTCCGCCGTCGAGCGGGCGGGTGAGGGCTACCGCCTGACGTTCGAGAGCGGCGACCCGCTCGAGGGCGACAAGCTCGTGGTGGCCACCGGCAGGCGCCCGCGCTTCGACGGGCTCGGGCTCGAGGAGCTGGGCGTGGAGAAGTCCGACCGCGGCGGCGTGAGCGTGGACGAGCGGATGCGTGCTGCCGACGGCGTTTGGGCGATCGGCGACGCGACCGGGATCATGCTGTTCACGCACGTGGGCAAGTACCAGGCGCGCGTTGCTGCGGCGGACATGCTCGGCAAGGAGGCGCGCGCCGATTACCGCGCCGTGCCGCGCGTGGTCTTCACCGACCCGCAGGTGGCGGCGGTCGGCCGGCCGGAGGGTGAGCGCACCGGCACGGTGGAGCTGTCGGGGGTCGCCCGCACGTCCACCTACACGCGCGAGTACGCGGAGCGTCCCGGCTTCATGACACTGGTGGCCGACGGCGACAAGCTCGTGGGCGCCTACGCAGTCGGGCCGGAGGCGGGGGAGTGGCTCCAGCAGGCCACGCTCGCCATCAGGGCGGAGATCCCGATCGCCGTCCTGCGCGACACGATCCAGCCGTTCCCGACGTTCTCCGAGGCGTTCGTCAGCGCGCTCGCCGAGCTCTGAGCAGCGCCCGCAGCTGCTCGCGCTCGCGCGCGCTCGGCCGTCTGAGCAGGGATTTTGCCGCGATGCGGGTGGCGAACGTGAGGCCCTGAGCGGCGCTGTCGAGCGCCCGCGCGCGGCGGCCGCGGCGCTCCTCCACCACCTCGGCGCGACGGCGCGCCAGGAGCTCGAACGGCTCGCCGGCGAACTCCCTCTCCGTCGCGTGCGCCCCCACGTGAAGCACGCGCGCGTCCGGGCAGAACCACGTCTCGACCCCGGCGTCGCGGGCGCGCAGGCCGAGGTCCATGTCCTCGCCGTACATGAACGTGCGCTCGTCGAACGGGCCGAGGCGGCGGAACACCTCGGTGCGCGCGACGAGGCAGGCGCCCACCGCCCACGCCACGCGGCGGCGGCGCGGGCGCGGCGGCGGCATGAGCACCACGCGCGTCTCGGGCGGCTCGCCGTGCTCGCCCCACTCGCGCGTGCCGTCGGGTCGCAGCAGGAGCGGCGCCTGGATGCGCTCCGCGTCGTGCGCCTCCCGAGCGAGCTGCGCGAGCGAGGAGTCGAGCAGCTCGACGTCGGGGTTCACCACCACCGTCACCGGCTCCTCTACCGCCGCGATCCCGGCGTTCGTGGCGCGGCCGAAGCCGGTGTTCCCGCCCATGTCCACGACCGTGCCGCCCCAGGCGCGCACCGCGGCGGCGCCGCCGTCGCTCGAGCCGGAGTCGGCCGCGATCAGCCGCGCGCCCGGCAGGTGGCGGTCGATCGAGGCCATCAGCGTGCGCACCTCGCGCTCGGAGTCGTGCAGCACGGTGACGAGGGCGATCCCTTCGCCGCGCTCGGGCGGCGGGCCGGTGCCGATCGCCCGCGCCCAGCGGCGGCGCGATTCGCGCAGGTCGAAGAGCCGCTCCGCACGTGCGCGCGGCCGGAGGCCGGCCTCCAGCACCGCGCGGATCGCGTCCGCCGCTGAAGCGGCGTCGCCCGGCGGGTAGAGGCGGCCGCTCGACTCGTCCACGATCTCGAGCGGGCCGCCGGCGCTCGGCGCCACCACCGGCACGTCGCACGCCAGCGCCTCCACCAGCGCGAGCCCGAACGGCTCGCGGTCGGCGGCGTGGATCAGGCAGGCGGCGTCGCGCAGCAGCGGGAGCGGGTCCTCGAAGCCGCTCGGAACCGTGAGCGGAACACCCGCCAGGCGGCACGCCTCGCGCGCGAGGTCGAGCCGCTTCCACGGCTTGTCGACGCCGAGGAACAGGGCGCCGTGGCCGCGCGGCGTCGGGCCGAAGCGCTCGAGGTCCACGCCCGGGTGGATGACCTGGCCCATCCCCAGGTCGTCGGCGATCGCCTGCGACAGCGCGATCACCTCGTGGCAGCGCCGGGCGGCCGCGCGAACGGCACGCGCGACCGCCGGGCCGGGCAGCAGGTCGTTGTGCTGGAAGACGACCGGCACGGCGAGTCCCGCGCAGGCGAGCAGCGAGCGCATGTTCCAGGCCACCACCACCCGCGGCGCGAGGTTTTGCACGAGCCGCCGCACCTCGCGGCGGTGCCCCGCCAGCCGCATCAATGCCGCCGGCGCCTGGCCGCGCAGCTCGAGCGGGCGCTCGCGCAGCGGGAACACGCGCAGCCCCTGCGCGCGCACGGCGTCGGCGAGCCAGCCCTCGGGGCACGCCACGCAGGTGTCGTCGCCCAGCGCCGACGCGTGATCTGAGAGGATCCGCTCGGCGCCGCCCGGCCCGGCGGAGTAGCTCACGATCAGCGCTGGCAACGCGCCGCGACGCTACCACCGGACACGAGATGGTTGATTCCACGAGCCCGCGCGCGGATGGCGCGCGATAGCGGCGCATATCGGCGTCCTCGACCGCTCGACGTCGTAGAACGACGCCTTCGGATCTGCGTCCTTGATCTGCTTGCTCTCGCGCGCCCCCGCACACACGGTCCCGTGAAATCAACCATCTAGGGTTCGGCCGGTGACGCTCGTCCTCCGGATCGTCCTGGCGCTGGCGGCGGCCTGGCTCGTCATCTCGATCGGAAACGTGCACCAGGAGCGCAGTGCGCTGTCGAAATTCGCGAAGCATCCCGCGGCCGCCCGGCCCGACGCGCGCGCCGCGAAGACGCTCAACCCCGATCGCTACCCGCAGATCCTCGAGGGCGCGTCGTACCTGGTGGCCGGCGATCGCGCGCACGCGGCGCCGTTCTTCCAGCGCGTCGTGCGGGAGGAACCGGAGAACATCCGCGCCTGGGCGCTGCTCTACCAGGCGACGCACTCGCCGGAGTCCGCCGCCGCGATCAAGCGGCTCAGCCCGCTCAGGTAAAGCGGCAGCGGAGCAAGGTCCGCAGCACCCTGAAGCCATCGGCCGAGGTCAGCTTCTTGCCCTCCTCGGTCATGCGCGCCTTGTACTGGACCGGCATCTCGAAGATGCGCTCGCCGCCGCGCAGCAGCCGCGCCGCGATCTCGGGCTCGATGTCGAAGCCGCGGGCGCGCAGCGGCAGCGCCTGGAAGACGTCGGTGCGGATGACCTTGTGGCATGTCATCAGGTCCTTCAGGTAGACGTTGTAGAGCACGTTCGCGGCCAGCGTCACGCCGCGGTTGCCCAGCACGTAGAGGAACGAATGGCTCGTGTAGCCGTCGAACGCCCGTACCCCGAAGACGGCGTTGGTGGTGCCGTCGAGCAGCGGTCCGAGCAGGTGCGCGAGGTCGTGCGGGTCGTACTCGAGGTCGGCGTCGAAGATCGCCGAGAACTCGCCGGTCGCGGCGCGCAGCGCGGTGCGCACGGCGGCGCCCTTGCCCGCGTTTCGGTCGTGTTCGAGCAGCGTCACGCGCGAATCCCAGACGCGGCCGCGCAGGACCTCGGACGTCCCGTCGGTCGAGCCGTCGTCCACCACGATCAGCTCGAACGGCACCGGCAGGTCGGCGGCCAGCACCTCCTCGATGGCCCGCTCGACTGTGGCCCGCTCGTCGTAGACGGGCATCAGGATCGACAGGCGCGGCGTCACGGCTGGAACTTCTTCGACCGGATGATGCCCGAGCGGTGGAGCACGAGCCGCAGCGCCACCCACAGCGTCTTCACCCCGTAGACGACCGACTGGCGCAGGTCGACCGACGAGGCGTCGGCGAAGTAGCGCGAGCGCGCCGGCACCTCCACGATCGTGAAGCCGAAGTGGCTCGCCTGCATCAGCATCTCGGAGTCGAACACGAAGTCGTCGGAGTTGCGCAGGAAGGGCACGCCCTCGAGCAGGTGCCGTGAGAACGCGCGGTAGCCGGAGTGCAGCTCGGACAGGTCGGTGCCCACGATCCGATTCTCCATCGCGGTGAGCGCGCGGTTGCCGATCCGCTTCCACAGCGGCATGCCGCCCTCGCGCGCGGCGGCCATCCGCGAGCCCATCACGAAGTCCGCCTCGCCGCGCAGGATCGGCTCGACCAGCCGCGGGATGATCTCCGGCTCGTACTGCCCGTCCGGGTGGAGCATGACCACGGCGTCGGCGTGCTCCTGAAGCGCCTGTAGGTAGCACGTCTTCTGGTTGCCGCCGTAGCCGACGTTGTGCGGCAACGACAGCACCTTGATGTCGAGCCCGCGCGCCACGTCGAGCGTGCCGTCGGGGGAGTTGTCGTCCACCAGCACGATCTGGTCGACCCACTCGCGCGGGATCGCGGAGACCGTGCGCTCGAGCGTGCGCGCGGCCTTGTACGCCGGCATCACGACCACGACCCTGCCAGAGGGCCTCATGTGACCGGCGCCGGCTCGGCTGGGGCCGGCTCCGCGAGCGCCTCGTCGCGGTACTGCGGGCGGCGCCCGATGCGGTCCTTCAGGCGGAGCGCCGGGCGCTCGATCAGGTAGTAGCTGAGCGAGGCGATCGCCACGGATATCGGGATCCCGATGAAGACCCACGGGAAGTACTGATGGACGATGTGGTGGTCCTGGAAGTTCCAGCGGTACATCTGGATGAAGACGGTCTGATGCCAGAGGAAGACGCTGTAGGAGATGAGGCCGAGGTACATGAGGACGCGGTTCGATAGCACGTGCCGGCGCAGGAAGCCGCGCGACTGGTCGCCGAAGATGGCCGGCAGCAGCAGCCCGAGCGCGACCAGCGCGTAGAGGTACCAGCGCGCCGTGTACTGCGCGCGCGACAGCGGCTCGCCGAACACGCCCTCGAGGCCGATCCCGCGCGCCGCGACGAGGAACGCGGCCAGCGCGACCAGCCAGCCGAGCGCCGGGAAGCGGTCGAGTGGCCGCAGGAGCGCCGGCAGCCGCTCCCGCTCCTGGTACCAGACCGACAGCACCGCGAGCCCCATGCCGAGGGCGAAGAGATCGAGCTGCGCCGGGAGCATCAGCAGCCAGGTGGTGGTGCGCACGCCGCCGTTGGCGCCGTTGTGGATCAGCGCCTCCTTCCACACGAGCGCGAACGCGAACATGACGCCCAGCGCCACGAGCTCCTGCCGGAAGATCCCGCGCTGGCCGCGCGCCGGCAGGCGGCGCATCAGCCAGGCCCAGAGCGGCAGCATCGCGTAGAAGGAGACCTCGACCGACACCGACCAAGCCTGCGAGATCCCGCCGACGACGGTGCCCGGCTGGTAGACCTGCGCGAGCCCGTAGAACTCGGGGATCCCGGCCGCGGTGAACACCGCCGGCAGGCCCAGGATGATCGTCGTTAAGGTGAGCGCCACCCAGTAGGCGGGCGCGATCCGCAGGAAGCGGCGCCACGCGTAGGCCTTCGTGTCCATCTGGGGATCGCCACTCATCCGCGCGCGAACGAACGGGCGGTAGAGCAGGAATCCGGAGATCAGGAAGAAGATCGTGACGCCGCAGTCCAGCCGCGCTACGTACGGGCCCACGAGCGTCCCGCCCGTCTCCATGCCCGCGTAGGCGGCCATGTGCGTGAGGACGATTGACATGGCCGCGATCGCGCGCAGCGAGTCGAAGTGGGGGAATCTGGAGGCGCGGGCGTTCATCCGGGGGCTGGGGGCGATCGTAGTCGCGGCCCTCGCGCTGCGACTGGCGTACGCGCTGCTGGAGGGGCCGCACCTGGTCATCGCCGGGGACGCGCGCACCTTCCACGAGCTGGCCAACTCGATCGCCGGCGGCCACGGCTTCGTGCGGTCTCCGGGGGCGCCGGCCACCGCCGACCACCCGCCGCTGTACCCGCTCTACCTGTCGCTCTTCTCGCTGGTGGGGCTGAAGAGCTGGGCGGCTCACCGGGCGGCGTCGTGCCTGCTGGGTGCCGCCACCGTCGCGGCCGTCGGCATCCTCGGGCGGCGCGTCGGGGGCGAGCGGGTGGGACTTGTCGCCGCGGGGATCGCGGCCGTCTACCCGCTGCTCTGGGTGAACGACGCGACGGTGCTCAGCGAGTCCCTCTACGGGCTGCTGATAGCGCTCGCGCTGATCGCGGCATACCGGGTGGTCGACCGCCCGACGGCGGGACGGGCGGCGGTGCTCGGCGCGCTGGTGGCATTGGCTGCGCTCACGCGCAGCGAGGCGCTCGGGCTGGCGCTCCTGCTGGTGCTGCCGGTGGCCTGGCGCGCGCGCTGGCGCGGCGTGCTGGCGGCGGCGCTGGCCGGCGCGGTTGTGCTCACGCCCTGGCTCGTGCGGAACTGGGCCGCGTTCGACCGGCCCGTGCTGATCTCGAACAACTCGGGCTCCCTGCTCGCCGGCGCGAACTGCGACGCCACCTACCACGGCCGCTTCACCGGCCTCTGGCGGCTCGACTGCATCCCCGCCGGCGCGACCGGCAACGAGGCCGAGCGCGCCGCGACGTACCGCTCCGACGGCATCGACTACGCGCGCGACCACGCCGGGCGCGTGCCCGCCGTGGCCGCGGTGCGGGTGCTGCGGACGTGGGACCTCTGGGCGCCGCACGACCAGGCGATCTACGAGACGCTCGAGGGGCGCGACCGGCGCGTGGAGTACGTGGGCGTGGCGGTCTACTACGCGCTCTTGGCGCTGGCGATCGCCGGCGCGGTGCTGCTACGGCGGCGGCGCGAGCCGCTCTGGATCCTGCTCGCGCCGGCCGTGCTCGTCACGGTCGCGAGCGTGGTCGGCTACGGCGTCACGCGCTTCCGGCTGGCTGCGGAGATCCCGATCGTGGTGCTCGCGTCTCTGACGCTCCTAGAACTGTGGCGGCGAGCACGAGCGCGACGAGCGCGACCGCCGGCATCTCCCAGTCCCAGTCCACCCCCGCGTGCAGCGTGAACACCGTGAGCCCGGCGATCGGGCCCGCGGCCAGCGCCGGGTCGACGGCGTAGAGCCGCCGCGCCCGCGCGGCCACGCCGCCGTACAGCAGCGCGAGCAGCGCCAGCCCGACCACGCCGAGCTCGCAGGCGGTCTCGATGTAGAGCGAGTGCGCGTCCTGCGCCGACTCGGTGATCTTGCGCTCGCGCAGCCACGCGACCCGGAAGCCGCCCGTGCCCAGCCCCTTGAACGGATGCCGGCCGAACTCGCGCACCGCGACCTCCCAGTACGCGTAGCGGTTCGACTGGATCGAGGTGAGGCGCGCCGGGGCCGTTCCGGCTGCGGGCGTGCGGGTGACCTGGCGGCGGTCCTTGTAGGCGGCGGCGAACAGCAGCGCGGCGATCGCCACGATCGCGCCGAAGCCGATCAGCGGCGTACGGCGCGGGAGCGGCAGCGGCCGGTCGCTGCGCGGGCCGCGGTCGAGGGCGAAGGCGATCGCCATCAGCACGAGCGTGAGGACGAGCATGGCGGCGCCCTGCGCGTTCGCCGACCCGCCGTCCAGCGACGAGAACGCGTGCATCCGGCTTGCGGCAACCGCCGCCACGAGCGCGCCCACGAGCCCGATCGTGATCGCACGCAACTGCCCCCAGCTCGGCGCCAGGAAGGTGAGCGCGATCAGCCCGCCGAGCAGGGCCGCGAGCGCGCCGCGCGAGACCGTCAGGTAGGTGGCCAGGCCGAGCGGGACGCACGCCGCCACGGCGCCGCCGGGCATCCGCGCGCAGAGCACGAAACCGATTGCCGCCAGACAGCCGAGCGCGTTGTAGTAGGTGAGCGGCTGGTTGAGCCGGTCAGGCGCCAGCCGCCCCGGGTTCTGATGGACGATCCCCGGCAGGTAGCGCGCCGACAGCGCGTAGGCGATCACCAGCACGATCCCGGCCGCCAGCGCCGGCTCCACGGCGCGCTCGCGCCCGCGCAGCCACGCGTGCGCGGCCACGAACGCGGCCGCGTACAGCAGCAGCCGCTGGAAGTCCTGCGTGGCCGGGGTCGAGAGCGGCGCCCACAAGAGCGACAGCCCGACCCACGCGGCCAGGCCGGCGAGGCCGGCGACAGCCAGCCGCCCGCCACGCGAGCGCGGCAGCAGCGGCCGCGGCGCGATCAGCGCGAGCGCGCATGCGGCCACGCCCGCGATCAGCCCGGCGTACCAGCTCGCGGCGCGCGGCGCCGTGGTCAGGTCCACGTTCATGAAGCCGCCGCTGAAGAACGCGACCGCCGTCGGTCCCGCCAGCACCAGCGCCGGCGCGACGCGCCTCAGTACGGCCACTCGCCCCTGCGCAGCCGCGTGACGATCGCGAGCTTGAGGAGAAGGTTGCGCGCGAACCAGGGCAGCTCGGCGAGCTGGCGCAGCGCGTTGCGGGCGAGCGGCGCGCGCTCGCGCCTGTAGGCGATCAGCGAGCCGGTCCGGCCGAGGTAGCGGAAGCTGCGGCTCGGCACGAGCAGGCGAAGCGTGGCCAGCGTGACGCCGACCGACGAGAAGCCGTCGTGGATCAGCATCGTGCCGCCGGGCGCGACGCGCGCACCCCACTCGCGGATGTCGTCGCGGGCGGGGCGGTAGCGGTGCGCGCCGTCCACGTAGAGCAGGTCGATCGGGCCGTCCACCTCGGCGTGAGCGTCGGCCGAGAAGCGGCGCACGTGCCGCACGCGGCTGCTCACCCCGGCGCGCTCGAGGTTGGCCAGGAACGCCTCGTGGTCGGACTCGGCCTCACTCGCGTAGCCCTCGATCTCCTGCGGGCCGCGGTCGTTGCCCGCGTGCGGGTCGATGGCGACCACGCGCGCCTCGGCCGCCCGCGCGAGCACGACGGTCGAGCGGCCGCGATAGCTGCCGATCTCCACGACCTGCGCGCTCGCCGGCAGCGCGCGGGCGGCGTCCCAGAGCCGGCGCGCCTGCGCGTCAGTGAGCCAGCCCTCCACGCCTGCGACCGCCGCCAGCGCCGCCGAGAAGTCGCTGGAAGTCGCGGTCTCCATCGGCGAGGCACGCTACAAGACGCCCGCTCGGACTCCCGTGCGCACGTCTGGCGGCGCCGGCATCCCGCCATGCGGCGTCCTCGCCGGCTCACGTCGTAGAACGACGCATCGCCGGCTGCGTCCTTGCCTGGCGGGCGCCGGCATCCACCAGCCGCACACCCGGGAATCCGAGCGAACTTCTAAGGTTCCTGCCGTGATCCGCCGGAGGCCGATACTCGTCGTCGTGCTGCTCGCCGCCCTGCTGGCGGCGCTGCCCGCGACCAGCGCGTTCGCTCAGAGCGCGGGCGACGACCAATACCAGAACCCGCTCGGCGGCAACAGCGGCTCGTCGGGCAAGAGCAGCCGGCCGAGCACGCCGTCACGGCCCGCCCAGAGCGCGCCCGCCACGAGCGCGCCGGCCGCGCCCGCGCACACGCCGCGCGCCACGCGATCGGTCCCGCTCGCCCGCACCGGCTTCGACGCCTGGATCCCGGCGGCGGCCGGCCTCGTCCTGCTGGCCGGCGGCACGCTGCTACTGCGAACGCGCCACAGCCCGAATCGGAACCCCGCCCGGACGTCTTGACCCTTACGCGAGAGGCCGCGCTCAGGGGTTCCGAGACGGGCCTTATTTAGACTCGCCATATGCCGGTGGACGGACCCCCGCGCGTTGCGCTCGTACACGACTTCCTGCTCGACATCCGCGGAGCGGAGCGAGTGTTCCTGGCCATGTGCGACATCTGGCCGGATGCGGACGTGTTCACGGCGGTCTACGACGAGCGCGGGACCGAGGGTCGCTTCGCGCACCGCAACGTGCAGACGAGCTTCCTCCAGCGGCTGCGCCCGACCTCGAGGAACTTCCGCGCGCTGCTGCCGCTCTACCCGTCGGCGATCGAGTCGCTCGACCTGTCCGGCTACGACGTGGTGGTGTCGAGCTCCAGCGCCTGGGCGCACGCGGTCATCTGCGACGAGGGCACCGTGCACGTCTCGTACTGCCACAACCCGTTCCGCTACGCCTGGAACGACCGCGACCAGACGCTCGCGCGACGCGACCCGCTCACCCGCGCCGCCCTGCGGACCGTCTTCCACCGCTGGCGCCAGTGGGACTGGATCGCCGCGCAGCGCGTCGATCGCTACGTCACCAATTCGCGGCTGACGCAGGGCCGCATCCGGGCGTACTTCGGGCGCGACTCGCGCGTGGTCTACCCGCCCGTCGACACGGCGCGCTTCACCCCGGGTGAGGTCGGCTCGCACTACCTCGTGCTGTCGGAGCTGATGCCGCACAAGCGCATCGAGGTGGCGGTCTCGGCGTTCACGCGGCTCGGGCTGCCGCTCGTGGTGGTGGGCGACGGCCCCGACGCGCGCCGCCTTCAGCGTCTCGCCGGCCCGACGGTGCGCTTCGCGGGCCGCGTGAGCGACGACGAGGTTGCTCGCCTGCTGGCCGGCGCCCGCGCGCTCGTGGTCACGGCGGTGGAGGAGTTCGGCATCGCCGCGGTCGAGGCTCAGGCGGCCGGCCGCCCGGTGATCTCGGTGCGCGGCGGCGGGGCGCTCGAGACGATCGAGGACGGCGTGACCGGCTGCTTCTGGGAGGGCGGGCCACTCGAGCTGGCCACCGCGGTGCGCGAGTTCGACGACGCCGCCATCGACCCGCACGACTGCGTCGAGAACGCCGCTCGCTTCGATCGCTCGGTGTTCGCGCGCGAGCTGCCCCTCGAGGTCGAGCGTGCGCTGTCGGAGCTGGGCCGTCGCGAGCGGACCCACCGGCGCCCCGCGGATCTGCGCCAGCGCGCGGCCCGCCGCGGCCTCGCTCGTCCCTTCTAGCGCGGCACGAGCAGCGCGTAGTAGCCGTCGACCTCGAGCACGCGGTAGTTCGCGTGCAGCCAGTCGTCGAGCCCGTGCGCACCGCTCGGCGTGCCGCGCTTGTTCGGCTCGGGCTTCGACGAGATCGGGTCGAGCCAGTGGATCACCATGCGCGGTCGCGCTCGCTCCAGTGACGTGACGATCCGCCCCTGCGCGGCCGCCGAGGTCTGAAGTGCGAAGTCCTGGCTCAGCGCGTTCGGCCGCTCGGTCAGCACGTAGAGCAGCGGGTCGTTGATCGTGACGAGATCGGAGCGCCGCGGCGCCACGTAGATCGGCTGCCCGCGCGGTACGCGCTGCTGCACGGCCCGCACCACGCGCGGCAGCGCGGCGGCGTCGACCGGGCGCGCCTTCACGCCGTCGGCGACCGGCACGTGCAGCGTGTCGAAGTGCTGCGGCGAGACGAGCGCCGAGAGGCGGTTCGACACCCCGTAGGCCGCCAGCAGCACCAGCGCCACGACCGCGACGCGCCGGCGCGCCAGCGGGATCGCCGCCGCCAGCACCACCAGCAGCGGCTGGACGTGGAACGCGTCGGTGCGCGAGAGGAGATAGAGCACGTAGCCCGCGCCCAGGACGATCAGCCCGCCGAGCGCGGGGGACGGTCGCCACCGCAGGATCGCCACGAAGCCGATCAGAGCGATCAGCGGCACGTAGAACTCGAGCACGTCCTTCCACGCGTGCGGCCCACCGATCCCGCCGTGGTAGTGGATCGGGAACGGCAGCCGCCAGTACGAGCCCTCGCGCGCCGAGCGGGTGACGATCGACTCGAACACCTCGCCCGGCCCCGCCGCGATCACGAACGGCGCCCACACCACCACCGTGACGCCCGCGACCCAGGCGGCGAAGCGCGCGTACGCGCCGCGGCCGAGCCACAGCGCCACGGCGGCGGCCGCCAGCGCGTAGAAGCCGAAGTCGGGCCGCCAGAACGCCGCCAGCGCCACGAGCGCGCCCGCCCAGGAGGGACGGTCGCGTGCTGCGAGCCACACGGCCAGCAGGCCGAACAGCAGAGCGAGCGGGAACGGGTTGGCGCTGGTCGGCTCGGCGATGACGCAGATCGCGGTGAGCCAGGCGAACAGCCCCCAGCGCAGCCCCGCCTCGGGCTCGACGAAGCGGAAGACGGCGAACGCGATCGCCGCGTCGACGGCCACGCGGATGATCCGCCACCACAGGAGCGACGTCCCGAACGCCTTGAAGGTGGCGGCCAGGAGCACGATCTGTCCCGGCCCGTACGACCACTGGAAGTCCGCGTACGGCCACTGCCCCGAGGCCATCCGCCGGGCCGCCTGGAGCATCAGCCCCTCGTCGAAGGGGTCGATCCCGCGCAGGATCGTGAAGCCGGAGATGAGCGCGCCCGCCAGCAGCAGCAGGAGCGCGGTGCGCCGGCGCACGCTCAGGGCGCGGTCTGCGGGCGCCGGCGCCTGACGCCGCGACGTGCGGGCGCCTGCACGATCTCGTCCTGGAGGATCGCGAGCGTCTCGCGCGCGGTGCGGTCCCAGGTGAACTCGCGGGCGCGTGCCAATGCGGCCTGGCCGAGGCGATCGCGCAGCTCGGGGTCGCGCACCACCTCGGCGGTGCGCACGGCCATCTCCTCGGGGGTGGCCGCCAGCAGCCCGGTCTGCCCGTGCACGACCGACTCGTTGAGTCCGCCGACGCCCAGCGCGACGCTCGGCGTGGCGCACGCGGCCGCCTCCATCACGCTCAGCGCCCAGCCCTCGGCGGACGACGCCGTCAGGTTCACCCACGCGCGCTGGAGCAGCCGCCGCTTCTCCTCCTCGGACACGAAGCCGTGCATCACCACGCGCTCGCTCAGGCCACGCTCGGCGATCTCGCGCTCGAGCTCGGGGCGATGGTCGCCGTCGCCCGCGATGTGCAGGATCGCATCCGGCACGGCCGCGAGCGCGTCGAGCACGACCTCCACGCGCTTGTAGCGCTTGAGCCGGCCCAGATACAGCAGCTCGGGGTTCTCGGCGCGCTCGCCCGGGCCGAAGGCCTCGGACTCGACGCCGATGTAGCCCACGTCGATCTCCTCGAGGGGGATGCCGTGCCAGGCGATGTCGGTGGCGGTCGCGTGCGAGATCGTCAGGAAGCGCGAGCCGCGGTAGAGCCGGCGCAGCGGGACGGTCTCGAGCAGCCACGCGGCGAGCCGCCCCTTGCTGCCCATCTCCTCGACGTAGTGCTGGCGGTGAACGTGGTGCACGAGCGTCACGCGCGGCTTGCGCAGCCAGAGCGGGGTGAGGAAGGTGATCCCGTTGACCACCTCGAGCACGACGTCCGGGTCGCGGACGAGCCCGCGCCACTGGGCCAGGATGGCGCGCGGGAACACCGTCGAGCGGCCGCCGCGGCGATGCACCTCGAGGCCGTCGCCGAACTTCTCGTAGCTCGCGGCGCCGGGGTACGAGCAGGCGATCACGCTCACGCGATGACCCCACGCGACCCAGCGCGCGATCTGGCCATACAGGTTGGTGCCGGTGCCGCCGCCCTGCGGATGGGTCCAGTCGCGGTCGGTCATCACGAGGATGTGGAGGGACATGGGCGGAGAGAGGCTAGTTAAGCTCCCGGCGATGAGCGGCCCAGCGGCATGCCGCATCTGCTCGGGGCCGCTGCGGCTCCTGCATCGCGGGACGGGCGGCCAGGCGCGCTCCGAGGCGTTCTCCCCGACCAATCACCAACCCGGCGGGTACGGCGACCTCTTCGCCTGCGAGCGCTGCGGGACGGTGCAGCAGCCGTCGCTGCCGAGTGGCGAGCCGCTGCTCGACCTCTACCGCTCCATGCACGACGAGCATTACCTCGACGAGGAGTACGGCCGCCGCCGCACCGCGCGCCGGCTGCTGCGGATGATGCCGAGCGGCGGGCGCCTGCTGGAGGTGGGCTGCGGCCACGGCCTGCTGCTCGACGAGGCGCGCGCGGCGGGCTTCGACGTCGAGGGCCTCGAGCTGTCGCGCAAGGCGGCTGCGCACGCGCGTCACGTCCTCGGACTCGTCGTGCATGAGAAACCGCTCGCCGAGCACCGTGGCGGCCCGTACGACGCGATCCTGCTCGCCGACGTGCTCGAGCATCTCGATGACCCGCTCGGCGCGATCGACCGCTGCGTCGGCCTGCTGGCGCCCGGCGGCGTGCTCTGCCTCGTGACCCCCGACCCGTCGTCGCGGGCGGCGCGCCTGGCGGGCGCGGGCTGGTGGGGCTACCTCCCGGCGCACACGTTCCTGCTGCCGCGCGCGACGCTGCGCGAACTGCTGCGCGAGCGCGGGCTCGAGGTGGTGGCCGACGCCTCGCTCGTGCGCTCGTTCACGCTGCGCTACTGGATGGCCGGCCTGGCCGAGCGCGGCGGGGCGCTGGGAGCCGCGGTCAGCGCGCTGCGGAGCGTGGTGCCGCGGCGCGCGCGGCTGTCACTCTCGCTCGGCGACGAGACGGTGCTCCTCGCCCGCAAGGGCGTCCGCTTCGCCGATGGGCGCGGTGTCGCCCGGGCGCAGCCCGCGTCGGCGTAGCGCGAGCGTCACGAGCGATGCGGCCAGCGCGAGGTTCAGCGCGGCCAGTCCGGCGGCCAGCTCGGTGAGGTCCGAGCCGAGTGCCAGCAGGATGAGCGGCTGGGCGATCGCGGCCATCGCCAGCACCGCGATGAAGCGCGTGTGGTGGAGCGCCAGCTGGAACTGCGTCGACAGGTAGGAGAAGGCGAGCAGCGCCATCGACAGGCCCATGAGCGGGAGCGCGCCCGCGGCGCCCTTGACGTGGAACGCGATCCGGAGCACCGTCTCCGGTATCGCCGTGTAGACGAGCACCACCGGCACCGCCAGCGCGCCCACGAGCGCCATCGTGCGCAGCAGCGGCGTGCGCGGGTCGTCGCCGCGCTCGAAGTTGCGGACCACCTCCGGCACGACGTAGCCGGCCAGGCCGATCGCCACGAACATGATCGCCTTGCCGGCCACCGAGGCGGCGGCCCAGGCGCCCGCATCGTGGCTCGATGCCAGGTGCTTGACGATGATGATGTGGCCGTCCTGGAGCCACGCGATCAGGCCCAGCGCGCCGATCGGCGCCCATGCGCGCAGCGCCAGGTCGCGCAGCCGGTGCCCCGCCACCTCGTGGTGGACGAGCGGGGGCACGTGCGCGCGCAGCGGCTGCCACAACGCGGCCGCCACCAGAGCGAGCGCGAGCGGCGTGCCCAGAAACGCGCCCGTCACGTGCATGCCGCCCGCCACCAGCAGGAGCCCGCAGACGAGGCGCGATGACTGTTCGACCACGAAGCTCACGCCCACCAGCCGGTAGCGCTGGAAGCCGACCAGCGCGCCGCGCTCGACCGACAGGAGCAGCCAGAGCCCGCCCGCCACGACCGTCCCGGCGGCGGCCCACGGCACCTCGTCCACGCCGATCACCGCAGCGATCGGCTTGCGCGCGATCGCGCCCACCAATGCCAGGGCCAGCGTGAGCGCGACGAGCCGCTTGAGCCAGCGGCCGACCGCGGCGCCGGCGTTCGGGTCGCCGGCCGCCACTGCGGCGCTCACCTCGCGGGCCACCGTCGTCTGGAGCGCGTAGCCCGGCACGTTCAGGATCAGGAACGTGGACAGGAGCGCGGCGAGCGAGCCGTAGGCGTCCTGACCGAGCACGCGCGTGAACACGAGCGTGAACACGAGCGCCACGACGTTGCCCGCCAGAGCAGCGATTCCGAGCTCCGCCGCGCGTGTGGTCTCGGACGTGCGGAGCCTGCGCATCCGCGGCACGTTAGCCCCGAAGAGACGGCCTGTGCCCTGGCTATCCTCGCCCGGATGCAGGAACAGGCCCTTGCCGAGCGGCTGATCAGCTACGAGACGGACACGCCCGAGGGCATCCGCGCCTGCGCCGGGTTCGTGAAGGGCTGGCTCGAGGCGCGCGACGTGGAGGTCAAGGACGGCACCCACAACGAGCGTCCGGTGCTGGCCGCCAGCGTGGGCGCCGGCGCGGACCCGCCCGTCCCCACGGTGGTCCTCCACGGCCATCTCGACGTCGTTCCCGGCTTCCCGGAGCAGTTCCAGCCGCGCGTCGAGGGCGACCGCCTCTACGGGCGCGGCGCCTACGACATGAAGGGCGGCCTCGCGGGGATGATGTGCGCGGTGCGCGACCTCGCCGAGCAGAAGGCTGTGCGCGTGCACTTCGTCTGCGTCGCCGACGAGGAAGCGGACACGCTCGACGCGCGCGGCTCCGACTACCTCGTCGAGCGCGGCTACGTCGGCGACTTCGCGATCACGGGCGAGCCGACCGACCTGCACATCGGCGTGCAGTCGAAGGGCGTGATCGCGCTGCGGATCACCGTCGGCGGCAAGTCGGCGCACGGCTCGACGCCGTGGCTCGGCGACAACGCCGTGCTCAAGGCGATCGACGTCTTCCGCCAGATCGCCGCGATGCCGTTCGCGCGCGAGTCGTCGGAGCTGTTCGACCGCCCGTCGATATCGCTCGGGCGCGTCATCGGCGGCGACGCCTTCAACAAGGTCCCGGACTGCTGCGTGATCGACGTCGACATCCGCTACCTCCCCGGCCAGGACCCGCGCCGGATCCTGGACGACGTGGAGGCGCTGGCCGACACCGAGGTCGAGGTCGTCGTGCACCGCGAGCCGGCGGTGGTCCCGCGCGACAACCCGTACGTCACCGCGCTCGCCGAGGTGCTCAGCGGCGAGCACTCCGGCCCCGAGGCCATCTCGGTCGGCCGCGACGGCGCCTCCGACATCGTCAGCTTCCTCGACGCCGGCGTGCCGGGCGTCGAGTTCGGGCCGATCGGCGCGGGCCATCACGGCCCCGAGGAGTGGGTCTCGATCGGCTCGCTGGAGCGCTATCGGGTGGCCCTGGTTGACTTCGTGAACGCGATCCCGGCCCGCGTCGAGTCGACGCCCCACCTGCGCATTGCCTGAGCTCAACGAGAGAAGGGGAATCTGGAAGCGCTACCTGATCGGCGCGCTCGTGCTGATCGCGGTGGCCGCCACCGCGACCTCGGTGGCCGGCTTCAACCAGCTCGACAAGATCAGCAGCGTGATCGGGCACAACCCGCTCGACCTCGGCGGCGACCTGGCCGAGGCTCCGCCCGGCAAGCCGCAGACGATCCTCGTGATCGGCTCCGACAAGCGCGCCAAGACCGCCAACGACGCGAAGATGGGCTCCGGCAGCCGCTCGGACACGATGATCCTGATGCGGCTCGACCCTTCCAAGAACGCGATCGCCCTGCTGTCGCTGCCGCGTGACCTGAAGGTGCAGATCCCGGGCCACGGCGTCGACAAGCTGAACGCCGCCTACGCGGAGGGCGGGACCAAGCTCACGCTGCGCACGATCAAGGACTTCACCGGCCTGCGCGTGAACCACGTGATCAACGTCGACTTCCGCGGCTTCCGCGACGCCGTCAACGCGATCCACTGCGTCTACGTCGACGTCGACCGGCGCTACTTCAACGACAACGCGAATCCGAACGACCAGTACGCGACGATCGACATCGATCCCGGCTACCAGAAGCTGTGTGGCCAGGACGCGCTCGACTACGTCCGCTTCCGCCACACCGACAGCGACATCGTCCGCTCCGCGCGCCAGCAGGACTTCCTACGGCAGGCGAAGGCGCAGGTCGGTGCCAAGAAGCTGTTCGACGACCAGGAGAAGCTGACCAAGATCGTCGCGCACTACACGCGCTCCGACATCCACGGCAAGAAGCAGGTGCTCAGCCTGATCAAGCTCGCGCTCGCCTCGGCCGGCAACCCGGTCCACGAGATCCATTTCCCGGCCCTGATCGGGAAGAGCTACGTCACCGCGCGCGCGTCGGCCGTCCACCGCGTGACCCAGCAGTTCCTCGGCGTCCAGGCGTCCAACGGCCCGCTCGGCCACGCGAAGCCGCGCTCGCCGCGCCGCCACCACGCGCGGCGCCCCTCCAGCAGCACGCAGATGCTCGACATCTCGTCGGCGGGCCGCGCCGAGGCGCTCAAGATCGCCTCGGGGGTGCGCGGGATCCGCATCTACTACCCGACGCGTGCCGTGCCGCGGTCGAGCTTCAGCATCAACTCGCCGCGCGCGTACAAGATCTGCGGGCCGAGGGGGCGCTGCTGGGCGAGCTTCCGCTACGTGATCCAGAGCGGCCTGATCGGCGAGTACTACGGCCTCCAGGGCACGGCGTGGACGAACCCGCCGATCCTCGACGGCCCCCACGAGACGCATCGCTACGGGCGCCGCAAGCTCGAGATGTACTACGACGGCGACCGGCTGCGGCTGGTGGCGTGGCGCGAGAAGGACGCGGTCTACTGGGTCTCCAACACGCTGCTCCAGTCGCTCACCGCGCGGCAGATGATCAACATCGCCCGTACGGCAAGGCCCTTGTAGGGTCATCCGCCGCATGAACGCGCGCGAACCCATCGGAGTGATCGGGGCGGGCTGGGTCGGCCTCGTCACGGCTGCCTGCTTCTCGGAGCTCGGCCACGAGGTCTACGTGCGCGACATCATCCCCGAGAAGATCGAGTCGCTCGCGCGCGGCGAGGTCCCGATCTTCGAGCCCGGCCTGTCGGAGATGCTCGAGCGCAACTCCGAGCGGCTGCACTACACGACCGACATGGGCGATCTCCTGCCGAACGCGCAGCTGCTGTTCTGCTGCGTCGACACGCCGCCGAGCTATTCCGGCGATGCCGACCTCTCGCGCGTGAACCGCGTGGTGCAGGAGCTGGGCGACTCCGCCGACCACGCTCTGATCATGAAGTCGACCGTGCCGGTGGGCACCGGCCGCTCGATCCGGCGCAATGCGAACGGGATCGGCTACGTCTCGAACCCCGAGTTCCTCAAGGAGGGCTCGGCCGTGCACGACTTCATGAACCCGGATCGCGTGGTCGTGGGCTTCGACGAGGGCGATTACGGCGACCGCGTCGTGGCTCTCTACGAGCCGCTCGACGCTCCGATCATCCGCACCGACGTGGCGAGCGCCGAGATGATCAAGCTCGCCTCGAACGCCTTTTTGGCCACGAAGATCTCGTTCATCAACGAGATCGCGAACGTCTCCGAGGAGCTCGGCGCGAACGTCGACGAGGTCTCGCGCGGGATGGGCCTCGACGCGCGGATCGGTCCGCAGTTTTTGCGGGCAGGTCTGGGCTGGGGTGGTAGTTGTTTCCCGAAAGACGTGACCGCCCTCAAGCAGCTCGCCGGCAACTCGGGCTACCACTTCCAGCTCCTCACCGCGGTGATCGAGGTGAACGAGCTACAGAAGCGGCGCGCGATCGGCAAGCTCCAGAAGCATCTCGGCACGCTCGTGGGCAAGGAGATCGCGCTGCTGGGGGTCGCGTTCAAGCCGAACACCGACGACATCCGCGAGGCCACCGCGCTCGTGCTCGCCGGACGCCTTCAGAGCGAGGGCGCGAACGTCCGCGCCTACGACCCGGTCGCGACCGGCCGCGCCGCGGACCTGTTGCGCGGCACGCACATCGCCGAGTCGGCGATGGAGGCGATCGACGGCGCCGACGCCGTCGTGCTCGTGACCGAGTGGCCCGAGTTCCGCGAGCTCGACTGGGCCGGCGAGGTCAAGCAGAAGCTCGCGCGACCGCTCGTGGTGGACGGGCGCAACTTCCTCGACCGCGAGCTGATGATGCGCGCCGGCTACACGTACGAGGGCGTCGGCCGCTAGGCGCTTCGATGGAAGCCGTCGTCCTCGCGGGCGGGGAGGGGACCAGGCTCAGGCCGCTCACGCTCACCACTCCGAAGCCCGTCGTGCCGCTCGCCGGGCGGCCGTTCCTCAGCTTCATGCTCGACTGGCTCGCGCGCCACGGCGTCGACGACGCGCTGCTGGCGCTCGGCTACAAGGCGGAGGCGGTTCACGCCGTGCTCGGCGACGAGCATCACGGGATGCGGCTGCGCTACCTCGTCGAGGAGGAGCCGCTCGGCACCGCCGGGCCGCTGCGCCTGGCCGCCGACGAGGGGATGCTCGCCGAGTCCGGGCCGATCCTGGTCGTGAACGGTGACTGCCTCACGGACTTCGACCTCAGCGCCCAGCTGCGCCAGCACTCCGAGACGGGCGCGACGGGGACCCTCGCGCTCGCTGCGGTGGAGGACACCGCGAGCTACGGGGTCGTGCCCACCAAGGAGAGCGGCGAGGTGGAGGCGTTCCTCGAGAAGCAGCCGGGACCCGCGCCGACCAACCGGATCAACGCCGGGACCTACGTGCTCGACCGCAGCGTCGTCGACGACCTGATCCCAGCGGGCCGCGCGGTCTCGATCGAGCGCGAGGTGTTCCCGGAGATCGTCGGCAGCGGCCTGTACGGCTTCCCCTTCGACTCCTACTGGATCGACATCGGCACGCCGGACCGCTACATGGAGGCCACCTACGACCTGCTCGCGGGCCGCGCGGAGAGCGAGCTGCCGCGCCGCGACGAGACCGATTCGCTCATCTACGACGCGTCGATTACGAGCGGCGCGCGGATCGGCCCGCTGTCGGTGATCGGGCGCCACTGCTCGGTCGGCGATCGCTCCGTGATCGAGCGCGCGGTGCTGCACGACGACGTGCGCGTTGGCAACGACTCCGTCGTGAAAGAGGCGATCGTGGCCACCGGCGCGCGGCTGGGCGACCGGGTGCGCGTGGAACCCGACGCGATCATCGGCGCCGGCGCCGTGGTCGAGAGCGGGGCCGTCGTGGAGAGCGGCGCGCGCGTGGAGCCCGGCGCGGCGTTCGGATGACGGCGCTGACGCGCGAGGCGATCGCCGCGGTCGACCCGAACGACTCGCTCGGCGACGTGCTCGCGCAGCCGCACCAGATCGGCGACGCGCTCTGGCGCGTGGAGGCTGCCGGGGTGGCGCGCGGTGATTTCCCGGGTGGCCTGCTCGTGGCCGGCATGGGCGGCTCCGCGATCGGCGCCGAGCTGGCCGCGGCCGCCGTCGGCGATCGCGCCGCGCGCCCGATCCGCCCGGTGCGCGACTACCGCCTCGAGCCGTGGACGGGGCCCGAGACTTTCGTGCTCTGCTCGAGCTACTCGGGTGACACGGAGGAGACGCTCGCGTGCTTCGACGACGCGATCGCGAAGGGGATCTCGACGGCGGTCGTCACCACGGGCGGGCAGCTCGCCGAACGCGCGCGGGCCGAGGGCGTGCCGGTGATCGGCGTTCCGTCGGGCATGCAGCCGCGCGCGGCGGTGCTGTACGGGGTCATCGCGGCGCTCGAGTGCGCGGCCGCGTGCGGCGCCGCGCCTTCGCTGCGCTCTGACCTGGAAGCGGCCACGCCGATGCTGGAGCGGCTCGTCGCGGAGTGGGGGCCGGACGCGCCGGAGGACTCGCGCGCGAAGGCGCTCGCGCGCGAGCTGCACGGCTCGATCCCGGTCTTCTACGGCGCGGACCACACCGTCGCGGTGGCCAGGCGCTGGAAGGCGCAGTGGAACGAGAACCCGAAGCTGCCCGCGTTCTGGGGCGAGCTGCCGGAGGCCGACCACAACGAGGTCTGCGGCTGGGACCGCACCGCTGAGCTCGCCCGCATGCGCTCGGTGTTCATCGACGACCCGGAGATCGATGCGAGGATCCGGCGGCGGATCGAGCCGACGGCGCACATCGCCTCGCCTGCGACCGTTGTGTCGTTCTCCGGGGAGTCGCTGCTCCAGCGGGTGCTGGGTCTCGTCCTGCTCGGCGACCTGGCGTCGGTCTACACCGCGGCGCTCGACGGGGTGGACCCGTCGGCGATCGAGGCCATTGAGCGGCTGAAGGCGGAGCTGGCCGACTGAGGCGGACGCTCCGCTCCGGCGTTGCGCTCAGGGTCTGGCGCTTGCCGGATTGCTGGGTAGGGAGGGTGGTTTTCGGCCGAACGTCCGTTATTGGCCCCTATGGGGTACAGAAATGGACGTTCGCCCCGTCCGCACCAAACCTTGACAAACTCTTGGTAAGGTTGCGCCTCGCGATGACCGACGGCCTGACCATCAACGAGGCGGCGGAGACGACCGGCTGGTCGCCTCGAATGCTGCGCTACCTCGAGACCGTCGGGCTGATCGAGCCCGCGCGCACCGGCTCCGGCTATCGCGTCTTCGGCCCGGCCCACCTCCAGCGGCTGCGCACGCTCAAGGAGCTGCTCGAGGGCTTCGGTTGCGGCCTCTCCGACGTGGCGTTCGCCAAGCGCCTGCGTGAGGACGAGGGGCTGCGCGACGCGCTCGACGGCTGGTTCGAGGCGCGCGTCGAGCAGCCGCAGGGCATGTCGTCGGCCGACTGGCTGAGCTGGGAGCAGGAGAAGCACCAGCGCCTGCTCGCCCTCGCCGACGCGGC
>JAICRZ010000228.1 GCA_025937135.1 Thermoleophilaceae bacterium
ACCAACGCCGCTACTTTCCGCGCTGGGCCGTCGTCATCGCTGTCCTGTTCTTTCCGATCGGACTGCTCGCGCTGTTGGCGCGGTCGACCGCCAACCTCGTGGTGTCGGCTGGCGAAGAACCGTCAGGCACATACGTGGGCGTCAGCGGTGATGTGCCGCGCCTGGTCGCCGAGAGTCTCAGGCGTGATGCGAGCAACCTCCGGGCCGCGGAAGCAAACGTCGGCTGACGTTCCGATACGCACGGCGGACCGCCGCCAAGCCGCTTCGGTGTCTTCACGCACGCACGACTGAGTGTCGGGCTTCGCGCAAGCGAGAGCGGTCAGGACCGGAGTTCTCGCCTTGAGGCAATAGCGGCAGCGCCGGCGACCGGGGCGAGGTCGGAGGCGTGAGTGCCGATCTCGCGCGAAGCAGCGCGAAGCACGTGGGACCTTTTCGGTAGCCAATATGGAGCTGAAAAGGTCCCACGGCCGCCAACCGGCCGGTTGTGCCCACACCGTCGCTTCCGCCTTCCATGGCAAGGGAGCAGCGTGCGAATTAGCACGCGCTATCGCATCCGCGCGAAACCAGCACCGGTCGCTGCTCGTGAGCACACGGACCACGGCATTGAGGCGCTGAGCGTCCCATCCGTCGAGGTTGCCTCGTTAACTTAACGCGGTAAGGTATCGGCATGCTCGCCGACCTCAGCTTCGACCTCCACGCGCTCGTCGCGCGTCTCGACCGCTCCGCTGACCGCATCCTGCGTGCCGAGCTGGGCGTGTCGTACAGGCGTGTCCTCACGCTGTTCATGATCCGCGAGCTCGGGTCGGCGACTCAACGAGCGCTGGCGGAACGCCTCGATGTGTCCGAGCCGGCGGTCAGCAGGATGACCGCGGTGCTCCGCGATGCGGGCCTGCTGGTGGTGGACGCTGATCCGGCCGGCGGGAATCGCCGACAACTTCGCCTGACACCCGCCGGGGACGAACTCGTCGACGCGAGCGGGGACCTGCTGGCGCAGCGTTTCGAGACGCTCGTGGAGACGAGCGGAATCCCGGCGGCAGCCTACGCCCGCCACACCAGGCGGTTGCTCGAGTTGTTGGACCCACCCGAGGACGGTCCACCGACGAAGGCAGCGAGCAGATGAGCGCCGGCGTCCCCCGGACGGTCACGTCCGCGGACGGCACCTCGATCGGCTACCGGAGCACCGGCGAAGGGCAACCCGTGATCGTCATCGGCGGCGCCCTCCGTACGGCTGAGGACTACATGCCGCTCGCAACAGCGCTCGCGCGACGGTTCGAGGTGCACGTGATCGACCGGCGTGGGCGGGGCGGGAGCGGGTCGCAGGGCGCGGGTTACAGCGTCGAACGAGAATGCGACGACGTCGAGGCCGTCATGTCGGCGACTGGCGCGACGCGTTTGTTCGGCCACAGCTACGGCGGGCTCGTCGCCCTCCAGGTCGCGAAGCGAAACCCGGCGGTCGAGGGCGTCGTCGCCTACGAGCCGGGGGTCTCGATCCGCGGCTCGATCCCGACGGACTGGCTCGCCGACTACGCACCGCGCCTCGCCCGAGGTGACACTCGCGGCGCTTTCGCGGTGTTCGTGCGCGGATCCGGCCACGCACCGCCGATCGTGCGGTGGCTGCCGCTCGGGTACCTCAAGCTCGTGCTGCGACTCGCCATCAAGCCGGCCCAGTGGAGGCGGATGGAGCCGCTGTTACAGGCAAATCTCGCCGAACACGAGGAGGTCCGCCGCCTCGACGGCGACCCAGGCGGTTACGCGCAGGTCGCCGCAGAAGTTCTCCTACTCGCCGGTGCGAAGAGCCCGAAAGCCACGAGGATCGCGCTCGAAGCCCTCGGCCGCGAGATGCCGCACGCAACGTGTCGCGTCGTGGAGGGACTGGCTCACAACGCTCCGGACGAAGCAGCGCCGGCAAGGGTCGCCGAGCTTGTCGAGCAGTTCTTCGCCGCGCCCAGCCGTCAGTGACTCGCGCGGTTCCCGTAGGCCTGGTAGTCCCGGCACGGCTCGCCGCGCAGGCCCGGGCACGGCGGCAGCCCCGTCGGCACGTCCATCCCGGGTAGCACCGGTAGCAGCAGCTTCGAAGGGCGCCGCTTCGAGTGGGCGATCCGGACCGTGGCGGTGTGCTTCGGCTGGGTCTGGCTGAAGGACCAGATCGGCTGGTCGCCGTTCGGCGCCGCGATGGTGATGCGGATCCGCGACCCCGCTCGGTAGACGTGGCCCTCGTAATAGAGCGGGATCGTGACCTTCACGTAGCGCCTGCGGGGGAGCGGCCGCACGTCGCGCTTGCGCAGGCTCAGGTTGGGCTCGAGCGGCGTGCTCGTGCGCGAGTCCAGCTTGCGCTCGTTGCCGCGCAGCCAGCCGCCCTGCACGAAGGTCTCCTTGCCGTCGGGACGGACCTCGCTGATCGTGGCCTGGAGGTCGACGTTCGGGCGCGACGAGCGGATCCAGGCCTGGACCGAGCCGGCGCCGATCACGGTCGTGTTCTCCGCGAGCGGGGCGGTCACGTATGACGCGGCGCTGCCGGGCGGGTTCTGCGTCCACTTGTACGGCGGCGTCGCGGTCCAGAGGCCGCCGTCGCCGCCGGCGGTGTCACCGGTGAAGTCGGTCAGCGGCCGCGCGTGGGCGTTCCAGGTGAACGAGTCGGCCCCGGCGTGCCTTGGCGGCTTGGCGGCGAGCGCGCCCTTCTTCGCGAGGTACCACTTGCGGCCTGTGGTCCCCGATACCGGGAAGCTCGGGAACGACTTCTCGAAGCCCGGATTGGGATAGCCGGGCGATCCGCCGGCGCCGTTGTCGAACAGGATCCGGATGGGCGCGAGCTGCTCGAAGGCGGTCAGCGCGCCCTGGTAGGTCGGCTGCTGCTGGATCGGGTCGGGCGGCAGCGTGACCCCGTTGATGCCCATCGCCGACTGGTAGATCACGGGCGCCGCGGCACGTATGGCGGCGGAGTTCTGGATCGGCGCCTGCTGGGCCACGTACAGCTCGAGGAAGTCGTACCAGCGGTTGAACGTCTCGGGATCGAGCGAATCGATGTGCGCGCCGTTCGTGAACGTGAACCACTTGCGCGGCGTGCCGCTGAAGTGCTCGGCGAGGTCGGGGCAGTGTCCACCGGTCTGCTCGTCGGTCCACTGGCACGCCATGTAGACGGGCACGTCGATCTTCTTGACGAACGTGATCGGCGCGAGCGGGTCCGCGACCTTCGGCTTGTAGTGGCTGTTCGCGCGGATCTTCTTCAGCAGGTTCACGGCCTCGCCGTGGAGCGCCTGGTTGGCCTTGCACGTCTGGTCGCCGTCCTGGATCTTCTTGTAGGCCCAGCTCTGCCCGCCGTTCGGCGAGGCCGGGAGCGCGTCGTGGATCCGCTCCTTCGCCCACGCGACCGCGAACCCTGTGTTGAGGACGCCGCCGGGGTAGAGCGTGGTTTGCGTGGAGTCGATCACCGACAGCGGCGAGATCGCCGCCAGGCTCGGCGGCCGCGTCTGCGCCGTGAAGAGCTGACTGATGCCGCCGTAGGAGATGCCCATCATCCCGACCCTGTTGTGCAGGACCCAGGGCTGGCGCGCGATCGTCTCGACCACGTCGTAGCCGTCGAGGTTCTGGAGCGGCTCGAAGAAGTCGAACGCGCCGCCCGAGCAGCCGGTGCCGCGCATGTTCACGTCGACCACCGTGAACCCCATCAGGTTCGCGATGACGGCGATCCCGTTCTGCGGGCCGGCCGGATCCGCGTAGCCGTAGCCGGAGTACTCGATCAACGTGGGCGTCGGCCCGGTCGGCACGTGTGGAAGCGGCAGCCCGCCCGGGAGAGCGGTGGACACGTCCTGCGGCGGGTGTACGTCGATCGCGAGCTTGGTGCCATCGCGCGTGGTCAGGTAGCTGTAGCCGCTG
>JAICRZ010000141.1 GCA_025937135.1 Thermoleophilaceae bacterium
CGTGTATAGGTTTGCCCGGTGTTCGTTCCGGCCGACGGCTATTTGTTGAACGCAGTCGAGTTCGGCTCCGGCCCGGCGTTCGTGGCGCACGGCGGGTGGGTCGGAAATTGGGAGCTGTGGCAGGAGCCGTTCGAGCTGATGCATCGCCGCTGGAGGTGCATCGGGTTCGATCATCGCGGAAGCGGTGCCAGCAGCTTCCCGCCGGGGAGCATCAGCCCGACGGCACTCGTCGACGACCTGTTCCGCGTGCTCGACCATTTCGAGGTGGACACGTGCGTGCTCGCCGGCGAGTCGCTCGGAGCGCTGACCTGTCTGCTGGCTGTGTTGCGGGAGCCGGAGCGGTTCGACGGGCTGGTACTTGTCGACGGCGCCCCGGCCGCGAGCAGGGATGCGATGGAGCCGTTGGTCAACGGCAGCCGCACGGACTACCCCGCGACGGTGCGTGCGTTCGTCGACGCCTGCATGCCGGAGCCTGACAGCGACCACATCAAGCGCTGGGCGCGACAGATCCTGCTCCGCGCCGACCCCGAGGCCGCCGCACGCATCTTCGAGTCGCACTACGAGGAGAACGCCGCCGCAGACATCACCCAGATCGCCGTCCCGACCCTTCTGATCCATGGCGAGGACGATGCCATCGTCCCCGTCGCCCTGGGAAGAGCGGTCGCCGATGCGATCCCCAGCGCGGAAATCGTCGTACTGCCCGACACCGGCCACGTCCCGACGATGACGCGAGCGGAAACCGTCGTCGCCGAGATCGACCGATGGGCCGCCGCGCTGGTCACGAAGTGACGCGCTGAGCGCTACGCCGGTGTGCCGGCCGCAACCACTCGACCTTCGACGCTCTCGGCGACCACCGGGACGATCCACTCCTGCTTGACCGGGGCAGCGCCCCAGCGTTCGGTCACACCCGACAGCCACTCATCCGAGTAGAACGCGTCGGCGGCGTCCTTCGTCTCCCAGAGGTAGATGCCGACGACGGAGGTCGCGTCGTCGCTGAAGCCGAAGTACTTCCGGATCAGGCCGGGCACGTCGAGGTAGTTGGCGGCGACATTGTCGAACTGGGTCCTGATCGCTGTCTCGTTCAGATCCGGCGGCGCTGCGTAGGTCCAGGTGACGCAGTACAAGGCGGTGCCTCTCGGTCGTGGGCGCTCCGTCCATCAGAACGCGCGCGGCCCAAAAGCGCAAGCCGTACCGCCTACGCGTGGTGCTCCGGCTTGATGCGGACGAGCAGTGCCATCTCACGCCACTTCCAGCTAACGACCCTCCCGCACCTTTTCAGGCAGGCGAGTGACTGGCCTCTTCGACCGAGAGGCGCGGGCGGGCGCCGAGCGGTGTCTCGGGCCCGTAGACGGCAGCGAAACCCTCCCGCCAGCTCGGGTGCGCCGGCGTCCAGCCGAGCTCGCGCTTGGCCTTCGCGTTCGAGGCTCCGCGCGCCTCGGTCGAGAGCACCACCACGAACTCGCCCGCGAGAGGCCGGGCGAGCCAGATCGGCAGATGCCGCGGCGGCTTCGCGCCGAGGGACTCGGCGAGCACCGGCAGCCACTCGCGCACCGGAGCGGGCTCGTCGTCGACGATGTTGTAGATCGCGGGCCCGTCGTGCGCGAGAGCTAGGACGGTCGCGCCGGCGGCGTCGTCGAGATGGATCCAGGACCAGATGCCGCCGCCGTCGCCCACGATCGGGAACTGCCGCTTGCGCACCGGCTCGATCGTGCCGTCGTCGGCGGCGCCGTAGAAGGTGCCGTAGCGCAGCGCGACCCCGCCGAAGTCGGTGACCGCCTGCTCCAGATGGGTCATCGCCGCCGCGGCCTGCCGCATGTACTTCGGCGGCATGGGATCGACCGGATCGTCCTCGCTCTTGATCGGCCCGCCCTCGCGGGCATACCGCGAGAACGCCGCGACGCTCTGCGCGACGAACCGGCGCACGCCGGCCTCCCAGGCGGCCGCCAGCAGCGCGTCCGTACCCTTCGTCCGCAGCTCGTTGGTCCTGGCCGTGACCTTGTCCATCCTGCGGCCGAACTTCACGTCCGCGAGCGCGGTCGCCTCGTGGACGATCGCCTCGGGCTCGCTCTCGAGCACGGCCCTGCGCACCGCACCCGCGTCGAGCAGGTCGAGCCTGACCGGCTTCGCGCCCAGCGCCCGAAGCCGCTCTCCGCTCGAGGGCGAGTTGTGGGTGCCGATCACCTCGTGACCGGCGTCGATGAGCTGGGCGACCAGTCGCGTCCCGATCGCGCCACTTGCGCCTGCGACGAAGACTCGCATTGCATTCTCCTTGTCACGTCTCTTCGTTTTCGCGTCCTGTCCCTATGACGCTGCGCCGGGGCGCGGTGTGACAGAGCGGTCACATCCGAACGCCCGCCGGGGTCCTGGTGATATGACCCCACGCACGGGAGAGAAGAGGAAATGAACGAGCGCGATTGGCTTGCCGAGCGCTTCGACGAGCACCGCACGCGCCTACGGGCGGTCGCCTACCGGATGCTCGGCTCACTCAGCGACGCCGACGACGCGGTGCAGGAGGCATGGCTCCGGCTGGCCCGCTCCGATGCCGACGAGATCGAGAATCTGGGCGGCTGGCTGACCACTGTCGTCGCGCGGGTTTCGCTGAACACCCTGCGCTCGCGCAACAGGCGCCGCGAGGAGCCGCTCGGCGTGCACATCCCCGATCCGATCGTCGATGCCGCCGACTCCACCGACCCGGAGCACGAGGCCCTCCTGGCCGACTCGGTCGGGCTCGCGCTGCTCGTCGTGCTCGAGACACTGTCGCCGCCGGAGCGCCTCGCCTTCGTGTTGCACGACATGTTCGCGGTGCCCTACGACGAGATCGCGCCGGTCGTCGAGCGCTCCCCCGAGGCCACGCGCCAGCTGGCGAGCCGGGCGCGGCGACGGGTTCAGGGCGAGCGCACCGAGCCGGATGGCGACATCGAACGCCAGCGCGAGGTCGTCGAGGCGTTCCTTGCCGCCGCCCGCGAGGGTGACTTCGATGCGCTCGTCGCCGTGCTCGATCCCGATGTCGTGTCCCGCGGCGACTTCGGCGGCGGCCACACGCGAGAGCTGCGCGGAGCGGAGGCGGTGGCGAGGTCGGCCCAGAGCTATGCGCGGATGGGCCTCGTCGTGCACCAGGCGCTGGTCAACGGCGCCGTCGGCGTCGTCTCCATGCGCGGCGATCGCCCGTTCTCGGTCGGCGCCGTCACGGTGCGCGACGGCAGGATCGTCGAGTTGGACTTCCTCGGCGACCCCGAGCGCCTCGCCCAACTCGATCTGACGGTGCTCGGGCGCCCGCCGCGTCTCCAGGAGTAGACGCTCCTACCCGTGCGCGACGACCTCGCCGTTCGAGACGGTCGGCGCGCCCTCGACCAGGTCCGCGGCGCTTTCGCGCACCCACTCGCTCGCCTTCGCGACGGACTCCTCGACCCCGGCTTCGTCCTCGGCGACCGTGATCGTCGTGAACGATCCGTCGCCGCCGTCGACGATGTAGTAGGCCGAGAACCCGGGAACCTCGCGCACGATCGGCACGAAGCCGTCCTGCGCGCGACGCGCGACCTCCTGGATGTCGTCGCTGCGGTACTGCCGGACTGACGCGTACATGCTGCCCCCCTCGTTCGTGGCAACCCATGCCTGGGCCGCCGGCAGCGGCGAGTCTTGCCGATAGCCCTCCTGCGCGCAAGGGAGGGCGTCCGGCCGCCCGCCCGGCGGCTTAGGGTTCCCGAGATGCCTGCGCGAGATTCGCCGGACGTGCGCTTCGCGAACGCCCCCGACGGTGCCCGGCTCGCCTACCAGGTCGTGGGCGAGGGACCGCGCGACCTGGTGCTGCTGACCGACTGGGTCTCGTCGATCGATCTGATGTGGGAGCAGCCGCGGATGGAGCGCTATCTCCGGCGGCTGGCCGTCCATGGCAGGCTGGTCCTGTTCGACAAGCGCGGCAACGGAGGATCCGACCACGCCCCGATCGTGGAGGGACGATTCGCGGCGACCGTCGAACAGGCGGCCGAGGATCTGCTGGCCGTGCTCGACGCCGCGGGCTGCGAGCGACCGGATCTGATCAGCAGCACCTACGGCGGCTGGCCGGCGCTGCTCTTCGCCGCCACCCACCCGGAGCGCTGTGGCCGGCTGGTTCTTCAAGACGCCTGCGCCCGGCAGATGGCCGGCGAGGATTACGTGCACGGCATCGACAAGGAGGCGCAGGCGACGGTGGTCGACGGCCTGCTTGCGGGCCACGGCCGCGGCGTCGGGCTCTTCGGGTGGGACCCGGCGCTGCGAGAGGACTCGGAGCTGCGCAGGTGGTACGGCCGCTACGAGCGCCTGGCATGCGATCGCGCCTTCATCGCCGAGGGCTGGCGGCGCATGGGCGAGATCGACCTGCGCGCCATCCTGCCGCTCATACGGACGGAGACGCTGGTCATCGCGCATGCTGAGGGTGGCCTGCTGATGGGTCCCGGATCCGGTTCATTTCTGGCCGACAACATCGGCGGCGCGCGGTACGTGGAGCTGATTGGGCCCGCCACTCCGTTCTTCGGTGATGAGCGCATCTCCGACGAGATCGACCGCTTCCTCGGGGCCGATCCGGACACGACCGTGAGCGACGACCGCGTCCTCGCATCCGTGCTCTTCACCGACCTCGTGGACTCGACCCCGATGGCGGCACGGCTGGGCGACCAGCGCTGGCGCGCCCTGCTCGACGACCACGACCAGCTCGTGGATAGCCGTCTCTCCCGTTTTCGCGGGCGGCTCGTCAAGCGCACCGGCGACGGCATTCTCGCGACCTTCGACGGCCCGGCCAGAGCGGTCCGCTGTGCCGAGGTCATCTGCCGCGACGCGCGGCGGCTTGGAGTGGAGGTCCGTGCCGGCGTCCATGCCGGTGAGATCGAATTGCGGGGTGACGACGTCGGCGGCATCGCCGTGCACCTGGCCGCGCGCGTCATGGGTCAGGCGGGACCGGGCGAGGTCGTGGTCTCGCGAACGGTCAAGGACCTTACGGCCGGCTCCGGACTGTCCTTCGAGGATCGCGGGACGCGCGAGCTGAAGGGCGTCCCGGAGCCCTGGCAGCTGTTCGCGCTCGACGCCCGCGCGGAGCCGCCCGGCTAGGCGTAGGCGCGCCGCACGGCCGGCTGCCGGGACGACGCTCGCATGCCCACCGCCGCCGGCCCCGGCGGCGGCAGCGCCCGCAGCCGCGCCCCGGCCAGCGCATATGTCCCGGCGATCGCCGCGTACTCGCCGTAGGGCGCGAACAGCTCACGGACCTCGTCCACCGTCGCGCGGCGGCCCAGGTCCAGGTAACGGCCGGCGAACTTGAGGTAGGCGAGGTCGCCGGCCGGCAGCATGTCGTCGCGGCCCTGGCCGAGCATCGCCAGCTTCTCGATCGTCCACGGCCCGATCTCGCGGATCCGCAGCAGCCGTGCCCAGCCGGCCTCGTGGTCCGGGGAGAGAAGATCGACGCGCCCTGCCGCGACCTCGCGGGCCGACAGAACGAGAGCCAGCGAGCGGCCGGCCGACAGATCGCACGCCTGGAGCTCCGCCGGCGCCCGGCCCGCCACGTCGGCAGCCGACGGCGCGTCCACCAGCGTCCCGCATGCGCTGCGGCGCCCGTAGCGGAAGGTCAGCCGCCGCTGGATCGCGAACGCGCGGTCGAGTTCGATGAGCTGCTCGGTGATGGCCCACGCCAGCGCCTGCCACGGGTCGGCGATCCGCGACGGACGGATCCACGGGAAGCGGCGGATCGCGGGGCCGATCAGGGGGTCGCGCTTGAAGGCGGAGTGGAACGGGCGGAGGTCGTGGTCGAGGTTGAGCGCGTAGCGCATCCGATCCAAAGCGAAGCTCGCCGCCAGCGACGACGGCCCGGTCGCCCGAATCCGTACGCGGCCGCCACCGCAGGGCCAGGCGGCGACCACAGCGCAGTCGTCGCCGTGGTGGATGGCGCGCACGATCGCGCGGCCGCGACGGCGCAGCACCCCGTCGCGCCCGGCGCCGGGCATGCGGTAGTGGCCGATGGGCGTGAAGTCGCGCTCGAGCGTGCTCACCACCGGCACGCTGTCACACGCACCCGACGCACTCGCGCGCGACCCCGCAAAGACGGCGAATTAACGCTTGTTCAGCACGTGCACGTCCACGAGGAACGAGCGCGAGGCGGCGATGTCGAGCTTCTGGCCGCGGCGGCGCGACCCGACTCGCACGGTGGGCTGCCGGCGCACGCCGTTGCGCAGGATGCGCGCCAGCACGAAGGTGGCAAGTCCGGCCAGCACTCCACCGGTGGCCACCACGGCCGGCGCCGCCAGCGGCGACTGCTCGCGCACCGGCTCGATCGGCCTCGCCTCGGAGGCCAGGACCGGCAGGTTGCGGTTCTCGACGGGCTCGTCCATGCGGAGCGGGTGATGCTACTCGCCCGGCCGGAGGACCTTCTCGAACACCCGGTACTTCTTGGCGATCCGGCCGCCCATGCCCTCCATCGCGCGGTTCATGGGCTTGTTGGTCTCGAGGATCCAGCCGGTCTCGCCGGCCTTCTGCGGGGTCTTCTCGGCCATGTCGAAGTGCTCGCGATAGAGCAGCGCCGCGACCCCCGTGTGCTGGTACTCGGGCTTGACGCCGAGGAAGCCCACGCGCACCGCGTCGATCGAGCGCAGCTTGGCCAGCATGCGGATCCCGCCGAACGGCAGCAGGCGCCCGTTGGCCTTCGCGAACGCCTGGTTGAAGTCGGGCACCGTGAGCGCGGCCGCGATGACCTCGCCGTCCTTCTCGCAGATCATCAGCCAGTCCTCCGACAGCAGCGGCTTCATCTCGTCCGCCGTGTGCTCGAAGTCCTCGACCCGCATCGGCGTGAAGCCCCAGTTGTCCTTCCAGGCTGCGTTGTAGACCTCGACGAACGCCTCGACCTCGCGCTGCAGGTGCTTCTTGCGCATGTGCCGCAGCGTGACGCCGTGCTCCTTCTCGGCCTGCTCGGCCACCTGCCAGATCATCGGCGCGACGTCGGAGCGCTTGTCCACGTTGAGGCTCCACATGTACAGGTCGATCGCCTTCGACATCCCGGACCCCTCGAGGAGGTCCTGGTAGTACGGGTGGTGCCAGGGCTGCTTGACCATCGGCTTGATCTCGAAGCCCTCGATCAGCAGTCCCGCCTCGTCGTTCATCGTGAAGTCGAACGGGCCGACCATGCGATCGCGGCCGCGCTCGCGCAGCCACGTGGCGGCGGCGTCGACGAGCGCGCCGGCGGCCTCCTGATCGTCGTCGCACTCGAAGAAGCCGAACATCCCCCAGGCGTGGCCGTGGTGCTCGTTGAAGTCGTGATCGATCTGCGCCGTGATCCGCCCGACCGGCCGCCCGCCGCGCCAGGCGAGGAAGTACTCGGCCTCCGCGTGGTTAAAGAACGGGTTCTTCCGGCGGTTGAGGAACTGCTTGCGCTCGAAGATGAGCGGGGGCACCCAGTTGGGGGAGTTACGATAAATGCGCCACGGCAGCCTGATGAAGCGCATCAGGTCCGACCGCGAGCGCACTGGGCGGATCTCCAGCTGCGACACGGCGCCGCACCCTACCAATGGCCCGCACCGCAATCGATCTCTTCGAGAAGGCACGCAACCACGAGCGCGTGGAGCTGCTGAGGGCCGCCCGCGAGCACGATCTCGTCCCCTACTTCCGGATCATGGAGGGCGAGGCCGGGCCGGTCGTGCACATGGAGGGCGCCGAGCGCGTGATGCTCGGCTCGAACAACTACCTCGGCCTCACGCGCGACCCGCGCGTCAAGCAGGGCGCGCGCGACGCGCTCGAGCGCTACGGCCCGGCGCTGACCGGCTCGCGGCTCCTCAACGGCACGCTCGACCTGCATCTCCAGCTCGAGCGCGAGCTCGCCGACTGGATGGGCACCGAGGACGCGATCGTCTTCACGACCGGCCACCAGGCCAACGTCGGCTGCCTCTCCACGATCCTCGGTCCCGCCGACACCGTGATCGTCGACTCCGGCGACCACGCCTCGATCATGGACGGCGTGGCGATGTCGCACGCGAAGGTGCGCCCGTTCCGCCACAACCGGCTCGACAAGCTCGAGCGCCA
>JAICRZ010000075.1 GCA_025937135.1 Thermoleophilaceae bacterium
ACTCGCGCCGGCGAGCCAGGACGCGCTCCTCGAACTCGCGCACACGTGGCCGGCGCGCGACCCCGCGCGTCGCCTCGTAGTCGATCGGCAGCGGGTAGTGGCGCACCCACACCTCGCGGTGGTCGTAGCGCACGATCCCGGCGTCCTCGTCGACGTCGAGGTCGAACAGCTCGCGGCAGCAGAGCAGGAAGTTGCGCCGGTACGACTGCGTGTGGAAGCCGATGATGTCGTTCGAGAGCAGTCCCTCGTAGATGTCCTCGCGCATGTCGCGCGGCAGCACGCGCCAGTAGTCCGGCTGCGTCCAGGGGATGTGGATGAAGTGGTGGAGGAGGAGGTCGGGGCGCGCGCGGCGCAGGACCTTCGGCGCGGTGTAGAGGTGGTAGTCGTGCAGCATCACGACCGCCTCGTCGAGCCCCTCGAGCTCGTCGAGGACCGCGTTCGCGAGATCCTCGTTGACCACGGTGTAGCCCTGCTCGTACGCCTCGACCTCGTTCGAGCGGATGTCCGGCGCGTTCGAGAGGTCCCACAGGTAGTGCTGGATGAACCACAGCAGCGGGTTCGCGATCACGTTGTAGAACATGTCGTACGCGTCCGGGTCCGACTGCACGAGGCGGATGCGGTAGTTGAGGTCGCCGACCTCGCAGTCGAACGACTTGCCGCCATGCAGCGCGCTCATCTCGGCGTCCTCCTCGTTCATCGCCGAGGCGATCCAGAGCGCGTCGCGGTGCTCCACGAGCCCCTTCAGCGCAGTGACCAGGCCGCCGCCGCCGCGCGTGGCGTGCAGCTCGCCGTCCTCGCCGCGCTCGAACGTCGCGGGCCCGCGATTGGAGACGAGGATCAGCGGGATGTCACTCGGCACGAAGCCCCCGGAAGATGCCGAGCCAGTCGCGCAGCAGCCGCGGGGTGAGGAAGTGCTTGCGCACGTGCTCCTTGCCGGCGCGGCCGAGCTGCTTGCCGAGCTCGGGCTCCTGGAGGACCCGTAGCGAGCGGTCCGCGCATTCCTCCGCGCTCGACACGAGGAAGCCGGTCCTGCCGTCCTGCACCTGAAGCGGGATGCCACCGACGTCGCCGCCGATGAACGGCCGCGCCTTCCACAGCGCCTCGGACACGGTCAGCCCGAATCCCTCGCGCGTGGACTTCTGGATCAGCACCTCGGCCTGGGACTGGAACGCGTTCACCTCGATCGACCCCACGTTGTTGAGGTTGTTGAGGATCTTGATGTCCGGATCACTGTCCGCGTATTCGAGCGTCGAGTTGAAGAACTCCCAGCCCTCCGGGTCGTCGGTGGCCATCGAGCCCACCAGCGCGAGCTGCACCTCGGGTAGCTGCTCGTTCACGATCCGGTAGGCGTCGATCACCCCGAGCGGGTCCTTCCACGGGTCGAAGCGCGAGACCTGACACATGAGCGGGCGGTCGACGTCGATGCCGAACTGGTCGCACACGAATGCGGCGTCCTCGGGAGAGAGCGCCATGTTCTTCGGCGACAGCGGGTCGATCGCCGGCGGGCAGATGTGCACCGGCCCCGAGCCGTTGCCGTTCACGAGGTTGTGCGGCACGTACTCCTGGAGGTGGAAGACCGACCCGTCGTAGCCCTCGATGTGGGGGGCGATGCGCTCGATCGTGGGCGGGTGCGGGGTCGACAGGTCGATGTGGCAGCGCCACACCCAGCTCTTCGCCTTCTCCGGCACGTGCTCGCGCATCAGCAGCGGCTGTGGGTCGTGCACGATGCAGACGTCCCAGTCGCCCGACATCTGCTGCGCGTTCATCTCGTTGTAGTCCTCGTACACGCGCCACTCGCTGGGCGAGAGGTCGAGCGGGTTGCCCTGGAGCGCGTTGTGCATGAGCTTGGTCGCGTTGAAGAACTCCTCGCGGCCGATGATCACCTGCCAGTCCGCCTCGATGCCGACGTCGCGCATCAGCGGGATGAGCGTGTAGAGGATCTCGGAGACCCCGCCGCCGAACGCGGTGGCGGACAGATGCAGCACCTTCAGGCCCTTCAGATCCTCGGCGAGCTCGCGGATCTCCTCGATCAGGTCGCGGCCCACGAGGTGGGTGTAGTCCGCCAGTGTCTTGTGGCCAACCCCGACGGGCTGTAGCAACGTCGCTCCTTCGCGCTAGATGACGCGCGAGAGGCTACTCAGCGGAGTAGTCGAGGTGCTTCGTCAGGCTCATCGTGCCGTCGGCGTAGTCGTAGGCGTCGACGGTCGCCCGGATCAGGGCCAGGCTGAGCTCGCGTTCCTCGTCCGAGATCGTCGGCAGCTCGGCGCCGCTCACGCCCAGCCCGAGCGAGTCGTCACCGAGGTCGAAGGTGAACGTGAGCGTGCCGTCCGGCTGCTCTTCCTCGCGCGAGCTCGTCCGCCGCTCGCCGCCCATGATGTAGGTGGCGGCCTCGGTGATCGCCAGCTTTAGGTCCGCCGCCTCCTCGGGCGCCAGCGGGGTGAGCCGGCAGACTGCCGACAGCGTGAGGCGCGCCAGCACGACGTAGTCCGGCTTCGCGGGGATCGTGAGCGAGACGGTGCGGGTGGAGGCGGCGGCTTCCATCGAGCGCAACCCTAACCGACGGCCCGCGGCCCGCGGCCCGCAGCCCGCAGGCGTTCGATGCCCGCGTCGATCTCGTGGAGCACTTTCTCATGCAGCTCCCGGTTCGCGCTCGCGACCACGGACATCTGGAAGTCACCGCCCGACCCGAGGAGGCGCCGGTCGCTCAGCGAGCGGCCGTTCGCGTCCGTGACCACCGCCCCCGCCTCCTCGAGGATCAGAACCGACGCCGCCAGGTCGTAGGGCGAGTTGTTCAGCAACTCGCCGCCGCCCACGCGCCGGAACTCCTCCTCCATGCCCGGCACCTCCGCGACGAGCCGCGGACCCGGCTCGACGTAGCAGTCGAGCTGGCCGGTCACGAGGCGGGTCATGTCGAACGCGGCGGAGCCGAGGTCGAAGGTCGCGCCGCCCACCGAGGACGCGTCGATCAGCTCCGCGATCACCTCGCTCGTGGGTCGCGCCGGCCGGCCGCGGTAGCCGTAGGTCCAGAACATGCGATCGAGGCGCGTGTTCGCGCTGAGCCGCACCTCCGGCCCCTCGACCAGCCCCTTGCCGCGCTCGGCGAGGAACATGGCGCCGGACGGGATCTCGAGCACGCAGCCGATCGTGACCTCGCCCATCGTCACGCCCTCGCGATGCGGCGCCAGCGCGATCGACACGCAGCACGACTCGAGCCCCGCCATCGCCGGGCGCGTGCCGTCGATCGGGTCCACGATCAGCACCTGGTCGCCGTCGCCCACGAGCCCGCGATCCTCGGAGTAGAAGCAGACGCCCGGCGCGCGCTCGGCCAGCCACGGCTCGATCAGCGCCTCGGCCTCCTCGTCGATCTTGAACGTGACGTCGCCGCCGGCGGCGAGCTCCTCCGAGTGCGCGCGGCCGGCGTGCGAGCCCAGCAGCGGCAGCACCCGCTCGCGCAGCGCCAGCGCGAGGTCGCGCACCACGTCGCGCATGGCTACTTCCCGCCGGGCGGGACCGGCTTGTCCGGCCGCGTGCCGAGCGTGACGGTCACGTTGCGGCGCTGCTTGCCGCGGTAGACCTCGAACACGACCTTCTGGCCGGCGTCCTTCTGTGCCACGGCGTTGGTCAGGTCGGCGGAGTCGTGGATGGGCTTGCCGTCCATGGCCACGATCGCGTCGCCGCCGGTCGGGATGTCCTCCTGGCCCTCGAACGTGATCTTGCCCTTGCCCGCCTGGAGGCCCGCGTCGTCCGCCGGGCCGCCGCCCTCCACGCTCGCCACGAGCGCGCCGTGGTCGACCGGGATGCCGAGCCGCTGGGCGAGCTGCGGGTAGAGCTCGAGGGCGGAGACGCCGAGGTAGGCGTAGTCCACGTGGCCGTGCTCGCGCAGCTGGGCGATCGAGCGGCGCACGGCGTCGGCGGGGACCGCGAAGCCGACGCCCTCGCCGCCGCCGCCGGTCGACTCGATCTGCGAGTTGATCCCGATCACGCGCCCGTGCGCGTCGAGCAGCGGGCCACCCGAGTTCCCGTGGTTGATCGCCGCGTCGGTCTGGATCGCGTTGCCGATCTTGAACTGGGTGAGCGAGTCGATGTCCCTGTTCGTCGCCGAGATGACGCCCACCGACAGCGACTGGTCCTGGCCGAACGGGCTGCCGATCGCGGCAACGGGCGAGCCCACCACGAGGTTGGACGAGCTACCCAGGTGCAGCGGCGTGAGCGTGAGCCCGGCCGGGGCGATCTTGAGCAGTGCGACGTCCGCGTTCAGGTCGTCGCCCACCACGGTCGCGGGCACGCGGTTGCCATCGGCGAAGTCGACGTACACGTTGGTCGAGCGTTTGAGGTTGTCGTCGCGCACGACGTGCGCGTTGGTCGCGACGTAGCCCTGGCCGTCGAGCACGAAGCCCGAGCCGAGGCCGCCGCGCCCGCCCGGCTTGCCCACGTCCGCGATCACCGTCACCACGCCCGGTGCGAGCCGCCGGTATATGCCCGCGGCGTCGAAGCCGCCCTTGCGGCCGAGCCCCTCGACCACGTTCACCTTCGTCTTCTTGACACTGACCGGGCCGGTCTGGACGGGCGGCTGCTCGGAGCCCGAGTTCTCGCCGCCGGACTTGAGCGAGCAGCCGCCGAGGGCGACGGCGGCGGCCAGCGCCGCCACGAGCGCGGCCCTCACGCGTCGTGCCCGTCGGTCGCTGCCGGCAGCACCAGCGTGAATGCGGTGACGCCCGGCCGCGACTTCAGCGCGATCTGCCCCTCCATGCGCTCGGCCAGCTCCTTGGCGATCGCCAGGCCGAGCCCGGATCCGCGCGCGGTGTCGACCGTGAAGAAGCGCTCGAACACCTGGCCCTGCACGCCCGGCGCGACGCCCGGGCCCTTGTCGCGCACGGTCAGCTCGGCCATTCCGTTCTGTCGCGCGGCGATCACTGTGACGGGGGTTCCCTCGGGCGTGTGCCGAAGGGCGTTGTCGAGCAGGATACGCATGATCTGGATGACCCGTTCGCGGTCGGCCACGGCCTCGACCGGGGTGTCGGGGATGCGCAGCCGCAGGCGGGTGCGGTGCGTGTGCAGCGTCGGCTGGAACTCCGCGCTCACCGCGCCGGCCAGCTCGCCGAGGTCCACCGTCTCGTGCTCGACGTCGAGCGACCCGGCGTCCAGGCGCGACAGGTCGAGCAGATCCACCGCGAGCTTCTGGAGGCGCTCGATCTGCTCGCTCATCGTCCGCAGGAACTCCGCGCGCGTGGCCTCGTCGAGCTGCTCGTCCTGGAGCAGCTCGACGAAGCCGCCGAGCGAGAAGATGGGCGTGCGCAGCGCGTGCGACGCGGTGGCGATGAACTCGCGCCGCGCGCCGTCCACGCGCGCGAGCTGCTCCTGCATCTCGTTGAACGCGCGCGTGAGGCGGCCGAGCTCGTCGTCGGCCTCCACCGGCAGCGGGTCCACCGGCCGCCCCGCTGCCACGCTGCGCGCCGCGCGCTCCAGCCGCGTTACCCGGCGCGCGCTGCGGCTGGCCACGAGCCAACCGCCGACCAGCGCCACCAGCAGCGCGACGGCGCTCGCCACCAGCAGCCGCTCGCGCACGAGGTGCACCGCCTGGCTCGCGTCGCCGAAGTCGCGGCTGAAGACGGCGATCCAGCCGGGCGCGCCGGCGTAGTACAGCGGTACCGCGACCTCGCCCTGATGCCGCGCCACGACGGCGGCGCCGGCCGACGGGTGCTGCTGGTCGAGCGCGCGCGTCGCCAGGCTCCAGTTCGGCGCGACCGCCGAGGTCTGGTTCGAGTCGCTGATCACGTAGAAGCGGCGCTCGCTGTCGCGCGTCGATTGCTGGATGCCGAGCAGCGTCACGCGCGAGTTCGTGCGGTCGGAGATCATCCGCACGGTGTCGTCGACGTGCTTCGCCGTCACCGGCTTGCCCATCAGCGTGCGCAGCTGGGGCGCGTCGCGCTGCGCCGTCGCGCGCAGGTCGTGAAGCTTCTGCTGCTCGATCTTCGTCTCGAGCTGCGGCAGGAAGACGAACACCACCACCGCCAGCGCCAGCGCCGTGACGGCGAAGAACAGGAACGCGAGGCGGTTCCGCAGGGAGCGGACGCGGTTCACCTGTCGCGGAAGTGGTAGCCGACCCCGCGCACGGTGAAGATCAGCTGGGGCTCCTTCGGGTCGCGCTCGATCTTCTCGCGCAGGTGCCGGATGTGGACGTCGATCGTGCGCGGATCGCGATAGGCGGCGTCGCCCCAGAGCCGCTCGAGCAGCATCGTCCGGCTGAACACGCGACCGGGCGCGCGCGCGAGGATCGCGAGGATCTCGAACTCGACGTAGGTCAGCTTGACCGGCTCACCGCGCACCTCGACGTGGCGCTTGGCGAAGTCCATGTGGAGGTCCGGGTGGTCCACGGGCGACTCGGGCTCGTCGCCGTTGCGGCGCAGGTCGGCGCGGCGCAGCACGGCCTTCACGCGGCTGCGGAACTCGCGCATCGAGAACGGCTTGGTGATGTAGTCGTCTGCCCCGAGCTCGAGGCCGAGCACCTTGTCGAACTCCTCGGCCTTCGCGGTCAGCATGATGATCGGGACGGCGCTGCGCGCACGCAGCGCCTTGCACACCTCGAAGCCGTCGAGCTGCGGGAGCATCACGTCGAGCACGACGAGGTCGAACGTGCCCTCGCGGAAGCGCTCCAGCGCCTCCTGCCCGGTCGTGGCGGGCACGACGTCATAGCCATCCTTGCGCAGCGGGTACGTCAGCAGCGTCTGGACCGCCTGCTCGTCGTCGACCAGCAGGATTCTCGGAGCTTGCGAGGCCATCTCCTCCCTCTAACCCCCCAGATTGTAGGTTGGAGCGAGGTGGTCTCCGGAAAGTGATCGAGCCGCGGATCTACCGGGCCGCGTTCCTTCCGGCCCTGCTCGCGCTCGTGCTCGTTGCGTTCTCGCTCGAGTCGCCGCCGCGCGCGCTCGACCAGGGCCTCGCCGCGGACGTCCTGTTCGAGGGCAACACCGCCATGACCACCGTCCGCTCGATCGTCGAATCGGCGCCGGACCGCAGCGCCGGCAGCAGCGGCGACCGCGCGACGGCGCGCCGCGTGAGCTCCGCGTTCCGCACGCACGGATTCACGACGTCGGTGGACCGCTGGACGAACGAGGGCAAGCACCTCGTGAACGTGATCGGCCGCCGCGCGGGCAACTCGTCGAGCCAGATCGTGGTGCTGGCCGAGCGCGACTCGCAGCGCCGTCCCGACGCCGCCGGCAGCGCCGCCGACACCGCCGCGCTGATCGAGTTCGCGCGTGTGTTCGAGGGACGGGCGCTGCACAAGACGCTGGTGCTCGCGTCGGTCGACGGCGGTCAGCTCGGGCATGCCGGGGCGCGGCGCCTGGCCGACAGCATCGGCGGCGGCCCGGTCGAGGCCGTGATCGAGATCTCCGACCTGGGCGCGCGGCGCTCGCGCGGCCCGCTCGTGATCGGCTGGTCGAACGGCATCACGCGCGCGGGACTCGGCCTGCAGCGCACGCTGACGGGCTCGCTGCGGGAGGAGCTGGGCGGCGTGCCGGGGCAGGACGGTCTGTTCTCGCAGTTCGCGCGGCTGGCGTTCCCCGTGAGCCCCGGGGCGCAGGCGGTGCTGCTCGACTCCGGGTTCGACGCCGTGCGCATAGCCGGCGGCGGCGAGGTGGGGCCCGAGGACGCGGGACAGATCGGGGACGTGAACGTGAACCGCTACGGCTCGCTCGGGCGGTCGGTGCTGCGGATGATCGCGACGCTCGACGGCTCGGGCAAGGCGCCGGGGCGCGGCGCGAACTCGTATCTCACGGTCGGCGGGATGATGCTGCCCGCCTGGGTGCTGAAGCTGCTGGCCGTGACGCTGATCCTGCCGGCGCTGATCGCCTCGATCGACGCACTCGCGCGAGCACGCCGGCGGCGCGAGCCGGTCGCGCGCTACTTCCGCTGGCTCGGCCTCGGCGCCGTGCCGCTCGTGCTCGCGCTGGTCGTGGCCTGGTTGATGTCGCTCGTGGGGCTCATCGACGACGCGCCACCCGCTCCCCCGGACCCGCGCACCATCAACTTCGACGGGACCGCGCTGGGCGCGCTCGTGGTCACCGGTGTGATCGCGGGACTCGCGTGGATCGGGCTGCGCGTCTGGGGGATCCGCTCCCGGACGGCCGCGGCGGCGCCCGGCGCGGGCTGCGCCGTCGCGCTGGTGCTGTCGGCCGTCACGCTGCCGATCGCAGTGCTCAACCCGTTCGCCGCGCTCGTGCTCGTGCTCGCCGTGCACCTCTGGATGCTGGCCACGCTCACCGACGTGCCGCTGCGCGTGAGCGTGGTGCTGGTGGCGATCGGGCTTGCGCCGATCCTCTTCGTGGCCGCCTACGACCTCTGGCGCCTCGGCCTGTCGCCGCTCGCCGGCGCCTACTACCTGCTGCTGCTCGTGACCGGGAACCAGACCGGGCTGCTCACGACGTTCGCGGGCATCGTCCTCACCACCGTGACGATCTCGGTAGCAGCCATCCTGATCGCCCGCGCGCGCACCGGCACCTCCACCGGCGCGCGCCGTCGCCGCGCCGACGAGCCGAAGCCCTCGATCCTCGGGCCGGGAGGGCACGCCGGGCCGGGGATGATCGGGCAAATCGGGACGGGACGGCGCTAGCCGGGGAGCGGAGAGTTCGCTCCGCTCGTCGCGCGGCCCCACGGGTCGAGCGCCGCTCGACTGCGGGGTAGGGAGAGGGGTTTCCCGGCGTAACGTGACACGGTCCGCGCGTGCGGCCGTCGGTGTCACTTTCCCTCGCACTATGAGTCGTTATGTGACACGGGCGCGGCCTGCGGCCGCAAATGTCACTTTTCCCCGCCGTCCCGTGGACCTACGTCCTATCTCGCGGCACACCCCCCGCGCCGATAAACCCGCGTGCCCGCCGAGCGAGTTAGAGTCGTCTCCCCGATGGAGGGAATCGATCCTCAGCTCGTGCAGGCCGTTCGGGACGGGACGTACGTCGTCGATCCGCACGCCGTTGCCGACGCGATCGTGCGCCGCCGCCGCCCGCTAACCGGCGTGCTCGAAGCCCTCGAGTGCGACGCGCCGCCCGCTGCCGTCCACGAAGAGGACCCCGGCACCTTCCCGGACGCGGCCTAGCCAGGTCACGGGGGCCGCGGCCTCGATCGCCGCGCGCCGCTCGGCGGGCGCGGTGAACAGCAGCTCGTAGTCGTCGCCGGCGGTGGCGGCGAACGCCGGGGCGTCGTCGACCAGCTCCGCGACGCCATCCGCCACCGGCAGCGCGGCGAGGTCGACCTCGATCGCCACCCCGCTCGCCTCGGCGAGGTGGCGTGCGTCGGTGGCCACGCCGTCGCTCACATCGATCATCGCGCCGGCGCCCGCGGCGGCGAGGGCCCGGCCCTCCGCGAGCCGCGGCTCGGGGCGCCGGTGGCGCTGCGCCAGCGCCTCACTGCCGGCCGCCCCGCGCAGCACCAGCAGTCCCGCGCCCGACCCGCCGAGGCGGCCGGTCACGCCGAGCACGTCGCCGGGCCGCGCACCCGTCCGGTGCACCAGCTCGGTCTCCGCGCGCGCCCAGCCGGTCACGCTCACCGACACGTACAGCGCGGGGCCGCTCACGACGTCGCCCCCGGCGATCGTCGTGCCGGTGCGCCGGGCCAGCGCGCGCATCCCGCCGACCAGCTCGGCCGCGGCGTCCTCGCCGAAGCCGCTCGGCAGCGCCATCGCCACGTACGCCTCACCGGGCGCGGCGCCCATCGCCGCGATGTCGGAGAGCGCGGTGGCGAGCGCCTTGTGCCCGACGTCCGCGGGCGAGTGCGTGGCCAGCTCGAAGTGAACGCCGTCCACGATCGTGTCGATCGAGGTGACCGCCACGCCGTCCGCTCGCACGACCGCGGCGTCGTCGCCCGGCCCCGTGAGCACGCGCCCGCCCGGCTCGCCGAGCATCTCCTGCACGCGCGCGATCAGCGACAGCTCGCCCATCAGTAGATCCCAGGGATCCCGATCGCCAGCACCCAGCCCGACAGCACGAGCGTCGCGGTCGTCAGCCGCCGGTCGAACGCGAGCGCGGCGAGCGGCAGGAGCCACAGCAGGTACCACGGGACGAGCCACGCGGAACAGAGCAGGATCGCGAACGTGGCCCAGCCCGCCATCCGGATCGGGTCGGCGCCGCGCCACGTCCGCCACAGCGTCCACACGACCACGGCCACGAACGCCAGCGCGAACAGCGCGCGCACCGGGTCGCGGTCCACGCCCAGGAGCGCCGCGACCCTGTACGGCAGCGACAGCTTCGACGAGCGCCCCTGGTTGGAGCTCAGCAGCGAGAACGACTGGAAGACGTCGGCGCCGAACCCGATCAGGCCGAGCACCACGAGGCCGACGGCGGCGGCCACCGCCCCGCCGATCGCGCGCGGCATCCGCGGCCGCGACGCCAGCACGAGGTACGGCACCACCAGCGCGGCCGAAGCCTTGATCCCCGCGGCCGCCGTGGACCACGCACCCGCGCCGGCCGAGCGGCCGCAGACGAACGCGTACACCCCGGCCATCGTCAGGAGCAGCACGAGCGCCTCGTTGTGTGCGGCCGCCACCACGTGCGCCAGCACCAGCGGGCTGAGCCCCACGAGCAGCGCGGGCGCGCGCGGGTCGCGGCCGAGCCGCTCGGCCGCTCGCCAGACGAGCGCGACCACGCCGAGCGACGCCAGCGCGGTCACCACCTTCAGCACCCAGTACGCGCCCGCGACGCCCAGCGGACCGAGCACGTAGGTCGGCAGCGTGAACAGCGGCCCGTACACCGACACCGCGCCCTTCGAGCCCGCGAAGCCGAAGACCGGGTCGTTGGGGATGTCGAGCGGCGCGTGCGTGTATGGCCCGAGGCCGTGCTCGGCGCCCAGGCGCGCGTAGGCGATGTAGGAGAAGACGTCCTGCGAGAGCAGCGGCGGCGCCAGCAGGAACAGCGCGTGGAGCCCGGCAACCGCCCAGACCACGGTCCGCCGGCTCAGCTCACCCGCGCGCCAGACCACCAGCGCGTAGAGCACGAGCGCCACCCACAGCAGCGCGTACAGCACCGGCCCGCTCAGGCCCGTCCCGAAGACGCGCAGGGGCCCGAGCAGCCAGCCGGGCGAGCCGCCCGCCGTGGCGCCGACGACGTCCCCGCCCGGCGAGGCCGGAAGCGCGGCGATCAGGACGTAGACGACGCAGAGCGCGGCGAGCGCGAACGGCGCCGTCCGCGGCCTAGTGGCCGCCCTTGCCGCCGCCGTTGCCGTGGCCGTTGGCGTTCCCGTTGCCGTTGCCGGGGGTCTTGGTCTGTGGCGGGGCCTGCGGCGGCGACGCGTAGAAGCGCGGGTCGTAGCCCTGACCGCCGTTCCCGTTGCCGCCGGTCCCGCCACCGCTCGGCGCGGAAGGCGTCGTGGTCGTGGGCGGCGACCCGTAGTAGGTGCCGCTCGTGCCCGGCGCGCGCATCCCGTTGGCCGAGTGCTTGCCGTAGAAGGAGGAGAACTGCGCGGGCGTGGTGGGCTGCGGGAAGCTGTTGCAGTTCGAGCCCTTGGCGAGGTTCATGTAGTCGTGCCAGATCCCCGCCGGGAACGTGCCGCCCTGGACCGAGATCCCGTGCACGTTGCGCATCTCGATCTGCTTGTTCGGGTAGCCGACCCAGACCGACGACGCGAGGTTGGGCGTGTAGCCGACGAACCAGGCGTCGCGGTAGTTGTCGGTCGTGCCGGTCTTGCCGGCGGCCGGGCAGCCGATGTTGGCGTGCGTGCCGGTCCCCTTCTGCACGTTCATCTCGAGGATCTTCGTGACCTCGTACGCCTCACCGTCGGTGATCACGCGCTTGCGCTTCGGCTTGCCGATATTGTCGACCTTGCCGTCGGGGAACTTCACCTTGGTGATCGCCTGCGGCTCCGAGCGGATGCCACCGGCCGCCAGGGTCGCGTAGGCGTTCGCCATCTCGAGCGGGGTGACGCCGAGCCGCAGGCCGCCGAGGCCCTCCGACGGGATGCCGTCGAGGTGGGTCTTGATGCCGAGCAGGTGCGCCGTCTCGGCGACCTTCTTCGGGCCGACGTCCACGTCGAGCTGCGCGTACACCGAGTTGTCCGACTTGAGCGTGGCCTGCACCAGGTTCATCGCGCCGCCGTAGGTGTTGTCGAACGTCTTCACGTCCCAGATGCCGTAGCCGGGCACGAGCATGTGCAGCGGCTTCGACACGTAGACGGTGCTCGATGGGTTGATCCCCTCGCGGACGGCAGTCGTCAGCACCATCACCTTGAACGACGAGCCCGGCTGGCGGTGGCCCTGCGCGGCCAGGTTGAAGCTGCGGTCCTTGTAGGCGCCCGACGACGCCATCGCGCGGATGTAGCCGGTCTTCGGGTCGATCGAGACGACCGCCGAGCTGGGGTCACCGGGATAGGGAAGCTGGTTCTTGATCGCCTGGCGCGCCCAGTCCTGGTACTGCGGGTCGATCGTCGTGTGGATCTCGAGCCCGCCGCGCCGGTAGACGTTCGCGCCGTAGCGCTGGATCAGCTCGTTCGCGACGTAGTCGAAGAAGTAGGGCTCGCGGCGCTGCTGGTAGCGGTCGCTGGGGTGCAGGGAGAGCGGCCGGTCCATCGCGCGCACCGCCTGCTGCGGCGTGATGTAGCCCGAGCTGCGCATCGCGCGCAGCACCTCGTTGCGGCGTTGCAGCGCAGCGTCCGCGTTCTGAAGCGGGTTGTAGAGCGACGGCGCCTGGGGCAGGCCCGCGAGCAGCGCGGACTGCGACAGCGACAGGTCCTTCGCGTGCTTGTCGAAGTACGTGAGCGACGCCGCCTCGATCCCGATCGCCGTCTTGCCGTTCACGGTGCCGTACGGGACGTTGTTGAGGTACTCGCGGAGGATCCACTGCTTCGAGTGCTGCTGCTCGAGCTCGTCGGCCATCTTGGCCTCGCGGATCTTGCGCTTCAGGTCGCGCGTGGGGTCCTTGATGTAGAGCGCGCGGACGAGCTGCTGGGTGAGCGTCGAGCCACCCTGCACCGTTTCGCCTGACTCGAGGTTCTTGATCCCCGCTCGGACGATCGCGCTGACATCCACGCCC
>JAICRZ010000239.1 GCA_025937135.1 Thermoleophilaceae bacterium
AGGCGCGCGTGGCCGAGCCGGAGGTGCAGGAGGAGCTGTATCCGGAGGGCGAGCGCAGCGGCCCGATCGGGGCGGACGACCCTGAGCCGTGGACCGCCGGCCCGGAGGACGAGACGCTGCCCTTCGAGCCTGACACCGAAGAGCAAGAGCGCACCTGAGCGATCGGGTTCACGTCGCGGTGGTCGGGCCAGGCGACGGCGCCACCGCGGCAGAGCTCGGCGCCGCCGAGGAGCTGGGCCGGCTGCTGGCGGAGGCGGGCGTGGTGGTGGTCTCCGGAGGCCTGGGCGGAGTGATGGAGGCGGCGTGCCGCGGCGCACGCTCTGTCGGCGGGCTCACGCTCGGCATCCTGCCGGGTCGCGACCGCCGCGAAGCGAACCCGCATGTGGAGGTTGCGGTGCCCACGGGAATGGGCGAGGCGCGCAACGCCCTCGTGGTTCGCGCGGCCGACGCCGTCGTGGCCGTGGGCGGCGCATACGGCACGCTGTCCGAGATCGCGCTCGCGCTGAAGACGGGCAAGCCGGTGGTGGGCCTCCACACGTGGGAGCTCGCGCGCGGAGGCGAGCCGGACGGAGGCGTGACTCGTGTGGAAAGCGCGGGTGACGCCGCTCGGACCGCGCTCGACCTCGCCCGGAAATAGACTCGCTCGTGTGGCCGACCTAGAGCAATCGGCCGTCCGTCCAGGGTCGGCCCCCGAGCCGTCACGTGCCGGCACGGAGGGCGCCCCGTATCTGGAGGCGATCCGCGAGTACGCCCGGCGCGACCCGGGCCGCTTCCACGTGCCGGGCCACAAGGGCGGTCCCGGCGCCGATCCCGAGATGCGCGAGGCCTTCGGCGAAGCGGCTCTGGCGCTCGACATCCCGGCGCTGATGCAGGGCATCGACGTGGGACCGGAGCCGACGCCGTTCCAGCGCGCCCAAGAGCTTGCCGCCGAGGCATGGGGAGCGAAGCGCTCGTGGTTCTTGATCAACGGCGCGTCGCAGGGCAACCACGTGACGTGCATGGCGCTCGCGCAGATGGGCGACGGCATCGTTGTGCAGCGCAACGTGCACTCGAGCACGATCGACGGCCTCGTCATCTCTGGCCTGCGGCCCACCTTCGTCGCGCCCGAGCTCGACCCGGAGCTGCTCATCGCGCACTGCCTCACGCCCGAGTCGCTCGACCGCGCGTTCCGTGAGACCCCGGGCGCCGTGGCGGCGCAGGTGGTGTCGCCCACGTACTTCGGCGCGGTGGCGGACGTGCGCTCACTCGCGGAAGTCGCGCACTCACACGGCGTTCCGCTGATCGTGGACGAGGCCTGGGGCGCGCATCTCGCGTTCCACCCGGACCTGCCCGAGCACGCGCTCGCGCTGGGCGCCGACCTCGTGATCTCGAGCACCCACAAGATCGTGGGCAGCATGACCCAGTCGGCCATGCTGCACCTCGGCCACGGCGACCTTCTCGACGAGCGCGTGATCGACCGCTCGGTCACGCTGCTCGAGTCCACGAGCCCCAACTCGCTGCTCACGGCTTCGCTCGATGCTGCTCGCCGGCAGGCCGCCGTGCACGGCGAGGAGCTGCTGGGCGAGACGATCGAGGCGCTCGCCACCGCGCGCGCGGCGATCCGCGAGATCCCGGGCCTAGAGGTGCTCGACGAACGGATGACCGGCAGCCCCGGTGTGTTCGCCTACGACCCGCTGCGCCTGTGCATCGACGTCCGCGGCACGGGCAGGACGGGCTACCAGATCGCGCCGCTGATGCTCGAGCTCGCCGACATCAACCTCGAGCTCTACGCGGAGAACGTGATCGTGGCCGTGTTCGGCGTGGGGGAGGACGCGTCGCGCTCGAGCGCGCGCCTGATCGATGCGCTCCGCCAGGTTGTGGACCGGCTACCGCCGTCGAGCGAGCGTGAGGACACACTGTTCGCCGCGCCGCCGCAGTGGGGCGCGCTCGCGATGGCGCCGCGCGAGGCGTATCTCGCGATGCAGGAGGTGGTGCCGTTCCGGGAGGCGGCCGGTCGCATCGCCGCCGAGTCGCTCGCCGCGTACCCACCGGGAATCCCGAACGTCCTGCCGGGCGAGCGCCTCACCGCGGACCTGCTCGACTACATCCAGAGCACGCTGGAGCACGGCGGCAGCCTGCGCGGGGCGAGCGACCGCAAGCTCGAGACGATCAGGGTGGTCATTGAGCGTTCCTGACGCACATCAGGCCGCGATGGAGGGCGCCGCCGAGCCGCCGTTCCAGGCGGAGCTGGCGGACGTCTGGGGCGCGCCGTTCGGCGCCGTCGACGAGGTTGGCGCGCTGCGGCGGGTGATGGTGCGCACCCCCGGGGACGAGCTCAAGGCCATTCGCGAGGACGCGTGGAACGAGGAGCTCGGCGCGCTCGTCGACCCGGACGGCCGCTGGTACTGGACCGACCGCCGGCCGCCGGATCTCGAGCTCGTCGCGTCCCAGCACCAGGGTCTCGTCAACGCTCTGCGTGCGGAGGACGTGGAGGTGGTGGTGGTCGAGCCGCTCGGGCCGCCGTTCGTCAAGTCCGTCTACACGCGCGACCCCTCCATCACGGTCCCCGGGGGCGCGATCGTCGGCCGCATGGGCGTGCGCATGCGCCGCGGGGAGGAGCCGCACGTCACGCGCGCGCTGGCCGCGGCCGGGATGCCGATTCTCGGCACGATCACCGGCACGGGCACGCTCGAGGGCGGCTCGTTCGTGAAGCTGCGGCCGGGGCTCGCCGCGCTCGGCACCTCGATCCGCTGCAACGGGGAGGGCTTCCGCCAGCTCAGCGTTCTGCTCGAGCTGATCGGCGTCGAGCTCATCCGCGTGCCGATCGCCGGCTACAGCATCCACATCGACCTTCATCTCGCGATGGTGGACGTGGATCGCGCGCTGATCGACCCGGCGGGACTCCCGTACGACTTCCTCGTCACGCTGCGCGAGCTCGGCATCGAGACGTTCGAGGCCGCAGCCGGAGAGGATTGGGGCCTCAACCTGCTCTGCCTGCGGCCGGGCCGCGTGCTGATGGCCGAAGGCTCGCCGCGCACGGCGGAACTTCTGTCGAAGTCGGGGGTCGACGTGGTCACGATCCCTTACGACGAGATCCACAAGAACGGCGGCGGCGTGCACTGCTCCACGATGGAGCTGGTGCGCGACCCGGCGTGAGCGCCGCGGGCGACGCCGTCCAACGCGACCGCCTCTGGGGCGACCTGATGGCGATGGCCGAGGTGGGCGCCACGCCCGCCGGCGGCTCGCGGCGCCTCGCGCTGACCGACGGGGATCGCGCCGGGCGCGAGCTGTTCGCCGGCTGGGCGCGCGACGCCGGGCTCGATCTGCGCGCCGACCGCACGGGCAACGTCTTGGCCCGCCGCCCCGGCAGCGACCCCGACCGGCCGGCCGTGATGGCGGGCAGCCACCTCGACACCCAACCCGACGGCGGGCGCTTCGACGGCGTGTTCGGTGTGCTGGCCGCGCTGGAGGCGGTGCGCGCGCTGAAC
>JAICRZ010000180.1 GCA_025937135.1 Thermoleophilaceae bacterium
ATGATCTTCACGCGCGAGACGACGCCCGGGACCATGCGACGCGGGATCGTCGTGGTCTCGTGGAGCACGCCGTCGATGCGGAAGCGCACACGCATGTCGCGCGCGGAGCCGGCCTCGAAGTGGATGTCGGAGGCGCCGTCCTCGATCGCCTGGGCGACGATCGAGTTGACGAGCTTGATCGTGGGCGCGTCGGCCGCGCTCTCGACCACCTCGGCCACGATCTCGTCCTCGCCGTCGTCGCCGTCGATCACCTGCGCGACGGCGTCGTCGAGGCGGTTCATCTTCGCGATCAGCGCGGCGATGTCCACGCGCGACGCGACGACCGGGCGCACCTCGTAGCCCGTCATCAGCTTGAGGTCGTCGAGCGCGAGCACGTTCGACGGGTCGGCCATCGCCACGAGCAGCGTGCCCGACTGATGGAAGCCGATCGGGATCGCGTTGTAGCGGCGCGCGGCCTGAGCGGTGAGCAGGTTGACCGCGGTCAGGTCCGGCTTGTAGACGGTCAGGTCGACGTGGTCGAGGCCGAAGCGCTCCGCGATGGCGCGGGCGAGATGGTCGATCGACAGGTCACCCGACTCGACGAGCACCTCCTCGGGCGATCCGCCCTTGGAGCGGCTCTCCTCGACCGCCTTCTCGACGCGCTCCTTCGGCACGAAGCCGAGCTCGACCACCACGTCGGTGATGAAGCGGGCGGCGCCGCCGCGGCGGCGCGGAGCGGTGATGCCGGCGAGGTCGCCCGAGGGAGGCTTGGGCGTGGCGTCGGGCAGGGCCTCGACGGGCTCTAGCGACGGCTGGGCCTGGGTCATCGCAAGGCGTCCGCGATGGTCTGCCGGAGGGTGCCGGAGTCGACGTAGCCCTCGAGAAGGCGAGCCGGCTTGCCGGCGTGGGCGACGACCACGGCGGGAACCTGCGAGACGCCCGCGCCCGAGAGGACCGGGCGGAAGGCGGTCAGATCCTTGAGTCCGGCGCGGACCACCGTGACGTGCGGGCGCTGCGCGACGGCCCTGACGGCCTCGCGGGTGCCCGTGTCGTCGGCGGCGCCGGCGCGGGTGAAGAAGAAGACGACGGCGTCGCCGTGGGCGAGCGCCTTGGTGACCTTGACGGCGAGCCGCTGCGTGGCGGTGGCCGGCTTCGTCTCGGCGGGCTGCGGCTTGGCGACGGCCCTGTGGGCGGGCGCCTTGGTCGCGTGCCTGGCGGCCGCGGCGTGCTTGGCCGGCGCCGCCTTGTGCTGCACGGGCGCGGGCGCCGCCGGAGCGGCGGCCACGGAGCTGCCGCCGGGCTCGCGAGCGCCGCGCGTGGCCATGAAGGCCGCGGCGCACAGAGCGAGGCCCAGAAGAGCGAGGAGCACTGGACGCGGAACCGCCATCAGCGGCTCTATCGGCAGGCGCGGCCCGCTGGTTTAGGCGCGGCCTGAGATTTCCCCCCGCATCACGTCGAGCGGCGCCTCGCGGCCGGTCCAGATCCGGAAGCTGAGCGCGCCCTGCTGGACCAGCACCTCGAGCCCGTCGACCACCCGCGCGGCGCCCGTCCCCGCTGCCCACGCGGCGAACGGCGTCTGGCCGGAGGGGCGGTAGACGAGGTCGCACGCGATCTCCGGCGTGCCGAGCGCGCCCAGCGGGAGCGCGGACAGATCGTCGTCGTGGAGGCCGACCGAGGTGGCGTTCACGACGATCGCCGCGGGCTCCGGCAGCTCGACGGCGCGGGCGCCCTCGAGCTCGCGGGCGCGCGCGGGCGTCCGGTTCCAGACCGACACCTCGCCGGCTCCCGCGTCCAGCAGCGCCCACACCACCGCGCGCGCCGCTCCCCCGGCCCCCAGGACCAGCGCGCTGCGCCCGCGCACCGGCTCCCCCAGCGCTGCGATGAAGCCGCCGGCGTCGGTGTTGTCGGCGCGGATCGCCCCGTCGTCGGTGAAGGTCAGCGTGTTGGCCGCGCCGATCGCGCGCGCCGCGTCACTTGCCTCGTCGGCGAGCTGGAGTGCTGCCAGCTTGTGCGGGATCGTGACGTTGGCGCCGCGGTAGCCGCTCGAGGGCAGCGCCCGGACCGTCTCCTCGAAGCGCTCCGGCGGGACCGGCAGCTTCACGTAGCGCCAGTCGAGGCCGAGCGCGCGGAAGGCGGCGTTCTGCATCGCCGGCGAGCGGCTGTGAGCGACGGGGAAGCCGAGGACGCCGGCGAGCGCCGTCAACAGCGCTTCGGGGCCTTGCCGCCCGCGGCAGCGCGGGCGCGGTTGTAGCGCGCCACCGCGGCGTCGAACTGCGCCTGCGTCTTCAGGAACACGTGCGTGCCGGGCCGGCACGGGTTCGCCACGTAGTAGAGGTAGCTCGTCTTCGGCGGCCTGGCCGCGGCGCGCATCGACGCGAGGCCGGGGCTGCCGATCGGCCCGGGCGGCAGGCCGTCGTGGATGCGCGTGTTGTACCCCGACGGGCTCTGGAGCCACGACTCGCGAATCGGGTCGACCCAGTCGTTGTACTGGAACCGCGTGGTCGCGTCGATGCCGAGCGGAGTGCCCTGGTGAAGGCGGTTGTAGATGACCGACGCGACCTCGCCGCGCTCGGCCGGCACCGCCGTCTCGCGCTCCACGAGCGAGGCGATGATCAGCACGTCGTAGGGCGTCAGGTTCACCTTCTTCGCGGCGCGCAGGTCGACCGTCGCGAAGCGCTGCTTGAAGGTGGTGAGCTGCTTGTCGACGAGCGTCTTCACGCTCTGGCCGCGCTTCATCTGGTAGGTGGCGGGAAACAGGAAGCCCTCGAGGCTCGTCGCGTTCTTCGCGCCGTAGCGCGCCGGGTTCAGGAGCGGTGAGCGCTTGGTCGCGGCGAGGTAGTTGCCCTTGAGGCTCTTGATCGAGGGCGCGATCTCGCGCCGCGACCTGCCCTCGGGGATGACCAGCGAGACGACGTCGGTGGCGGCGGGCGCCGTGGTGAGCGCGGTCATCGCGTCGGCGTAGGTCATGTCGCGCTCGAGCGTGTAGGTGCCCGACTTGAAGTCGCCGCGCTTGCCGCCGAGTGTCGCGCGCAACTGGAAGAAGAACGAGCTCGACACGACGCCCTTCTGCTCGAGCAGGTCGGCGATCTGCCCGGCGCTCGCGTCACGCGGGATCGTGACGGCCACGTGGCCGGAGCCGTTGCCGTGGAGGGGCTGGAAGAGGCTCGCGAGGAACCAGACGATCGCCACGCACACGACCGCCAGCAGCGCGAGGGCGAGCGAGCGCCTGCGGCGGTGGACGGTGGACGGTGGACGGTGGACAGGGCGGGGTCTGTCGCGCCGGCTTTCGCGCGCGCGGCGCGCTGCTTCGCGGTCGCTCTCCGAGCGACGGCCGGGTACTGGCGGGGGGCCGGTCACGTCGCGAGGTACGCCTCGAGCAGGTGCGCGGCGGCGCGCGAATCGAGGTCGGCCGAGCCGCCGGAGCGCTGGGCCTGGCGGGTGGTGAGGCGTTCGTCGTGCAGCTCCACCGGTACCTCGAGCCGGTCGGCGAGCTTCGCCGCCCACTCCCGCGTGAGGGCGGCCTGCGGGCCCTCGTCACCCGAAAGCGAGATCGGCAGACCGACGACCACGCGCTCGACCTCACGCGCGCGCACGAGGCGGGCGACGCGTTCGAGGCCGCGGCGGGTGCCGGGCTGCTCGATCGCCTGGAGCGGGGTGGCAACCGTGCCGGTCGGGTCCGACAGCGCGGCGCCGCAGCGCGCGTCGCCGAAGTCCAGGGCGAGGACGCGGCTCATCCCAGCGCCTTCTGAAGCTCGATCCGCGCCGCGGCGATCGCATCCGGGAGCTTGGCTGGGTCGCGCCCGCCGGCCTGCGCCATCGTGTCGCGCCCGCCGCCGCCGCCGCCCGCGACGGTGGCCGCCACGCGCACGACGTCGCCCGCCTTGGCGCCGCGCTCGACGGCGGCCTGGGTGAAGTTGGCGATCAGGTGAACGCGCCCGTCGTGCGCGGTGCCGAGGACGACCGCGCTGTCCCCGAGCGACTGCTTGAGGCGGTCGGACAGCTCGAGCAGAGCCTTCTGGTCGGGCACCTCCACCACCTCGGTGAGCACCTTGATGCCGCCGTGCTCGGTCGCCCTGGCGGCGAGCGACTCGGCAAGCTCGCGGTCCGCGCCGCGCGGGCGCTTGGCCGTCTCCTTCGCCTGCTCCTGAAGCCTGCGCACCGCGTTCACGACCTCGTTCGCCGGCACGCGCAGCATCGCGGCCAGCTCGTGCAGCTCGTGGTCGCGGCGGCGGAACTCGTTCACGCTCTCGGGCCCCGTGATCGCCTCGATGCGGCGCACGTTCGAGGCGCTCGAGGTCTCCGACAGCACGTGGAACAGCCCAACCTCCGCGCTCGAGACGTGATGCGTGCCGCCGCACAGCTCGCGCGAGACCTCCTCGATCTCGACCATCCGCACCCAGTCGCCGTACTTCTCGCCGAACAGCGCCATCGCCCCCAGCTTCTCCGCCTCGGCGCGCGGCATCTCGAGCGCGCGCACCGGGTGCGTGGCCACGATCCACTCGTTCACGAGGCCGGACACGGTCGCAACCTGCTCGGGCGACAGCCGCTCGCCGTGGGTGAAGTCGAAGCGCAGCTTGTCGGGGCCGACGTAGGAGCCGGCCTGGCGCACGTGCGTGCCCAGCGTCTGGCGCAGCGCGGCGTGCAGCAGGTGGGTGGCGGTGTGGTTGGACATCGTCGCGAGGCGGCGTTCGCGGTCGACCACGGCGCGCACCTCCTCGCCCGGCCCGATCTCGCCCTCGTCGAGCACGAGCGAGACGGCCTGGTCGTCGCCCAGCCGGTAGACGCGGTCCACGCGCGCGCGGCCGGACGGCGTCTCGACCACGCCGAAGTCCGACACCTGGCCGCCGCCCTCCGCGTAGAACGGGCTCTCCTCGAGCTTGGCGAGCAGGCGGCCGTTCGCCTGCTCGACCGCGCCCAGGCGCGTCTCCCACTCGGTGGCCTCGTAGCCCACGAAGCGTGTCGGGAAGCCGGCGTCGCGCGCGAACGACAGCACCAGCTCGTGCTCCTCGCCGCCCGCGTCCTTGACGCTCGCACCGCCGCGCGCCACCTCGCGCGCGCGCTCCATCAGCTCGTTGAAGCCCTGGTCGTCCACCGCCAGGCCGTCCTCGGCGAGCAGCTCCTTCGTGAGCTCGTACGGGAAGCCGTAGGTGTCGTGCAGCCGGAACGCGTCCTCGGCGTCGATCCACGACGTCTCCTGCTCCTTCGCGCGCCGGACGACCTCCGCGAGCATCCGCTCACCCTGCGCGAGCGTGCGGCGGAAGCCCTCATCCTCGGCCAGCGCCCATTTCATGATCGTGTCGCGCTCGCGCTCGAGCTCCGGGTAGGCGTCGCCCATCACCTCGATCACGCGTTCGGCCACGCGCGGCAGGAACGGGTCGTCGATTCCGAGCACGCGGCCCTGCTGGATCGCGCGGCGCATGATCCGGCGCAGCACGTAGCCGCGCTCCTCGTTCGACGGCACGACACCGTCGGCCAGCAGGAATGTCATGCCGCGGCCGTGGTCGGCGATGATCCGCAGCGCGCGCTGGGTCGCGTAGTCGCCGCCCTCGAAGCTGCGGCCCGAGAGCTCCTCGCCGATGGCCACGAGCGGCCGCACCTGGTCGACCTCGTAGACCGACGGCACATCCTGGAGGATCGCGGCGAAGCGGTCGAGCCCGAGTCCGGTGTCGATGTTCTGCTTGGGGAGCGGCGTGAGCGAGCCGTCGTCGTGCAGCTCGTACTG
>JAICRZ010000114.1 GCA_025937135.1 Thermoleophilaceae bacterium
AGTGAGCCTGCGCCGCACGCGCGAGCGGCCGTTCATCGAGTTGCCGGAGGGCGTGCGCGTGAGCGCGCTTGCGGACACGCGCGGCGGCGTCCGGCGCAGCGTCGCGCAGCGGCTGTTGAGCAGGTTGCCCAGCCTGCTCGTCCACCCGTACGACTACGCGTACCCGCGCGCGTCGCTCTGGACCGACGTCGCCTTCGTGCGCGCGCTGCGGCGCATGCGCGGCGTGCTGATCACGACCCGGCCCGCGTTCAACCTCATGGCCGGCCGCCTCGCCCCGCCGGGCCTCGTGACGATCGGCCAGGAGCACATGAACTTCCACGCCCACCGGCCGCCGCTGGCCGCGGACGTCCGCCGCCACTACGGGCGGCTCCGCGCGCTGACCGTCTTGACCGAGGAGGACGAGCGCGATTACGGCGCGCTGCTGGGCGGTCGCGTCGCGCGGATCCCCAACGCGCTGCCGCGGATGGACGGTGGCGTGGCGGCGCTCGACTCGCGCGTGGCCGTGGCGGCGGGGCGGCTGACCGGGCAGAAGGGCTTCGACCTCCTGATCGCCGCCTGGGAGGCGGTGGCGCGCGAGCGGCCGGACTGGGAGCTGCGGATCTTCGGCGGCGGCCCGAAGCGCGCCGAGCTCGACGCGCAGATCGCCGCGGCCGGCCTCGGCGGCAGCGTCCGGATGATGGGCGCGACCGAGGCGCTCGGCGCGGAGATGGCCGCGGCCTCGCTGTTCGTGCTGAGCTCGCGTTTCGAGGGCTTCGGCCTCGTGATCGTGGAGGCGATGAGCAAGGGGCTGCCGGTGGTCTCCTTCGACTGCCCGCGCGGGCCGAGCGAGATCATCGACCCGGGCGTGAACGGCGAGCTCGTGCCGAACGGCGACGTCGGCGCGCTGGCTCGTTCGCTGATCGACATGACGGGCGATCGCGAGCGGCTGCGGCGCTACGGCAGGGCTGCGCTCGCAAAGGCGCAGGAGTACGAGCTGGACGCGATCGGCGCGCGCTGGGACGCGCTGCTGGCGGAGCTCGAGGGACGCTAGGCTCGCCCGGATTCTCGCGATGAGCAGCGGTTTTTCAGATACTGCGGCGGTGCTCGTGGCCACCGCGGCGGCGGACGGCGGCGGCCCCGCCGCGGGGCTCGCGTGGGACGACGCCACCGTGCTGCGGCGGCTGGTCGAGCAGCTCGCGGGCCTTGGCATCCGCTCGGCGCGCGTGATCACGCGCCCCGAGTTCGAGGGCGCGCTGCGAGCGTCGCTCGACGGCCTGCCGGTCGATGTCATCAGCTCGCCCGGCCTGTCCGGCGACTTCGCGGCGATCGCCGACGCCGCCCGCGGCGCGGCCGGGCCGCTGGTGGTGGCGCAGGCCGACGTGGTCACCCAGCGCGAGGCGCTCGCGGGACTGCTGGCCGACCCGCGCATCGCCACCGGGATCCTGGCGAGCGCCGGCGAGCCGGCCGATCCGTCCACGTACGGCATCCGGTCGAACCGCGTGCACGTGGTGAGTGCGGCCTCGCCCTACCACCGCGTCGAGCGCCCGCGCAGCGCCTTCCTCGGCGTCGTCAAGGTGGCGCCCGCGGGGCGCGAGCAGCTGGCGTCGGTCGCCGACCGGCTGGCCGCGCTCACGTCCGGCCCGCTTCCGCCTTCGTGGCGCGAGGAGCTCGCGCGCAAGCCCGTCGCGGCTCCCGAGGACGCCACGGCGCTGCTGCTCACCGGCCTCGTGCGCGACGGCATGCAGCTCGCGCACAGCTGGCTGCGCGAGCTGTTCTGGGCGCGGCCGCTCTCGCCGGACGCGGTGCGCCGGGCGCGCGCGGAGATCGGCGCGCACGACGAGGAGCGTGCGCTGCTCGACTCGGCGGTGAAGCCGATCGACGGCTTCTTCACGACGTTCTTCGTGAGCCCGTACTCGAAGCACATCGCGCGCTGGTGCGCACGCCGCGGCCTCACGCCGAACCAGGTGACCACGGCCTCGCTCTTCGTCGGCCTGCTCGCCGCCGCGGCGTTCGCGACCGGCGAGCGCTGGGGCCAGATAGCCGGCGCGGTGCTGCTCCAGGCCGCGTTCACGACCGACTGCGTCGACGGCCAACTTGCGCGCTACACGCGCCAGTTCTCCAAGCTCGGCGCGTGGCTCGACTCGATCTTCGACAGGACGAAGGAGTACCTCGTCTTCGGCGGGCTGGCGATCGGCGCCAGCGCCGCCGGCGACCCGGTGTGGGTGCTCGCCGCCGCCGCCCTCACGCTCCAGACGAGCCGCCACGCGATGGACTTCTCCTACGGCGCCACCGAGCGCACGCCACCGCCGGCCGCGGCGCGGCGGCCATTGGAGGAGGCGGACGACGGTCTGCGCGCTCCCGCAGTCGACGAGCCCGGCTCGGCGCGCCGCTTCCTCGGCTTCTGGCGTCGCCTCGACCGGCTGCCCGGCGTGCTCTGGCTGAAGCGCGTGATCGCGCTCCCGATCGGCGAGCGCTTCTTCGTGATCTCGCTGACCGCCGCGATCTGGAGCCCGCGCGTGACGTTCGTCGTGCTGCTCGCGTGGGGCGGCGTGGCCGTCGCGTACTCGCTTCCGGGCCGCCTCTTGAGGGCGCTCAGCCGATGATCGAGCTCTACCGCGACGACGGCCCGATCGCGCGCGCGCTCGCGCGGCTGCGCCCGCCGCTGCCACCGATCGTGCCGATCCTGGTCGGCGGGCTGCCGCTCGCAGTGGCGATCGCGGCAACCGGCGACGGCGCGTCCAACGGCCTGATCGCGGCCGCGGTCGCCTGGTTCGTGCTGTGGGCCGGCGCCTCGAGCGGTGCGCCGCACGGCGGCCGCCTCGCCTGGGCGGCGTCGCCCGCGCTGCGCCTCGGCGAGTACGCCGGAGTCGTCTGGATCGCGGCCAATGCCGGCCAGTCGTCGCTGCCCGCGGCGTTCGCCTATCTCGCGGTGCTGACGTTCCGCCTCTACGACCTCGTCTACCGTCTCCGCCACCAGGGCGTGTCGCCGCCCGCCTGGCTCGGCTTCGGAGGCTGGGACGGACGGCTCGTGCTGGCGTTGATCCTGCTGCTCGCGGGCGCGCTGCCAGCCGGGTTCTTCGTGGCGGCCGCGCTGCTCGCGTTCGTGTACGCCACGGAGAGCGCCGCGAGCTGGCGCCGCTTCACGCGGATGGCGGGCGAAGCAGGTCTATACGAAGACGAGGAGGACGAAATCCAGTGATCGGAATGGTGCTCGCCGCAGGCGCGGGCCGGCGGCTCGGCGACGACACGGCCGACCTGCCGAAGACCCTGCTGCCGGTCGACGGCGACCGCACGATCCTCGACGTGGCGCTCGGAAATTTCGCGACGGTCGGGCTCGAGGAGGTCGCGATCGTGACCGGCTTCGCCGCCGGCCGGATCGAGGAGCGCGTGCCGGAGCTCGAGGAGCGCCACGGCGTGAAGGTCGAGCTCGTCTTCAACCCGAAGGCCGAGGAGTGGAACAACGCCTATTCCCTCTGGTGCGCGCGCGACCTGTTCGCCGAGGGCGTCCTGATGGCCAACGGCGACACCGTGCATCCGGCCTCGGTGCAGGAGCGGCTGCTCGAGGCGCGCGGCGGCGGTGACGACGTGGTGATCGCGATCGACGACGAGAAATCGCTCGGCGAGGAGGAGATGAAGGTTCACCTCACCGAGGAGGGGCTGCTCGACCGCATCCACAAGTCGCTCGACCCCGCGAGCGCCGCGGGCGAGTACATCGGCGTGACGCTGATCGAGCCGCACGCCGCGCAGGCGCTCGCGGACGCACTCGAGGCCACCTGGCGGCGCGACCCGCAGCTCTACTACGAGGACGGCTTCCAGGAGCTGGCCGACCGCGGCGGCCGCGTGTTCACCGCGCCGATCGGGACGGTCGAGTGGGTGGAGGTCGACGACCACGCCGACCTGGCGCGGGCACGGGAGGTCGCGTGCCGCTGCTGACACGGATGGTCGGCACGCCGCTGGCCATCGACATCGGCCCCGGCGCGATCGCGTCGCTGGCGCCGTTGCTCGCCGACCGGCGGATATCGAGCGGCGGCCACGTGGCGATCGCCGTCGGCCCGGGACAGGGCGCGGAGATCGCAGCCACGCTGCGCCCGCAGCTCGGCAACGCCGAGATCTACACCGTGGAGGGCGGCACCGTGGACGCCTCGCGCGGGCTTGCCGGCCAGCTCCGCGCGGGCTTCTACGACGCGCTCGTGGGGATCGGCGGCGGCCGCACGCTCGACGTGGCCAAGCACGCCGCCACGCTGCTCGGGCTGCCGATGGTCGCGGTGGCCACCAACCTCTCACACGACGGGATCGCCTCGCCGGTGGCGTCGCTCGAGGAGGAGGGGCGCAAGCACTCCTACGGCGTGCAGATGCCGATCGCCGTGATGGTCGACCTCGACTACGTGCGGCGCAGCGACCCGGTCATGCGCCGGTCCGGCGTGGGCGACGTGATCAGCAACCTAACCGCGATCGCCGACTGGCGCCTGGCCGAGCGCACGCGCGGCGAGTACGTCGACGGCGTGGCCGTGACCTTCGCGCGCACGGCGGCGATGGCCGTGCTCAACCGCGACGAGACGATCGAGGACGAGTCGTTCCTGCTGGCGCTGGCCGAGGCGCTCGTGCTGTCCGGCCTCGCCATGGCCACGGCCGGCTCGTCGCGCCCGTGCAGCGGCGGCGAGCACGAGATCCTGCATGCGATCGACCACCTCTTTCCCGGCACGAGCGGCCACGGTGAGCTTGCGGGCGCAGCCGCGCTGTTCAGCGCGTTCCTGTCCGGCGACGACGTGCTCTCGCGCGACATCGACATCTGCCTGCGCCGCCACGACCTCCCGCGCACGCCGGCCGACCTCGGCCTCAGCGAGGAGCAGTTCGCCCAGGCCGTGGCGTGGGCGCCGTCGACCCGGCCGGACCGCTACACGATCCTGGAGCACCTCGACATGGGGGAGGAGGAGGTGAGCGAGCGTGTCCGTGCGTACGGCGAGGCCTACGGTCGCTGAGCTGCGCGCCGCCACCCAGCCCGCCTCGATCTTCGCGCGCAACAGCGGCGAGCACTGGGCGGGCAGGCTCTACATCCGCCGCCTCTCGCCGTACCTGACGCGCCTGCTGCTGCACACGCCGCTCACGCCGAACGGCGTCACCTGGCTGATGATCGCCGACGGGCTGATCGCGGCCGCGGTGCTCACCCTGCCGGGCGTGATCCCGGTGATCGGCGCGGTGCTGCTGATCCAGCTCCAGATCCTGCTCGACTGCTCCGACGGCGAGCTGGCGCGCTGGCTCGACCGAAAGTCGCCGGTCGGCATCTACCTCGACCGCGTCGGGCACTGGCTCACCGAGACGGCGCTGCCGATCGCGCTCGGCATCCGCGCCGACGGCGGCTGGGACTCGCTCGGCGGCTGGACCACGCTCGGCTGCCTGGCCGCGGTGCTCCAGCTGCTGATCAAGGGCTGGGGCGCGCTCGTGACCGTCGCCCGCGCGGAGTCCGGCAAGCCGCCCGCTGAGGACACGGTCGCGGTGGCTTCGCCACGCGCGGGCGGCCTTCGCGCCGTGCGCCGGGCGCTGTCGTTCGCGCCCTTCTTCCGTGTGTTCGTTGCGATGGAGCTCACGCTGCTCGCGCTCGTCGCCGAGATCGTGGGCGCCACGCGCTTCCTGGTGGTGGCGCTCGTGGCGATCGGCGCCGTGACCGCGGCGGGGCGGCTCGTGGCGGTGCTCGCGTCGAGCCGGCTGCGATGACGCCCTCGTTCGGCTGCGTGGTCCTGACGATGGGCCGCCGGCCCGAGGAGCTGCGCATGGCCGTGGAGTCGCTGCTGACGCAGGAGGGCGTCGAGCTCGACGTGGTCGTCGTGGGGCAGGCGTGGGAGCCGGCAGGGCTGCCCGACGGGGTGCGGGGTGTCGGGCTGGCCGAGAACGTGGGCATCCCGGCCGGGCGCAACGCGGGTGTCCCGCACGCGCGCGGCGAGCTGCTCTTCTTCCTCGACGAGGACGCGGCGGTCATCGAGCCGGGCACGCTGGCGGCGCTCACCCGCACGTTCGACGAACAGCCCGACGTGGGCCTGATCCAGCTGCGCGTGGACGCGCGCGAGGGCGGCGACGGGCCGCGCGACTGGGTGCCGCGCCTGCGCGCCGGAACGCGGACGCGCAGCGGCGAGGTCACGCTCGTCTGGGAGGGAGCGGTGGCGATGCCACGGCGCGTGTTCGACGCCGTGGGCGGCTGGCCGGGCGAGTTCGAGTTCGTGCACGAGGGCGTGGACCTGGCCTGGCGCGTGATGGACTCGGGCTTTCGCGTGCTCTACCGCGGCGACCTGGCGGTGCTCCACCCGCTGCCCGTGCCCGCCCCCACGCGCCACGGCTACTCGAACTACTACGGCGCGCGCAACCGCGTCTGGCTCGCGCGTCGCTATCTTCCATTCCCGCTGGGCGCGCTGTACGTGGGCACGTTCGCGCTACGCACGGCGCCCCGGATGTTGCGCTCGCTCGGCGACATGCGAGCGGCGGCGCGCGGGTATCGCGACGGAATGCGGGGCCCGTGCGGCGGCCGCGGGAAGTTGAGCGCTCGCACACTCTGGCGCATGACCCGCGCCGGCCGGCCCCCAGTGATCTAGCCTCGAACGCGACGATGACCACCGAGATCGAGACAACCGCCCGCGACATCGTCCCCCCGGGAGAGGGCGAGGAGCGCCACGTCGAGTGGGAGGGCGAGCAGCACGTCTACGAGCCGCACCGCGTCGGCATCCCGCCGCTCGGTCCGTACGTCCGCGAGCTGTGGCGGCGGCGCGAGTTCGCCTTCGAGCTCTCGCGCACGACCCTCCGCGCGCAGCACTTCGAGACGGCGTTCGGGCAGCTCTGGCTCGTGCTCAACCCGCTGCTCCTGGCGTTCGTCTACTTCCTGCTCGTGGACATCCTGCGCCACGGGCACCGGCCGCACGGCTTCTTCGCCCACCTCGTGGGCGGCATCTTCGTCTACTACTTCTTCTCGGGTGCGGTGCGCGAGAGCGTCAAGTCGGTCACAGGCGGCGGCCGGCTCGTCCTGAACACCGCCTTCCCCCGGATCCTGCTGCCGCTGTCCACGGTGATCACCGCGTTCAAGCGCTTCGTCCCGACGTTCTTCATCTACATCCCGATTCACCTGATCTCGGGACTGCCCGTCACGCTCGCGGACCTGTGGGTCATCCCCATCGTGCTGACCATCGCGATGACCGCGGCCGGGGTCTCGATGTTCGTAGCCGCGCTCCAGGTGTACTTCCGCGACGTCAAGAGCTTCCTGCCATACGTGCTGCGGATCTGGATGTACGCGTCGCCGATCCTCTACTACGCCAACGAGATCCCCAACCACTGGAACTGGCTGCTCAAGGCGAACCCGATCGGCTCGCCGCTGGCGGCCTGGAGCGAGGTGCTTCAGAAGGGGCACGCGCCGCCGCCGGTGGACATGCTCGTGGGCCTGGCCTGGGGCGCCGGGTTGCTCGTGACGGGAGCGCTGTTCTTCATGTCCAGGGAGCGTGATTTCGCTGTCCGTCTCTGAGACAGCCAGCCCCGCGACACCGCACGCGCCTGGCGCGGACACGACGATCCGCGTGGAGGACGTCTCGGTCACCTACCGGACGTCGCTCGAGCGCAAGCCCACGTTCAAGAGCACGCTGTTGCGGCTCGGCCGGCGCGAGCGGGTGGTGCGCGAGGTCGAGGCGCTCAAGAACGTCTCGCTCGAGGTGCACCAGGGGTCGGTGCTGGGCATCGTCGGCGCGAACGGCGCCGGCAAGTCCACGCTCGTGCGCACGATGGCCGGCATCCTGCCGCCGTCGGTGGGCCGGGTGGAGGTGCACGGGCGCGTCTCCACGCTGCTGGCACTCGGGGTCGGCTTCAACAGGGATCTGAGCGGGCGCGAGAACGTGATCCTCGGCGGCCTGGCCGCGGGGCTCTCGCGCGAGCAGCTCCACGCGAAGTACGACGAGATCGTCGAGTTCGCCGAGCTCGAGGACTTCATGGACATGCCGATGCGGACCTACTCGTCCGGCATGTACGGGCGGCTCGGCTTCTCCGTCGCCGTGAACATGGACCCGGACATCCTCCTGATCGACGAGGCGCTGTCGGTCGGCGACGCCAAGTTCAGGAAGAAGTCGTTCGAGAAGATGCGCGAGCTGTGCGCCCAGGCCCGCACGATCGTGCTCGTCTCGCACGCGCTCGGCTCGATCGAGCAGCTCTGCGACACCGCGATCTGGATGCACAAGGGCGAGCTGCGGATGCAGTCGGACCCTGAATCGATCGTGCACGCGTACACGAAGTTCCTCGACGTCGGCGAGGACGCGTTCACGATGGAGGACCTGTAGGCGCATGCCCGGCGACTGGCGACAGCAGACGCTCGACCGCGTACGCGACCTCATCAAGGAGGCCGTGCCCGACGTGGTCGAGGAGATCAAGTGGCGTAAGCCGTCGAATCCCTCGGGCGTGCCGGTCTGGTCCGCCGGCGGGATCATCCTCACCGGCGAGACCTACAAGGACAAGGTCAAGCTCACCTTCATGAAGGGCGCCTCCGTCGACGATCCGGCCGGGCTCTTCAACTCCAGCCTCGACGGCAACGCCAGGCGCGCCATCGACCTGTACGAGGGCGACGGCATCGACGAGGACGCCTTCAAGGCGCTCGTCCGCTCGGCCGCCGATCTGAACGCCGGCTAGCAGCCCGGCCGCGCGTACACCCGCCACGAGCGGTCCTGGAAGATCGCGCGGTAGCCGGCGGGCGGCGGCTTGGTGGCCAGGCCGATGTTCACCGTGTAGAACCAGCGCGGGATGAAGGTCCGACGCGGCACGAGGTAGAGCCCGCCCGGCGCGTGCGCGCCCTTCTCCACCGTGCTCACCGAGCCGGGGTCCCCGTCGATCCACCACCGCGTGTACGGGACCGGCCGGTGGTCGCCCGCCGTGAGCGGCGCGCAGCGCTTGAACGCGCTGCGCACGACCGGCGCCTGCGCGGCGTGCTCGAGGTCGCGGTAGAGCGCGCCCTCGCGCACCGCGCGCGTGTGCAGGCCCGAGAGCTGCCCCGCCTGCCACGGGATGTAGGCCACCGACAGCAGCGCCGCGACCACGCCGACCACCTTCCACGTACGCCGCTCGCTCGACTCCCGCGGCAGCAGCATCCAGCCGAACACCGCGAGGCCGTAGAAGAGCGTGAGGAAGATCGCCGGCGTGCGCAGGTAGCGGCCGATCAGCGGCAGCCCGAAGATCGGCCCGATCGCGAACACGGCTGTCATCGCGATCACGACTGCCAGCGGCAGGATCATCTCGCGCCGCTTGAAGCGCCAGGCGAAGAACATCCCGATCGGCACCCCGATGATCAGCGGTTCGCGCAGCGCGAAGGCGTAGTACTGCGCCGTCCAGCGCGGCACCTGCGGCACCGAGCGCCGCCGCCCGTTCTCGATCGCAAGGTTCGACGTGCCGTGCAGCGAGTGCAGCGGATCGCCGGTCACGATCAGGTCCATCAGGCACCAGAGCACGGGCGCCGAGGCCACCAGCAGCGCGTAGAGCACCCGCTGGCGCGGCGTCGACTCGCGCCACAGCCACAGCCAGTAGAGCCCGGACAGCACCCAGGCCTCCGGGCGCACCAGCCCGGCGAACGCCAGCGTGACGAGCACCGGG